>NZ_JASLCE010000065.1 GCF_030146175.1 Flavobacterium sp. | reverse complement strand
CATCGCCTACCTTATAACCGGCTGCTGGTTTGATCAATGTAAATGCACTCATAACACCAACTACCAGCGCCAAGGCTAAAAATTTAATTGCTTTCATATTATATACTTGTTTTTTAGGTTGCTTAATTCATTACGGATTTTAGTTCTTTTTCTAAAGCTTCGTAGGTAAACGACTGTTCAAAAAACTTGCGTTTGTTCCCTTTATAAATCACCGTTGCCGGAATTGCACCCGACCAGGCCGTATCGACTTTACTAATCCAGGCGTTGGCATCCGGATCGTTCAGGTAGATCACCTCCGACTGCATATTTTTCTTTTTTACAAACGGTAGCAAATTGGACTCCACTTTTTGTGGCATATCCAGACTCACCAACAGGACTTTTACTTTTTGATCCTTATAGGTCGCATTCAGTTTTTCGAAATGCGGTAACTCAGCTACACATGGTACACACCAAGTCGCCCAGAAATTAACCACATAGGTCGTATCGTTATCCTTTTTTAAAAACGGCTCAAAAGCATTAAAGTCATAAGATGCTACCTTAATTCCATCTTTTTCATAGACTTTAATCGGTTTTGGCTGATCGGCTACAACTGCTTTTTCCGGTTCTGATACGTTTGTTTCGGGTGTGGTTGTTTCTTTTTTACAAGACATAAAGCTGCAAACAGCCAGCATTATTATAATTTTTCTCATGATATAAATCGGGTTTAGGCCACTAAAATTAAGCATTCTAACAGGCTCGAAAATAAATTTAACAAAAAATTAAACAAACATTTGTATATACAATTAAAAACATTACTACATTTGTACCTACAAATTTAATAACACAATGAAAATCGAAGACATCATCAAATCTACAAAAACATTATCACTGGGCAAACGAACAGTGCTAAACATTTTGTACACTCAAAATTTGGTTTCCGAGAAATTCGCTGAGGTATTAAAGCCTTATGAATTATCAAGCGAACAGTACAACGTATTGCGGATTTTGAGAGGCCAAAAGGCAAAGCCAACCAATATGTGTGTGATTCAGGAACGTATGCTGGCCAAAACCAGTAACACAACCCGATTGGTTGACAAGTTATTATTAAAAGATCTGGTAACCCGCGAAGTTTGTCCGGACAACCGTCGGAAAATGGAAGTAACCATCACCGATAAAGGCCTGGAACTACTGGAAGAACTGGATCCAAAAGTGGATCATCACGAACAACTGTTTGCACAAAACCTGAGTCAGGAAGAACAGGAACTTTTAAATGATTTACTGGAACGTTATCGAACAATATAATCAGAAATATACATGAGTAATTTAATAGAAACGCTAAAATGGCGTTATGCAACAAAGAAATTTGATGCTACCAAAAAAATTTCCAACGAAGATTTGGATACCCTTAAAGAAGCGATCCGTTTAAGTGCTTCTTCTTACGGTCTGCAACCGTATAAAGTATTGATCATTGAAAATCCGGAAGTACGTGCAAAATTGCAGCCGGTTTCATGGGGACAATCACAAATTGTTGAGGCTTCTCACCTGCTTGTTTTTGCAAACATGACTGATTTTGGAGCTGAACAAATTGATGCTTTCCTAAACAATATTGTGGAAACCCGTCAGATTCCGATGGAATCGATTGCCGGATACGGTGATTTTATGAAAAGTAAGTTAACCACTTTACCAGCCGACAAACTAAGTAACTGGACTTCTAAACAAACCTATATCGCATTAGGTAATCTTTTAAGTGCTGCTGCCGAATTAAAAATCGATGCCACTCCTATGGAAGGTTTTGAAGCGGAAAAGGTAAATGAAATCCTGGGATTAAATGAACTTGGATTAAATGCTTCCTTAATTGCTACTTTAGGGTACCGACATGAAGAAGATGCTACACAGCATTACGCCAAAGTGCGAAAATCAAACGAAGAATTATTTATCAATTTATAATCAATTAATTAAACCATTTTAAAATCAAATGAAAAATTTAAAATCAATTGCGTTAGCTTTAGTAGTAGCTTTAGGTACTTTATCTGCATCAGCTCAAACTAAAAAAGTAGATGTTTCTAAAAGTACAATCAACTGGGTTGGTAAAAAAGTAACCGGACAACACGAAGGTACTATCAACTTAAAAGAAGGTGCTTTAGTTTTCAAAGGAAAAAAATTAAAAGGTGGTAACTTCACTGTAGACATGACTACAATCAGTGCTACTGACGTTTCTGGTAAATCAAAAGCTGGATTAGACGGTCACTTAAAAGCTGACGATTTCTTTGGTGTTGAAAAATTCCCAACGTCTAAATTAGTTTTCAAAACTATCGCTGACAAAGGTAACGATGTGTATACTGTTACTGCTGATTTAACAATTAAAGACAAAACTAACCCTGTAACTTTCGACATCACTGTAAAAGGGAACACGGCTACAACAAGCTTTAAAGTTGACAGAACGAAATTTGGTATCGAGTACAACTCTGGTTCTATTTTCAGTTCAATCGGTGACAAAGCAATCAACGACGAATTTGATTTAACTGTAAACTTACAGTTCTAATATCCCCTATTATATAATTGCTATGAAAAGGAAAAAGGTGCCGTTATTGCGGCACCTTTTTTTTGTTTCAATAAAAGACCTTAGAATATTTTAAACAACATTCGGATACTGAACACAATAACCAAAAATGCTACGGCTAATATGGCTGTTTTTTGTGGTAATTTCCCGGCCAGTCGTGCCGCTAATGGTGCGGCAATGGAACCACCTAAAATCAGTCCGACTACAATATACCAATGACTGACGCCCAATGAGGCAAAAAACGTAGCCGAAGCCGCCAGTGTTACAAAAAATTCTGCCAAACTCACCGTTCCGACTACATAATTGGATTTGCGTCCTTTGGCCAATAAGGTTGACGTAACAATTGGCCCCCATCCACCACCGCCAAAAGCATCAAAAAGACCGCCCGAAAATCCCAGTAAACCGGTATTTTTTATTTTTTTCCGAACGATTTTTTTCCGAAAAGCGATTAACACCAAACGTATTCCAATGATCATGGTATAGGTAGCCAAAACGGCATACGTAATCGTTTCGTATTTATTTCCGAGGTAAATCAACAGCAAGGCACCGCAAATGGCTCCAACTACACCTGGAATGGCCAACCACAGCAATAATTTTTTGTTGACATTTCCGAATTTGTAGTGCGAAAATCCACTGATTCCGCTGGAAAACATCTCCGCGGTATGAATACTTCCGCTAATCGCCGGTAACTTTATCCCGAACAACATCATACTCGTCGCACAGGTCACACCATATCCCAAACCAACGGCACCATCAACTAATTGGGCAAAAAAGCCAACCAGTACCATTCCGTAAAATGCCGGTGGAATCTCTTTGATATAGCCATTTAGTTCGTCAACCGAAATGATCGACGACAATCCATAGCCAAAAAAGACCGCCAGGAAAACTACGGTAATTTCAAATGTCAGTTCCTTATACTTTTTTCCTTCCCTTTTATCCGTTTCCTTTACCAGTGCTTTGGTTGCTTTGTTTAACGAAACCAATTTGGCCTGAATATCGCCTTTATGTTGTTCGCGAAAAGCATTGAGGTTTTCAATACTATCGCTAATATTTTCCGGAATAGCCTCTTCCAGATGCTCGCGTAAACGACGCGCCAATACAGGGGATTTTCCGTTGGTTGAAATCGCAATCTTAAGATAGCCTTTATTTACGATCGAGCCAAGGTAAAAATCACATAAGTCCGGCTGATCGGCGGCATTGACCAATATTCCTTTGTCATTGGCTTTTTGTTTGATATCCCGGTTTAATGCGGTATTATCCGTGGCAATAATCAGAAAATCGGTCGTATCCAGATCGTTTTCCTCAAAAGACCGCTCCCGAACAATAAGTTGCGGGTGTTTTTGCTGTAACTGACGTAAACCGGAGTTGATCTTTTGCGCCACGACCGTTAAAGTGGTCAACGGATTTTGCCGCAATAACGTTTCGGCTTTTTCCAATCCCACATTTCCGCCGCCAACAATCAGAAACCGATACGAGTCACTTTTTAAGAATATTGGGAACAAATTATTTTTCATGCTTTTTAGTTTTTAATGATAGCGTATGGAATACCGAAAAACGGATAATATCCCGGTCGTAATAGTCCGTTCCGGAAGCGCGTTGCTGGTACCAGTTGAGATAACCGGCCTCAACCGCAAAATCCGGATTGATCCGATAATTAAGTCCTGCATACATTCTGTTTTGATCAAAAGTGTTTTTTACAATTTTACTTCCTGAATTAAGCATTATTTCGTCTTTTAATCGTAGCGTTAATCGTTCTTCCCTAGTGTCTTGCTGTCGCCATAATGGAATGTCCAATCCCAGTTGGTATCGAAAACGGAAACTCGAAAAACGGTAGCCACCGGTTAGTTCGTCATTGGCAAAATCGTGCATAAAACGTGCTTCCATTTTATAGCGATGCGAGATCGTCATAAAGGCTAATTTCTGCTTATTGTCAAAACCGATATCCGGGCGCAATTCGGGAACGATCAGGTTACTTTCGGATTCCGGATCCTGTGGACTTTGTAAAAAATACGTCATCCCAACCGAAGCATTCCAGTTTTCGATTAACTTCCGCTGAATGTTACTGCGAAATACCAATTGATGTTGCGCTCCGGGATTAAAAAAACGCCGCTCCTGAACTTCACTCAGCAACGCCCAGTTTTCGTTAAACCGAATCGTATTATGATAGGCAAACCACAATAACTGCTGATGGGTTACTTTTTTCTGAGCCACGAGTAACAGGGGAAATAACAGGGTTAAAAAGAGTATTCGTATCCTGTCTTTTTTAATTGACGGAAAAGTATTTCCGAAATGTAAAATCCCCAAATGTCTCATAGTGTAAGCGTTCTTTAGTATACTGATCAAAAAGTATATCGAGTTCCGTTAGTATTTCGTTTTCGTTTAATTGTTTTTTATAAATCTGATTCAGGCGATTTCCCAAACGGTCGCCACCCAACATCAGGTTATACTGACCCGGTCCGGTACCAACCAATCCGATTTCCGCCAGATACGGTCGACCACAGCCGTTCGGACAACCCGTCATCCGGATGCTGATTTCGTCCTGATCCAGTTCGTATTTTTTTAGAAACGGTTCGATTTTCGTAACCAGTTCCGGCAAATACCGTTGTGCTTCGGCCAGCGCCAGCGGACACGTAGGCAATGCCACACAAGCCATCGAACTTTTTCGCATCGCACTATCGCGCTCTTCTATCTGATATTTAGCAAGCAACGCTTCTACCCTGCTTTTAGCCGTTTCGGCAATATTCCCTAGAATCAGGTTCTGATTACAGGTAAACCGGAAATCGGACAACTGTAATTCTGCCAGTTCCAAAAGGAATTGCTTTTGATAGGGTTTAATCACTCCATGTTCAATAAACAAGGTATAAAACCATTTCTTTTCGTGGTTTTGCTGCCATCCGTAACGATCGTTTCGTTCGGTAAAAGTATAGGATTCTTCCGGTAATAATTCGAAACCAATCCGTTTTTCCAGTTCCTTTTTAAACGCATCCACGCCAAGTTTATCGACGGTATATTTTAAGCGGGAAAGTTTGCGGTCGCTACGGTTTCCATAATCCCGCTGAATCGTCAGAATCTCGTATACCGCTTTGAGTGTTTTTTCTTCCGTATCGGTAAAACCAATAATCGTCGCCAGTCGCGAATACGTATTCGGATTTCCGTGCGTGGTGGCCAATCCGCCGCCAATCGCGATATTAAATCCTTTCAATTGTCCGTCTTTGATAATAGCAATCAGTCCGATATCATTGGCAAATACATCCACATCGTTCGTTGGTGGAATCGCGATTGCAATTTTAAACTTTCTCGGCAGGTAACGGTCTTCATATAGCGGGTCGGCTTCCGAAGAGCGTTCGTATGCTTTTTCACCGTCGATCCACACTTCATAATACGATTGCGTTTTAGGCAATAACAGGGTTGAAATGGTATCTGCATAATCGTAAATCTGCTGATATAAGGGCGAAACCTGCGGATGCGAACTACAAATTACATTTCGGTTAACGTCGCCACAAGCGGCAATCGAATCGAGTTTTGCCAACAGAAAACCCTGTATTGTAGGTTGTAACTGGTGTTTTAATAAACCGTGTAACTGTAACGTCTGACGGGTTGTGATTTTAAGGATTCCGGTACCGTATTCTTCGGAAATCGCATGTGTCGCCAACCATTGATCGGCCGAAATAACACCACCCGGAATACGCAAACGGATCATAAACGAATAGAGTTTATCCAGTTTTTTTTCGGCTCTTTCCGCTCTTCTGTCGCGGTCGTCCTGAACATACATTCCGTGGAATTTGACCAATGCTTCATCGTCGGGACGTACATTTCCGGTGTGGTTATCGTTTAAACTTTCTTTTAAGGTCCCGCGAAGTCCGTCACTATTCACTTTAATCGTTTCAATCGGGGATAATTTATCGTTACTCATAGTATCGTTCAATTTAATGTTTGCTTAGTATACGTCTTTCAGATAACGTCCTTCTGACTCAAGGTTTTCCAAAATTGTCTTTGCCTCGGCACTACTGATCTTTTTTTCAGTAGCGATAATCTCCAGCAAGGTATTTTCAACATCAGTACTCATCGGTTCTTTTTGACCGCAGATATAGAGATAAGCACCGTTATTCAACCATTCACTCACCGCTTTTGCGTTTTGTTTTAAGCGATCCTGTACATAAATTTTATGTTTCTGATCTCTTGAAAAAGCCGTATCCAATCGCGTTAGTACTCCGGTTGCGAGCCATTCCTGTATTTCGGTCTGATAATAGAAATCGGACACAAAATGCTGCTCGCCAAAAAACAACCAGTTTTTCCCTTCGGCAGCGGTAGCATCGCGGTGCGCCAGAAAACTACGGAACGGAGCGATTCCGGTTCCGGGACCAATCATAATGATATCTTTATCCGGATCGGGCAATCGGAAATTTGGATTTTTATGAATGTAAAACGGAAGACTTCCCTCCTTTGGAAAATCGGCTAAAAACTGCGAACACAACCCGGATTTCGGAATACCGTCTACTGTAAACACATTGCGATTAACCGTTATATGGATTTCTCCGTCGTGCGCTTCGGCAGCCGATGCGATCGAATACAAACGTGGCGCAATGGGCAATAACAATCCGATAACGGCATCGAAGGTGACTTTCGCATCGATTGGATATTTTTGTAGAATATCCAGTAAATCGGCTTTTGTTTCGGTAATAGACACACCCAATAGGTTCGAAAGTGCTTCCAGTGATTTTTTCGAAAGTCCTCTGATATTTTTGGTTTTCAGTTCATCACTACGGGAAGCGGCTTGTAACAATGTTGCAATTTCCAATGTTTCCGTTGTAGCATTTTCCGGATAAAAACCGATCGCATCGCCCGGTTCGTATACCACCGGTTCGTCAGTTTCGATTTCAATATGATGCGTTTCTTTATTCGAACCGCGATCGTTTAAAACGACCTTATGCCGTACAATACCAGTAAACGTTTTCTTTTGTGTTACCGGAGTAGCAACCGATGAATTTACAACCGCTTTTCCAACCGTTATTTGTTGCAGACTTTCCAGGATTTCGGCAAACCATTTTTCGGCAACCGGACTAAAATCCACATCGGCTTTCTGAAACGGCAATGCGCGTTGTCCACCAAGTCGTGCAAGTTGTTCGTCTAGATCTTCACCCGCTTTACAAAACAACGGATAGGACGAATCACCCAATCCTAAAACCGCAAAACGGGTTTTTGAAAGATTGACGTTGCTATTACTGATATTGTCAAAAAATTTAACCGCATTTTGTGGCGGATCGCCTTCACCTTGCGTACTCATGATCACAATCAGAAAGTCTTCTTTTTCCAGTTTTTCCACCGGATATTGAAATGCATCGATCACTTTCGACTGGATTTTGTTTTTTTTGAAAACCGTTTGTAACTGCGTGGCCAGTTTTTTAGAATTACCGGTTTCAGTTCCGTAAATAATCGTTGGTTTTACCGAAACAGGCACTACCGTTTCTTTTGATCCCTGTACGTCATTTTGCGCCAGTAATCCGGCCAGATAGCCATTGGTCCAGATAATTTCTTCACGGGAATACTGTCGCACCAGATCTTTTAGTACCTCTAATTTATTTTCAGCTAGCATGTTGGAAGTTTATTATATGATTATCGAAATACGAAGTGTTTTTAGATTGCTCCCGGAACCAGGCAAATTGTTCGTGCAACTGTACCACTTTCCCGACTATTAATAAGGTCGGTACATAACCAAACTCGGGTAATTCCTTGGTTTTTAATTCTGCAAACGAAAACACCCTGGTTTTTTGATAAGGCGTTGTCGCTTGTTGAATCACGGCCAGTCCTTTAGTTTGATCAACATTGTTGGCTAACAGATAACCGGCCAATTGTTGTAATCGTTGGCCACTCATATAGAAAACAAGGGTATCGTCTGTCGTTCCCCAATCGGCCCATTGCTCCGGAGTGACCGATGCCAGATCGAATAAAGTCAGGAAACGCACACCACGTGCCAATCCTCTCGCCGTTAACGGAATACCGGTATAGGCTGCCGCACCAAAAGCCGCGGAGATTCCGGGTACGATTTCATACGGAATCGCATTGGCTTTGAGTACTTCCAGTTCGTCCAGTATATTCGAAAACAACGATGCATCGCCTCCCTTAAGTCGTACGACCAACTTTCCCTGTAGCGCAAATTCCACCATTAACGTATTGATATCGCTTTGCGGCGTATGGATTCCTTTCGAACATTGTTTTCCAACGTAAATAATGATGGCCTCCTTACGCGCATTATCGGCAATTAGTTGTGGCGCAACCAGACGATCGGTCAGGATTACATCTGCCGTTTGCAGATACCGGATCGCTTTTACACTTATTAAATCGGGATCACCCGGACCGGCTCCGGCTAAAATGACTTTCCCTTTATTTTCTATACTCATTGTTTTTTTAGTTTTCTTAGTTTATTTCAGGATTAATACAGCCCTTCGATCGAAAGGTAACGTTCACCAGTATCATAATTAAAAGTGACAATTGTAGCACCATCCGGGATTTGTGGAATTTTTCGGGCTACAGCCGCCAATGACGCTCCGGTTGAAATTCCGACCAGAATTCCTTCTTCTTTTGCCACCTTACGGGCATAATCAAAAGCTTCATCCTTGCCGATTTGTATAATTTCGTCCAATAATTCCGGTTGTAAAACCGAAGGCACAAATCCGGCTCCAATTCCCTGTAACGGGTGTGGTCCAGGTTCACCGCCACTTAACACCGGTGATAATTCCGGTTCGACAGCGATTACTTGTAGTTTTGGAAATTTGGCTTTTAAAACTTTCGCAACACCGGTAATATGTCCGCCGGTACCTACTCCGGTAATCAGGTAATCGATACCTTCCGGAAAATCTTGAATTAATTCCTGTGCCGTTGTTTTTTCGTGAATGGCTACGTTAGCCGGGTTATCAAACTGTTGTGGCGACCAGGCATTCGGGATTTGCGTTACCAGTTCGTTGGCTTTTTCGATGGCGCCTTTCATTCCCTTTTCCCGTGGTGTCAGTTCAAATTCGGCACCATAGATTTCCATTAATTTCCGACGTTCGATACTCATCGATTCCGGCATGACCAGAATGACCCGATAGCCTTTAACGGCACCAACCAAAGCCAATCCGATACCGGTATTTCCTGAAGTTGGTTCAATAATAACGCTCCCCGGTTTCAGGATGCCTTTTTGTTCCGCATCTTCGATCATCGCCAACGCGATACGGTCTTTAATACTATTACCCGGATTGTTTTTTTCGAGTTTGATCCATACTTTTTTGGAGTCTCCAAAAAGCTTCTGAAGTCGGACAACCGGTGTATTTCCTATTGTTTCTAAAATTGTATTTGCTTTCATGATTCTATTTTTTTAGTTGTTTTATATGACAAAATTGATGGGCTCCGGAAAGGGAGCTTTGTTTTTAATGACGATCTCACTTTTGTGATAAACCAGTGATTTTTTGGGAACCGACTGCGTGATCCATACATTTCCGCCGATAATGGCATCATCGCCAATATGCGTTTCGCCACCCAAGATGGTTGCATTGGCATAGATGATCACATTGTTACCAATCGTGGGATGTCTTTTTTCTTCGGCTTTATCTTTACTCACGTTTAAGGCGCCCAATGTCACACCCTGGTATATTTTAACATCATTACCAATAACTGTCGTTTCTCCGATGACCACACCTGTTCCATGATCAATAAAAAAACGAGCACCGATTTTTGCTCCCGGATGGATGTCGATACCGGTTTTGCTATGTACATATTCTGAAATCAATCTTGGAACCACCGGTACGTGACTTTTCCAGAGCAAATGCGCCAGACGGTAGACTACAATGGCAAAAAAACCGGGATATGCCGCGAGTACTTCATTTCTGGATTTTGCCGCCGGATCGAAATTAAAAATGGTTTCTAAATCGGCTTCCAGTAAGTCGTGAACGGTTTCCAGTGATTCAAAAAAGGTGTTTGTTACGATTTGGGCTTGTTCATCTGTCAGTACGTATTTTACTATTTCGGTCAGTTCCGACTGCAATTCCTTTTCTTTTTCCAAGAAGACGGTATAATTGTCCAATTCGGCATCGATCGCAAAAAGCCAGTTAAACAGCTTTTCGATCCATATCCCGGTTTTTACCTTATCGGGAATCCGTTCGTGGTTTCCCTTATTTTTTCGGTATAACGGATGTTCCATTGCTTTAGGGTAAAAACATTAAAGCACCTACCGTATTGAACGTTGTTTCGTCGACCAAAATGGCATTTCCGTTTCGGGAATTTTCGGCAAAAGGATCAAAAAACAACGGCTGACTCGAACGTAGGGCAATCTGACCAATGTCATTAATGCCAAGTTCATGCGTCTGATCAAATTGCCATTGGTTGACATCCCATTTCCGATCGACCGCCTGGATTTTTACGCGTACTGTTTTAAAACGATGTTGTAGCAGATAGGTTTTTCCGATTTGTAATGGTGCCGTATCCAACCAGCAAATCCAGGCTTTTAATTCATTTGACGTGAGCGGTAAGGCATTGGCTTTTACAATCGTATCGCCTCTACTGATATCGATATTATGCCCCAGATGAAGTACCACATTGTCACCAGCCGTAGCCTGATTGACCACTTCCTGATGCCTTTCAATTTTTATAATTTTTGTTTCAATTCCCGAAGGTAAAATCACTACCGAATCGCCTGTGGCATAACTTCCGCTTAGGATTTGCCCGGCATATCCGCGGTAATCGTGATTTTCCTCATCTTTAGGCCGAATCACCCATTGCACCTGAAAACGGGCTACGAGATTTTCTTTTGTCGGAATCTCAATATGTTCCAGCGTACTTAACAATGCATCGCCTTCAAACCAGGGCGTGTTTTCCGATTTCGTTACGATATTATCGCCCACCAGTGCGCTAACGGGGATATATGCGATTTCATCATAGGTTAATTCCGAACGAATCGCTTCAAAATCGGCTTTAATCGTATTAAAAACCGCTTCAGAATACTCCACTAAATCAATTTTATTGATCGCGATAATGGCCTTTTTGATCCCCATTAACGAACCCACACTCGCATGACGTTTGGTTTGCGTGGTAATTCCTTTACGCGCATCCACCAGAACAATGATCAAATCGGAATTTGACGCTCCGGTAATCATATTCCTAGTATATTGTTCATGTCCGGGCGCATCGGCGATGATAAATTTCCGTCTCGAAGTGGCAAAATATTTATAGGCCACATCGATCGTAATTCCCTGTTCCCGTTCGGCTCGAAGTCCGTCGGTGATCAACGATAAATCGATCGCAACATTTTCCTGTTTGGTTTGCTTTTGCAAAACGCCCAACTGGTCGGTATGAATACTATCGGAATCGTAAAGCAAACGCCCGATCAGCGTACTTTTACCATCGTCTACATTTCCGGCTGTTATAAATTTTAATGTGTTCATTTTTTATGTTTTTAGAGGTGTTGTTTTTAAAAATAACCTTGTTTTTTACGGTCTTCCATTGCGGCTTCCGATAATTGATCATCCAATCGGGTTTGCCCTCTTTCGCTAATCCGCGTCTGGATAATGTCATCGATTATATCCTGAATCGTTTCGGCATCCGACGGAACAGCCGCCGTACAGGTCATATCGCCAACGGTTCGGTAGCGCACTTTTTCCACAACCACGGTATCGGTAGGAAGCGGCTGAATAAATTCGGAAGTTGCGACCAGTTTATCCTGATGTACGATACATTCCCGGTTATGAGCAAAATAGAGTTCCGGCAATTCGATAGCCTCTTGCTGGATATAATTCCACACGTCCAGTTCCGTCCAGTTGCTAATCGGGAAAACGCGGACATTATGTCCTTTCTGGATTTTTCCGTTTAGGATATCCCACAATTCCGGGCGTTGTAATTTTGGATCCCATTGTCCAAAATCGTCCCGAACCGAAAAGATGCGTTCCTTGGCCCGCGCTTTTTCTTCGTCACGACGCGCTCCACCGATACAGGCATCAAATTCATTTTCCTGAATAATATCCAGTAACGTATAGGTTTGCAAGGCATTACGCGACGGAAAACGCCCCGGTGTTTCCTTCAGATTGTATTTTCGGATACTGTCTTCCACCGAACCGACAATTAACTTTTCGCCAATCCGATCGACCAGATAATCCCGAAAAGCAATGGCTTCCGGAAAATTATGTCCCGTATCGATATGTACCAACGGAAACGGAAACTTCCCCGGTCGGAACGCTTTTAAGGCCAGATGTACCAAGACAATCGAATCCTTTCCGCCGGAAAACAACAAGGCCGGTTTTTCGAACTGTGCCGCGGTTTCGCGAAGAATGTATATCGCTTCGTCTTCTAATTGTTTTAAATATTCTTTTGTAGCACTCATATCTTTTATTTTAGGGTTGTTTACTGATGTAGTCCGCATTCTTTTTTGGAGGTTTCTTCCCACCACCAGCGACCGGCACGGAAATCGTCACCTTCTTTTATGGCTCTGGTACAGGGTGCGCAGCCTATACTGACAAAGCCTTTATCGTGTAAAATGTTATAGGGTATACCGTTTTTTTCGGCGTAGTTTTTCACTTCCTGAGTCGTCCAGTGCAATAGCGGATTGTATTTGTACAACTGGTATTGCGCGTCCCATTGTACGATTTCCAGATTGTTCCGGTTCGCCGAGTGTTCGGCGCGAAGCCCGGTTATCCAAACCGTTGCT
>NZ_JASLCE010000006.1 GCF_030146175.1 Flavobacterium sp. | reverse complement strand
ACGAAACCCTGATTGGGGTAACGGTTTACATCAAAAGCCTGCAAACAGGTGCTACAACAAACGAGTATGGCTTCTACTCGATTACCGTTCCGAAGGGAACCTACACCGTACAGATAAACTATATGGGATATCAAGGTGTTGAAGAAACGCTTAATCTGAACCAAAACACCCGTAAAAACTTCGCATTAGGCGAAAACTCACGAGAACTACAGGAAGTGGTTATCACCGAAAACAAGAAAAAGGTCGATATTCGCCGACCGGAGATGAGTGTTAACAAACTTTCCATTAAAGAAATCAAAAAAATGCCGGTTGTTTTAGGAGAAACCGACGTTTTAAAGTCAATTCTGACACTTCCCGGAGTAACCAATGCCGGTGAAGGCGCCTCAGGATTTAACGTACGTGGTGGCGCAGCCGATCAGAACCTGATCTTACTGGACGAGGCTACTATTTACAATTCCTCTCACCTTTTCGGTTTCTTTTCGGTTTTTAATTCCGATGCGATCAAAGATCTGAAACTGTATAAAGGCGGTATTCCGGCTCGATTTGGTGGCCGACTATCCTCTGTTTTAGACATTTACCAAAAGGAAGGAAACAGTAAAGAATTCCATATGAATGGTGGTATCGGATTAATTTCCAGCCGTCTATTGGCCGAAGGACCAATTACCAAAGACCGCGGTTCGTTTCTGGTAGCCGGAAGAAGTTCCTACGCCCATTTATTCCTGAAAATGACGGACAATAAAAACTCCGCTTATTTCTATGATTTAAACACCAAACTAAGCTATAAATTAAACGATAATAATAACCTGTATCTATCTGGTTATTTTGGTCGTGATGTGTTTGATTTAAATGATAGCTTTAAGAATACCTATGGTAATACCGTGGTTAATCTGCGTTGGAATCATTTGTTTTCCGATAAATTATTCTCCAATATGTCAATGATTTATAGCGACTACTATTATGGACTAACACTGGACTTTGTTGGATTTAACTGGGATTCAGGTATTAAAAACTATAACTTTAAATACGATCTGAAACACTATATTTCCAATAAGCTACAATTGAGCTACGGTGTGAATGCTATTTATTATGATTTTAACCCGGGAACTATTGAACCAAACAAACCGAATTCCGGTATCAACGCAGATCAATTGGATAAAAAATATGCCTTTGAGCCTTCATTTTATATCGATGCCGAACAAAAACTAACCGAAAACCTTTCCGTTAACTACGGTTTGCGCTATTCGATGTTCTACCGTTTGGGACAACAAAAAATCAACACCTACGCAAACAATCAGGCGGTTATTTTTAACGACGATTTAAAGATTTACGAAAAAGCAACACCTACCGGAAGCGAATACTTCGGACGAAATAAAACCATCGCCAGCTTTGATAATTTTGAACCTCGTGTCGCCGTTTCCTATGCTTTAAACGATGATCAATCCATAAAGGCGAGTTACAACCGTATGAGTCAGTATTTGCATTTGATTTCCAATACAGCTTCTCCTACGCCTTTAGACGTATGGGCGCCAAGTGATAATTTCTTAAAACCGCAGACATTGGATCAATATGCGATTGGTTATTTCCGTAATTTCAATGAGGATAAATATTCCCTTGAAGTGGAAACCTTTTACAAAAACATCAAAAACCGCGTCGACTATATTGACGGAGCCGATCTAATTGCTAATAATGCGATCGAACAGGTAATCCTTAACGGAAAAGCCCGCGCCTACGGTTTGGAAGTATTGTTACGCAAAAACACCGGAAAATTAACCGGTTGGGTATCCTATACTTTATCCCGTTCCGAACAACAAACACCGGGAAGAACGCCAAACGAAACCGGAATCAATAACGGTGACTGGTACCGTACCGGATACGACAAAACCCATAACCTTTCGATCACTGGATCGTATACCCATACCGAAAAATGGACTTTCGGAGCCATCTTCGCATTACAATCCGGTCAACCGGTAACCTATCCAAACGGACAGTATATTTATCAGGGAATTTCGGTACCGAGCTACGGTAGCCGTAACGACAATAACCTTCCGTTATACCACCACCTGGATGTATCGGCAACCTATACACCGAAACCGGAAAAGAAAAAAGGATGGCAAGGCGAATGGGTATTTAGTATTTACAACCTGTACAGCCGCAAAAACGCAGCCTCAATCAGTTTCCGTCAAAACGAAGATACGGCCCGAAACGAAGCGATAAAACTTTCTATTTTCGGAATTGTACCATCGGTAACGTATAACTTCAAATTCTAAAGTATCCATTAAGAACGTATCATTATGAAAACCATATTAAAATATTTCACATTCCTGTTTGCAATTCTGATGCTGAATAGCTGCGAAGAAGTTGTCGATGTTAAACTGGACAGTGCTCCGCCTCGATTGGTTGTGGATGCCGCCCTTAACTGGATTAAAGGGACAACAGGTAATAATCAGGTAATCTATTTAACCACCACCGCCGATTATTTCGGTACGGAAATTCCGAAAGTAAGCGGTGCTACTGTGGTCGTAACCAACAGCAGTAACGTTGATTTTAACTTTTTGGAAGCCGTACCCGGTGAATATATCTGTACCAATTTCCAACCGGTTTTAGGAGAAACCTATACCCTGACCATCGTTAGCAATGGCGTAACCTATAAAGCAACCGAAACCTTAAAAAGCGTAGCCGATATTCTAAATATCGAACAGAAAAACGACGGTGGTTTTACCGGTGATCAGATTGAGTTAAAGACCTTTTATAACGATCCCGGAGACGAAGACAACTACTATTTATTCCGTTATATTCGCAATAATACTTTGGCTGTTTTCCGTTCCAGCGACGACCGTTTTGTACAGGGAAACACGACTTTCGATATTTATTCGCACGAAGATCTGAAAGTTAACGATAACGTAAACATCCGTTTAATGGGGATTTCCAGACAATATTACAATTATATGAACATTTTGATTAGTGTGGCACAAGGCGGCGGCGGACCGTTCCAAACGCCACCGGCTACCGTACGCGGTAACGTGATCAACCAAAACAATCAGGCCAATTATCCCCTCGGGTATTTTAGCCTGTCGGAAGTCGCCGAAACCAATTATGTTATTGAATAAAAATCTAAAAGACAACTTTCACCGGTTGTCTTTTTTGTTTTAAAATCATTGCTTACTTTTGGAATAACTCAAAAGTAAACAAATGTCTTCACACCATATTGTCCGCGACGACCAGGAACCGGCCTTAATTATTGCCAACGGAGCGCCCTGTAACGACGAATTGCTCGGACAGCTGTTGGAATGGTCGCCTTTAGTCATCGTACTCGATTCGGCTATGGAACGCGTTCTGGATCTCGGGATCAAAGTAGATGTACTCTTAGGGGACTTCGACCGTGATTTTGATGCGGAATTTTATCGTCAAACCCAATATCCAATTGAAATTGTTCATACACCCGACCAGGACAAAACCGATCTGGAAAAGGCCTTTGACTATCTTATCGAACGAAAAATACCGGCTGTTAATGTCGTTTGGGCTACCGGAAGAAGAGCTGATCATACCATTAGCAACATCACCAATATTGTCCGCTACCGCAACCTTCTGAAGATTGTAATACTGGATGATCATTCCAAAGTATTCCTGCTACCAAAAAAGTTTGAAAAATGGTATCCGGCCCATACGATACTTTCCTTAATTCCGATTGGAACCGTAGCAGGCATCCACTCTAAAAACCTATTCTATCCATTGCAAAACGATACCTTAACCATTGGTTATCGAACCGGAAGCAGTAATCATGTAAATGAAGACGGACTGGTTTGCATCGAACACACATCAGGTGATTTATTACTAATGGAATGTTTTGATTAGTATTTATTATTTACTTTTTTAACCCTAAAAATAAATAATAAATAAAATTCACTTTTCAATTGAAACAAAATAGTATTTTAGGCTACATATAAATAAGCATACAACCTACAACTCCAAAACCAATGAAAAAAATATTTCTTTGCGGTCTCGCACTTTCCCTGTTTTTGAGCAGCTGTTCTTCCCAGAAGAATAGTTCCTCCAAGGATTATGTATCCAAGTATATGAACACAATTAATAAGGAAGAATTAAAAAAACACCTTTATATTGTAGCTTCCGACGAGATGCAGGGGCGTAATACCGGCGAACCGGGACAGAAAAAAGCCGGCGAATACCTGATTGCCGAATACAAAAAAATGGGGATTTCCTATCCAAAAGGAGCTGATAGTTTTTATCAGAAAGTTCCTTCCGAATTTATGGTGCGTCCCTTTAGTCCTAAATTAGGAGATTCGGAAAATATCTGGGCCTATATCGAAGGTTCTGAAAAACCGGATGAGGTATTGGTGATTTCTGCGCACTATGATCACGTAGGGATGAAAAACGGAGAGATTTATAATGGTGCCGATGACGATGGTTCCGGAACGGTAGCGTTACTGGAAATCGCTCAGGCTTTTATGGATGCCAAAAAAGCCGGCCACGGACCAAAACGTTCGATCCTTTTTCTACATGTGACCGGAGAAGAACACGGATTACACGGATCCCGATACTATTCCGAACATCCGTTATTCCCATTAAAAAACACGATTGCCGATATCAATATCGATATGATCGGACGACGTGATCCGGCACATAAAGACAATGGTAACTATGTGTATGTGATCGGTTCCGACCGTTTGAGTACGGATTTGCATAACATCAACGAAGAGGCCAATAAAAAATATGTAAACCTGTTATTGGATTACAAATACAACGACCGAAACGATCCGGAACAAATCTATTTCCGTTCCGACCATTATAACTTTGCGAAACACGGCGTACCGGCGATCTTTTTCTTTAATGGTGTTCATGAAGATTACCATCAACCGGGTGACACTCCGGACAAAATTGAGTACGACTTACTGGAAAAAAGAGCCAAACTGGCTTTTGCTACCGCATGGGAACTGGCCAATCGCCCTAACCGTATCGTAGTGGATAAAAACGGTGAATAAATCCTAAAATAAAAACACCCGACCCATTTTAAAAACAGATCAGGTGTACAAATTAAAGATTAATCCGGAACAGCTGTCAGATCATAAGAATCCGACAGCTGTTTTTTTATTCGGTTACTTTCTCAATTATATAACCTACATTTTTTAATTGTTCCGCTAACGTAGCTTCCGAAACCGTATCGCTGTTAATGGTCAGAATCTTTTGCGGGTTTTCGGTATCCACTTTCCAGTTATCCGAACCCACAAGCGGATTTAACACCGGAGTCACTTTTTCGATACATCCGGCACATTTAATATTGGTTTTAAATTTCATCGTTTTCATTGTATTTATTTTTTAAATTTTAAAAGTAAACTGTTGCTCACCACACTCACGGAACTCATTGCCATAGCGGCTCCGGCAATCATCGGGTTTAGTAAAAATCCGTTAATCGGGAACAATACGCCGGCGGCAATCGGAATTCCGATAACGTTATAGATAAACGCCCAAAACAGGTTTTGTTTGATTGTTTTTACGGTTTGTTTTGACAAGTGAATCGCCACCGGGATTTTTTTCAAATCGGACGAAATGATCGTCATATGCGCAACATCCATCGCAATATCCGATCCTTTTCCCATTGCAATACTCACATTGGCCTGCGCCAGTGCCGCACTGTCGTTAATTCCGTCGCCAACCATAGCCACCACGCGACCTTCGTGTTGCAATTGTTTTACAAACTCCGATTTATCCTGTGGCAAAACACCCGCCTTGTACCGTTTAATATTGAGTTGTCTGGAAACGGAAGAAGCCGTTGCCTCATTATCACCCGTTAGCATAATCACTTCGATACCGTCGCGTTGCAATTCTTCGATAGCCTGTACCGATGTTGGTTTAATCGCATCCTGAACCGCGATAATAGCCAACACTTCCTGAGTCGAACCAAAAAACAATACCGTAGCTGCATTTTGGTAATATTCGTCTGCAAATCGCTGTAATTCGTCTGAAATGCGAATCTTTTCATTTTCCATCAATTTCTGATTTCCAACAAAATAGGTTTCGCCACCGGCAGTCGCTTTTACGCCAAATCCGGTAATGCTTTCGAAATGATCCAGACCAATCGTATCCAGTAAAGCATATTCCTCAACCACCGCCTGCGCTAATGGATGTTCGGACTGTTTTTCAATGGTTTTTAAGATTGCTGCTTTAGCGGCATTGTCATGTAACCATTTTGTAGCGGTAACTTTTGGTTTTCCTTCCGTAATTGTTCCTGTTTTATCCAAAATAATGGTATCTACTTTTTGAGCCAATTCCAGACTTTCGGCATCTTTTATCAGAATGCCCTGTTCGGCTCCTTTTCCAACACCAACCATAATAGCCGTTGGTGTAGCCAATCCTAAGGCACATGGACAGGCAATTACCAATACCGTTACCATCGCCATTAAGCCTTGGGTAAATCCGTTTTCACCGCCAAAAATCAGCCATATAATTAAGGTCAGGATCGAAATTCCTACCACAATCGGTACAAATATCCCGGCAATTTTATCGACCAGTTTTTGAACCGGTGCTTTACTACCCTGTGCATTCTGTACCATTTTAATGATATGCGCCAGTAAGGTATCCCCGCCTACTTTCCGCGCCCGGAACTGTAAACTACCTTTTTGGTTGAGTGTTCCGGCAAAAACAGTCGCTCCGATTCCCTTTTCAACCGGTACCGGCTCTCCGGAAATCATACTTTCGTCTACAAACGAACTTCCGGAAACCACTTCCCCATCTACAGCAATTTTCTCTCCGGGTTTTACCAGAATCAGATCATCCAACACAATCGATTCGATTGGCGCTTCCATAAACTCCCCGTTGTCTTTTACCACGGTTACCGTTTTGGGTTGTAATCCCATCAGTTTTTTAATTGCTGAAGCCGTATTTCCTTTGGCTTTCTCTTCCAATAATTTACCCAAAAGAATAAACGCAATCACCACCGTAGCCGCTTCAAAATAAACATGGGCATGTAGTCCTCTTTGATGCCAGAAATCGGCAAAAAGGGTATTAAAAACACTAAAAACATAGGCGATACCGGTACTCAGTGCGACCAGAGTATCCATATTGGCCGAACGGTGTTTTAACTGTTTCCAGGCATTTATAAAGAAATCTTTTCCATACCAGAACAAAACCGGTGTGGCAAAAAACCACATGATTTCATTTCCGTAGGGCATATCCATAAAAAACATCCCGATGATAAAAACCGGAAGGGTTAATAGTGACGCGCCTATCGTTTTCTTTTTTAGTTCTTCGTAATGATTTTTTTGTTGGGTTTCGACTAGCTCGTTTACATTGACATCTTCTTCAATGATCATATCGTAACCAATGGCTTGCATGGCTTTTTTAAAATCGTCGAGCGAAGCAACATTCGAATCGTATTCTACTTTGGCAGAGGCATTCGCATAATTAACTGCGGCGTCGATAACACCTTTCTGATGTTTCAACATACTCTCCACGCTTACCGCACATGAAGCACAGGTCATTCCGGTTACCGGAAAATTTTTAGTGATGGCTTCCATATCGTTATTTGTTTTTGTTAGAACAAAGTTAGACCGGAATGCGCAGAAAACTATTGTAGAATTTTATAATGGAGTTGTAAGATTTACACTTTGTCTAACGGAATTCGTTTTTCCGAACGGATGTTCTTAAAGTGCGACGGTGTTAATCCCGTTACTTTTTTAAACTGATTACTCAGATACGCTACACTACTGTAACCTAACAAATCGGCGATTTGTTTTAACGACAATTCATCGTAAACAATCAGTTCTTTTACCTTCTCGATCTTTTGGTTGATCAAGTATTTTTCGATCGTAATCCCTTCCATTTCCGAAAAAAGACTACTCAGATAATTATAGTCGTATTGTACTTTATCCGATAGGAATTCCGATACCGTCAGTTTTGTTTTTTCCTGATCGTGGTGAATAAAATTGATAATCGTTGTTTTCACTTTTTCAATAAGCTGCTTGCGTTTGTCATCGATAATCTCGAAACCAATCGCCTCCAAAGCCTCCGAAAACTGTTGCCGTTTTTCTTCCGAAACGGAATCCGCAAGTGTTACTTCACCCATCGTAACCTGTTGGTATGGAAGATCCATTTGATCCAGGATTTGGGTAACGGCCAAAACGCAACGTTGGCAAACCATATTTTTAACAGCTATTTTCATATTCTAAATATACTGTCAAAAATACAATTTGCCAACGGTATTTTAAATTCTTAACTTCTTTTTAAGGTTTTAAGATGAGTAATGATGGTGTATTATTTAGCCAGGTACTTCTGGATTCTACCAGTTTTTTCCAGCTGTCAACACTAATGATCATTAAATCTTGATCCTGTAAAAAGTCCTTTTCTATTTTGCGTTCGTTTAATAACTTAATATGATTAGGCGCCTGTTGTTCGATCGCACGGATACCTTCTTTGATTGTCGCATTATTTTTAATATTTCCAACCACATCCAGAACCGTTACCTGCGATTCGACATTTGCGATAAGCTTTTGGGCGTATTCGATCAGGAAAGCATCGGAATCATCGAATAAGGTCACAAAAACGCGATCGGCTTTTTCAAAATTTTTGTTCACCAACACCCCTACCGGAACTTCTGTTTTTGCCAGAATTTGCTCGGTACGTTCGTCAAACGGTGAATTTTCGAATAGTTTTTCCTTACCGGTAAACTTATTCAACAGGTTTTCCGGATTGATGATACGGGTTGTAAATCCAAGGATTTTTCCCAATAGTGTTCCTTCAAAAATAGATTGTCCTAAAGCGACCAAAACCAGGTCAAATTCACCTTTATTGGACACTTCGATAATATCCGAATCCACATCGGTTGAGGTTTTAAACAAAGTAGTCACCTTTTGTTTTAACTCTTTCGATTCGGCTAATACCGGTTTAAAACATTGTTCTTCGAATTCTTCCACATTAAAGGGATGTACTTCGTTACTCGACGGAATATGCATGGCCGTAACCATCGCATTTTTCTTCATCTTCTTAACAAAAGTATTCGCAAGTCGTAATAAACCTTTTCCTTCTTCGGGCGTATCGAACGATACCAATACCTTATATTTACTTACCTGACTGATTTCAGCCGGGATAATCTCGTCTTTGGTCTTGAATATAAAATTGATCAAATCTAAAGCCGGTCCGGTCATTAAGGTTGTAGCCAAAGCCATGATAACCATCATCGCAAAGATTTCCGGTTTTAACACCCCTAAATCGTATCCGATATTTAACACGACCAACTCCATCAATCCTCTGGTATTCATCAGCGCACCGATCATTAAACTATCGCGCCAGTTCTGACCTACGAATCTGGCCGTTATCGTACTTCCTACAAATTTTCCAACAACTGCTACCAATACAATCAAACCACAGATTTTCCATAAATACGGATCATCCAAAAGTCCGATTTGGGTACGTAATCCGGTAAAAACGAAAAACAACGGTAGTAACATCACCTGCGAAACGTCCTCCACTTTTTCGATAAAGATATTTCGAAAACGCATATTGTCCGGCATAATCGCTCCGGCCATAAAAGCTCCGAATAAAGCGTGAATACCAATTACTTCCGTAGCATAGGATGAGATTAATAACGTCAGGAAAAATATTGCTACAACCGATTTGGTAATGCTTTCTTTACTGGTGTACAATTCCCCGATTCTTTTTAGGAACGGGCGCACCACTTTTAGCATTAGAATCACATAGATAATCGCCAATGCTATAATATATAAGGAACTTAAAAACGAACCGGCCTTTACAATTGCGATTACAGCGGCCAGAATACACCAGGCTGTAATATCATCGGCTGCGGCACAGGTAATTACCATTGCGCCAAGTTTGGTTCGGTGTAATCCTCTTTCCTGTACAATACGTGCCAATACCGGGAAAGCCGTAATACTCATTGCGATACCGGTAAACAAAGCAAACGAAAGGAATTCTACACCATCCGGGGCAAATTGGGTGTAAATAAAATAAGCCAGAACCATACCGAGGGTAAACGGAATTACGATACTCGCATGGCTGATAACCACTGCTTCTTTGGCTTTATTTTGGAGTACTTTCAGATCGAGTTCCATCCCGACCACAAACATAAAAAGGATTAATCCGATCTGACTCAGGAACTGTAAATTCCCTAATGAGGCTTCCGGAAATAATAAATTGGAAAACTCCGGAAAATAGGTTCCTACAAGCGAGGGACCTAGTACGATACCGGCAAGTATTTCACCGATGACCATTGGTTGGCCTATTTTTTTACATAACTCTCCGAACAAACGTGCCACAAAAACAATGGTCACAATTTGTGCTAATAAAATCGCTAACGGATGTGTCAGATTATGAATTAGAGATGCCAAAAATTCCTGCCATTGGCTATTCCCGGAATTGGGCAATACAATATGACGGCCACCTTCCAGAACCTTTCCGTTTTGGACGGTCCAATACATGGCCGCAAAAGCGACTCCCAATACGCCGACATAAAAAAAGCTATTTTTAAAATTTTTCATAAGTTATCATTTTGGCTTACACTTATTTTGGTGCAAATATGCTATATAAAGCCTTGAAAAAAAATGAATTCGTAATATTAAAAACGCCTCTTGTAACGAAGCCGGCAAAAATTGTAACGAAATACTATAGCTTCACTTTCTCTACAAATTCCGGTCGGTAACTTTCACTTAAACCGAAACTAAACGGCTTACCATTTGCCATCATCACATTGGCAGTAATCTCGTCGTGCGAATAAAACTGTATGTTTTTAATGGCCAAAGCTTCTTTTTTATTGATCCGGCAAAATTCTTCCGCAGGCAATTGTTTTAACAACTTATCAAAAGAGTAATTTTTAGCGACAAAATTGGTAAGATCCTGTAGATAAATCACTTTATCCCGGCTGTCGGTTTCTGCCGATTTGATAAAGAAAATCTGATCGATCGATAATATGGTTTTACCTTTATCGGTATTTAATTGCAAATGTTTTCGAGTCGTTTTTGTAGTCTCAAAACGTTTTAATGCTTTTTGAACGGCTTGTTGCAAGCGCTCTTTTTTAATTGGTTTTACGACATAATCCACCGCATCAAGGTCGTATGCTTCGGCCGCAAAGTCTTTGTAGGCTGTCGTAAAAATAATTGCCTTCCCTTCCAATAAGTTAGCGACTTGTAATCCATTCATTCCCGGCATCTCAATATCGGAAATCAAAAGGTCAAAATCATGCTTATTACATTCGGCAAGAAACGTTTCCGGGTTATTAAAAGCTTTGATCACTTCCAATTCGGGAATTTGCTCACAAAGCATTTTAAGATAGGTTAATCCCGGTAATTCGTCGTCAAGAAGCAAGCATTTGAGTTTTGTACTCACGTAAATCAATTTTTAATTGTGCAACATAGACATCTCCTTCAATGAATTTGTCCAGTTTATAATGGTTTTTATAAATAATCTTTAATCGTTGTTCCAAGGTTTCCGATCCTAGTCCGCTATTGTCTTTTTTAAAGGCCGCTTTGCTGGAAATTTTATTGGTCACCGTCATTGAAAAAACCTGACCTTTTAATTCGATAACAACCGTAATAAAAGCATCGGCACTTTGCAAATCGGCATGTTTAAATGCATTTTCAATCAGATCGATCGAAATTAGCGGAGCCATTAACTGTTGTTGGTACGAGGCATCCGTTTCGTCGATTTTCTTTTTTACCGTAAGGGCAAAAAGCGGACTAATTTTGATTTTATTAATCTCAATCAGGTTTAAAGCGAAATCAATTTCTTCTTTTGGGCTCACAAAACGCCTTCTACTTTCATACAAGATATAATCCAGAACATTCGACAGCTTATCCATCGCAAAATACGTTTGATAGGCATGTGATTGTATCGAATTTAATATATTTTTAAACAAATGCGGATTCAG
The DNA here is from genome assembly GCF_030146175.1 of Flavobacterium sp. Classification (GTDB taxonomy): domain Bacteria; phylum Bacteroidota; class Bacteroidia; order Flavobacteriales; family Flavobacteriaceae; genus Flavobacterium. Next base: position 15,812 of record NZ_JASLCE010000006.1, on the reverse strand, counting down.
TTTGGATTCGAGTGTTTCCAATTGCAAATGGTTGAAACGCTCTTCAAAATCCACATATTTAACCTGCATATACTTTTTCTCTTTTTCCAGCTGTTGCAGTCTATACAAGAGATAGCCGGCGATACAAAGGATCAGCAGACACAAAAATAAAAATATATAATCCAGGTTTGTCATGTCCTAAAAGTCTTATTTTTCCACCGGTTTTTTCTGATCATTCCATGCGTCGATACCGCCGTCCAGTTCCACGATCTTTTTAAACCCTTTTTCTTGTAGGATTTCAACCGCTTCAGCACTTCTTCCTCCTGCTTTGCAGTACACATAAACCGGTTTTGTTTTATCCAATTTGTCCACTTCCTCTCCAAAGTTCTTTTCGTAAATATGCAGGTTTTTAGCACCTTTCAAGTGACCGGACTGGTATTCTTTTGGAGTACGCACATCGATCAGTTGTCCTTTATTGGCTGTAATTGTTTTTTCAAAAACTTCCGGGTTAACCAATTGGGTTCCTTGTTTTACCTGTGCCTGACAAGCGGTAAAAAACAATACAAAAAATAACAGTTTAAAAATTTTCAATTTCATAATCGTCCAATATTAAAGGCCTAAAAGTACAAAAAATGTCTGTAATCGTCTGCCAATGTTTTCGTATGATAAATATCATTTTTTTTTGAAGCCCTATAATTTAATTTTGTTTGTTGAAAATTCAGTTTTAGGTTATGGCAATTTCACTAGTTCAAAAATATAATGTTCCCGGACCGCGCTATACAAGCTATCCAACGGTTCCGTATTGGGACGATTCGCAGTTTTCTGTTGCGGCATGGCGCGATACGTATATCCGTTCGTTCCGGGAGAGCAATACTTCCGAAGGCATTAGTCTTTATATTCATCTACCGTTTTGCGAAAGTCTGTGTACTTTTTGCGGATGTCACAAACGGATTACCAAACGTCATGATGTTGAAGACACCTATATTCAGGCCGTTTTAAAGGAATGGGCATTGTATTGCGATACCTTTCCGGAAACACCGAATATCCGGGAAATCCATTTGGGCGGTGGTACACCTACCTTTTTTTCTCCAGAAAACCTTGAACTTTTGATCAATGGAATTTTGAGTCGTGCCAACCGTATGGATAACTACGAATTCAGCTTTGAAGGACATCCCAACAATACAACCCGGGCACATCTTGTAAAGCTTTATGAACTGGGATTTCGCCGGGTAAGTTTTGGTGTTCAGGATTACAGTCCTGCCGTTCAGAAAGCGATCCATCGCGAACAATCGTTCCATAATGTGGCCAAAGTAACTTTTTGGGCCAAAGAAATCGGCTATACTTCTATTTCACACGATCTGGTATTTGGTTTGCCATTTCAAAAACTGGAAGATGTGATCGACACGATCGAAAAAACAAAATCACTGGCACCTCATCGACTGGCGTTTTATAGTTATGCTCATGTACCGTGGATTAAAGGAAACGGGCAACGCGGTTTTAAAGATGAAGATGTACCGAAAGATCAGAAAAAAAGACAACTTTATGAGGTCGGGAAAATGATGCTGGAAAAAAACGGTTTTTATGAAATCGGTATGGATCATTTTGCGATTGAAGACGATACTATGTATGATGCGTTTCAAAACGGAAAACTGCATCGCAATTTTATGGGGTATACTTCTTCCAAAACACAGTTGATGATTGGATTAGGCGTATCGTCCATTAGTGATAGCTGGTATGCTTTTGCTCAAAATGAGAAAACACTGGAAGACTATTATGCCCGTCTGGAAAAAAACGAACTGGCTGTTTTTAAAGGTCATATTCTAACTCATGAAGATTTGATCATTCGTCGTCATATTTTAAATCTGATGTGCCGGTTTCAGACCAAATGGGACAATGAAGAACAATTTCCGGAACAAGAGCGTATCATCGCCTCTTTACAGGAAATAGAAAAAGACGGATTATTAAAAATCACCGATGACGGTATTACCGTTACCGAAAAAGGGAAACCGTTTGTTCGCAATATATGTATGGCTTTTGATTTGCGTTTAAAACGAAAAGCACCCGAAACGCAATTATTTTCCATGACCATTTAAAAACGTTATAGTATTCGTCGCTAAAATAAAGTCTCTAAAGCCGGTATTTCCGGCTTTTGTCTTTCCATTACTCCAAATTTTTAAAAGTTTGGATTCGATATAACTTTCATTCAATCAAAATACGGTTAGAAATAGTACTTTTATACAGTAATGCACTCCGATCTAAATTTCAATTATTATGGATTCGCTATTAAATAGAATTACTAACTGTACAATATGCCAGGCATCATTACCGTATCCACCCAAGCCCATCCTTTCATTTTCCGACACCTCCCGGATTTTAATTATCGGACAGGCCCCCGGAAGAAAGGCGCATGATAGCGGAATTCCATGGAATGATGCTAGTGGAGAAGAATTAAGACGTTGGTTAGCTGTAGCACCGGCAGAATTTTATGATCCGTCATTATTTGGTATCGTTCCAATGGGCTTTTGTTTTCCGGGTACGGGCAAATCGGGCGATTTACCACCAAGACCGGAATGTGCTCCAACCTGGCATCCGCAGCTTCTTACGGCACTTACGGATATAAAACTTATTTTGTTGATCGGATCATATGCTCAGTCGTACTATCTTAAGGAGCGCTCCTATCGAACGCTGACAGAGAATGTGTCGCATTATCGCGATTTTTTACCGGATTATTTTCCTTTAGTTCATCCTTCACCGCGCAACCGGATCTGGCAAAAAAAGAATCCCTGGTTTGAAGAAGAGGTTATCCCGGAATTGCGAAAACAAGTCCGAAAAGCTTTGGTTTCTTAGCCGCAATGCGCTTCACCTCTAACAAAAAGACTCATATTACTTGGAGAAACATACGGAATTCCAAGTCCAAGTCCTCTTAATATAAATAGCATACCGATACATACGGCTACATAAGGAATAATTTTACCTATTTTGTTCCGTATTGGCTGACTTATCCAATTGGATGCATATACAACCGTACTCATCATTGGGACTGTTCCCAATCCGTAAAGTAGCATGTATACTACTCCGAGTGATTCGCTTTGCATGGCAATGGCACCGAACAAAGCAGCATATACCAATCCACAAGGCAGCAATCCGTTTAATAATCCTATTGTAAAAAGTGCTTTATAACTTTTCTTTTTAAACTGATTTCCTAAACTACTTTTGATTTTGGAAAGCATGCGATAAACCGGTTTTGAAAAATTATAGCGCGCGAGGATTTTCTCCGGAACGAGAACGACTATAATCATAAGTATTCCGGCTGTGATAGACATTTGTTGTTGTAGTCCGGCCAGATAAAGACCTTTTCCTACAATTCCGAAAACTAATCCCAATGCCGCATAGGCCGTTAAGCGACCACTATGGTACAACAATATCTGAATGACTTTTTTTGCGGGATTGTGTTGGTCTACCGGTAACATCATGGCAATAGGACCACACATACCGATGCAGTGCAAACTACTTACCAAACCGAATATAAATGCAGAAAGCAACATACCATTCCGGATTAATTTAGTTTGTAGCCAGAAGACAACCAAAAAACTATTAAAAAACCTCCTGACTACAAACCAAAAATTACAAATTGACTACTAACTTGTTTAAATAGGCTTTTCCTTCGTATTCCCAATCGATAGCAATGTCCCAGCGACCGTCCACCAAATTTGTTTTAGGTATGAGCAAATTTGAAGCAGACAACGAAATCGGAACTTCGAAGTCCAGTTTCTGGTTGGACGGTCTGTAAAGGGACACTTTTCCTTTGATTTTGTCTTTATTGAAACTTGCCGGAAAAGCAATCATAATACCTTCTGGTGTTGCGGAGACTGTCACTTTTTCGGTTAAGTCGGCCGCATTTTGTTCTTTATCGAGCTGTTGTTGAAAGCTCATTTCTTTTTTATAATATTCTTCTGTAACCATTTCGTGATCATAATTTTTATCAGACTGTACTTTAAATACGAAGTACATGATAAAAGTGATAAACAATCCGAAAGCGATTACGATGCTGGTTCCCCAATTTACTTTCATGGTGCGTTTTTTTTAAGGGTTTATAAACGATTCTTTAGTTAAAACTCCGCGGACCTAAAAAATTGGTCGTTGTAGTTTCAATCAATACGTCTCCGTCATAGACTTCAATCGTTATTTTGGTTTTATCTCCTTTTAGAAAAGCCGGATGGATCTCGATAAACAATGTTCCCTGAGCCATTCCTTCTTTTTTAATCTGGAACTGTGGTTTTCCCACTACTATAATTTTTCCTTTAGGATCTACTAATTTAAAGTGAACCTTATTAAAATCTTTTACGGTTTTATTGACGATTTTATAGGTAAACACATTGCTAATGTTTTCCCCTTTTCGTTCGTACAATTGTCCCGGTAATCGCAATACGGTGGCTTCTACTTCGTTTCTCAGGAATAACATTCCAATAAAAACACCGGTTAATATTATCAGAACGGATACATAACCTTTCATTCGCGCCGTAAAGACGAATTTTTCTTTTTTTACAATTTCATCTTCGGATGCATAGCGAATCAATCCTTTTTGCAGGTTGACACTTTCCATGATGTGATCACATTCGTCAATACAAGCGGTACAATTGATACATTCCAATTGCGTTCCGTTTCGGATATCGATTCCTGTTGGACATACGTTTACACATTGTCGGCAATCGATACAATCGCCTTTTCCGACTTGGGATCGGTCTTCATTTTTACGGAATTTGGCTCTTCCGTTTTCACCTTCTCCTCTCACATGATCGTAGGCCACAACAATTGACTTATTATCCAATAACACGCCCTGTAAACGCCCGTAAGGACAAGCAATGATACAAACCTGTTCCCGGAATGATACAAAAACAAAATAGAACACTGCTGTAAAAATCAGCAAGGCAATCAATGTATTTGTATTGTGAAACGGCCCTTCTTTTACCATTTCGAGTACGTGGTCACTTCCAACCAGATAGGCCAGAAATACATTGGCAATTAAAAACGATATGATAAAGAACACGATCCATTTGGTAACTCTTTTTCGTATTTTTTCGGCATTCCACTCTTGTTTGGCCAGACGCATTTGTGCCCCTCTGTCGCCATCGATCCAGAATTCGATTCGTCGGAAAACCATTTCCATAAAAATGGTCTGCGGACAAATCCATCCACAAAAAATACGTCCGAAGGCAACGGTAAACAAGGTTACGAATACAACGCCAACGATCATGGAAATCACCACCAGGTGGAAATCCTGTGGCCAGAATGGAAATCCAAAAAAATTAAACTTCCGATCCAACACATTAAATAACAGAAACTGATTTCCGTTAATTTTAATAAAAGGGGCCGAAAACAAGAAGGCTAACAGAAAATAGCTGACCAGCTTTCTTTTTTCGTAGAATTTTCCTTTTGGAATTTTAGGGAAAACCCAAGCTCTTTTACCTTCTTTATCGATAGTTCCGATACTATCTCTAAAACTTTCATCGGGTAAACTAGACATGATATTTTTGATTTGACCTCAGGGTTATGAACCCTGAGGTGTTGTTTTATTTTAGGGTTACAGCAGCCGTTTGAAGACTGTCAGCCGGTTTGGCAGCGTCGGTAGCCGGAGCACTGTCGTCTTTCCAAACATCACCTTCCGGTGCTTTCCCATCTTTTGGATTGGAACCTTGCAGACTCAACACATAACTGGCCACTTTCTGAATATCGGATGGTTTGATAATCGCTTTCCACGATACCATTCCTTTTCCGTCACGTCCACCTTCCATAATGGTATTGAACACATTTTTGATTCCACCACCAAGGATCCAGTGATCGTCGGTTAAATTCGGTCCGATACCACCACCTCCATCATTTCGGTGACAAGCGATACAATTGGTTTCAAAGATTGCTTTACCCGCAGCCAGTGAAGTAGCATCTGTAAGTTGTGTTACTTTTTCCTTATCCATTAAATCCGGTGCCGTTTTTTTGTATTCTTCCACCGCTATTTTGGCTTCAGCCATTTCTTTTTCAAATTCCGCAGTCTGATCGTCATAGCCCAGGATATGGAATTTTACCAGATAAATAAAGGCGAAAGCGATACAGGCATAGAACAGGTACACCCACCATGGCGGCAATACGTTGTCCAACTCTTTGATACCGTCGTAATCGTGATCCATCATCAACTCGCCTTCTTCTTCCATTTTACGGGAACGCGTCAGTTTTTGCATCAGATTTTTGACAAACGGTGTTTCAGCCAACGGAAGATTTTCTTCGATTTCTTTTTGTTTGCGTTGTTCTTCCGTTAACAAAGCATCTAGAATATTATTGGTCGCTTTTAAGACAATTTCCATTGCTATCAATACAAAAAGGAACAATAACAAGATTAGCGATACTATAGGATACTTGATAAAAGCGGGTCTGTCGCCGGAGTCGATAAAGAATTCCATGGCCATAAAAAAGATGGCAAATAAAACCGGAATTCGAACATATACTGGAAAATACTTTTTCATATTTCTTACAATTATTGATTGTTGGCCATATCCTGATCTTCAAAAGGGATATTACTCATTTCGGTGATTTTCTCTTTTTTATAAGTAAATACCCAAACGTACAGCCCTATAAAAAACAGGAAGAAGATAAGTAGTGAAATGATCGGATAGATTTCAATTCCTGAAATCGTCTCCATATTGTGTTTGATGAATTTTAGCATGACAAATTATTTTTGGTTTTCTGCTACATCTTTAACTTTAATATCTGTTCCCAGACGCTGTAAGTAGGCAATTAAGGCTACAATTTCCCGGTCGTGCATAGGTATAAAAGCTTCGCCTCTGGCCGCAGCATTCTTTTTACTTTCCTCATAGCTTTTTACAAAATCCGGATCGGCATGTAAATTCTTTTCTATTTTTTGCGACTGTTCTTTAATACTTTGCTGCGCATTGGTAATTTCCTGATCGGTATATGGAACACCCAGTTTTACCATGACTCTCATTTTATCTTCCGTTTTGGAATAGTCCATCGGTTTGTTGTCGAACAGCCATTTATAACCTGGCATGATGGATCCTGATGAGGTACTTTGTGGGTCCCACATATGGTTAAAGTGCCAGTTGTCAGAATATTTTCCTCCTACCCGCATCAAATCGGGACCGGTTCGTTTGGATCCCCATAAGAACGGGTGATCGTAAACATACTCTCCGGATTTGGAGTATTCGCCGTAACGTTCCACTTCCGAACGGAATGGTCGAACCATTTGAGAGTGACAGCCCACACAACCCTCACGGATATACAGGTCACGTCCTTCCAGTTCCAGTGGTGTATAGGGTTTTACACTTGTAATCGTCGGGATATTCGATTTTACCACCAATGTTGGGATGATTTGAACAATACCACCGATTAGAATCGCAATGGTTGCCAAAACCGTTAACTGGATTGGTTTTCTTTCCAACCATCCGTGGAATTTTTCACCTTTTAATCGGCTGCTAGAAATTCTTTGTAATTCCGGTGCTTCCGCTAATTCGTCTTCAATTTTCTGACCTACTTTAATGGTCATAATAATATTGTATACCAGTACCAGTAAACCAATCACGAACAGGGTTCCCCCAACGGCTCTCATCGCATACATTGGCATGATTTCTTTTACCGTTTCCAGGAAGTTACCGTAAACCAGTGAACCGTCCGGGTTGAATTGTTTCCACATTTGCGCCTGAACAAACCCGGCTACATATAGTGGTAAAGCGTATAAGATAATCCCTAGTGTTCCAATCCAGAAGTGGAAATTGGCCAGTTTGGTCGAATACAATTGTGTTTTGGTCATACGCGGGATTAGCCAGTAAATCATACCGAAGGTCATAAAACCGTTCCAGGCTAAAGCTCCAACGTGTACGTGTGCCACGATCCAATCGGTAAAGTGTGCAATGGCATTTACATTTTTAAGGGATAACATTGGCCCTTCGAATGTTGCCATACCGTATCCGGTGATCGCTACGACGAAGAATTTTAAAACCGGTTCGGTTCGTACTTTATCCCAAACTCCTCTTAGTGTTAGTAATCCGTTGATCATACCTCCCCATGAAGGAGCAATTAGCATTACAGAGAAAACAACACCCAGATTTTGTGCCCAATCCGGTAAAGCCGTGTACAACAAGTGGTGTGGACCAGCCCAGATATATAGGAAAATTAAAGACCAAAAGTGGATGATAGACAAGCGGTAGGAATATACCGGACGATTTGCTGCTTTTGGAACGAAATAGTACATCAGTCCCAGGAATGGTGTGGTTAGGAAAAATGCCACCGCATTATGTCCGTACCACCATTGCACCAGTGCATCCTGAACTCCGGCATAAACCGAGTAACTTTTCATGGCGCTCACCGGTAATGCGAGACTATTAAAGATATGCAGCACTGCAACGGTCACAAATGTTGCCAGATAAAACCAGATTGCGACATATAAATGGCGCTCCCTTCTTCGCAAAATGGTCATTATCATATTAATACCAAATACTACCCAAATAATTGCAATGGCAATATCTATGGGCCATTCCAGCTCTGCATATTCTTTAGATGTTGTATATCCTAATGGTAATGATATGGCAGCGGCAACGATAATTAACTGCCAACCCCAGAAATTGATGTTACTCAGTACATCGCTGTACATTCTGGTTTTTAATAATCGCTGTAAAGAATAGTAGACCCCGGCAAAGATGGCATTACCTACAAAGGCGAAAATAACGGCATTTGTATGTAACGGTCTTAAACGTCCGTAACTCAACCAAGAGATTCCATCGGTTAAATTCGGAAACAGGTACATCGTAGCAATAAGGAGCCCGACGAGCATTCCCACAACCCCAAAAACGATTGAGGCATACAGGAATTTCTTTACAATTTTGTTGTCGTAATAAAATTGTTGCACTTCCATAATTAGTTCTGTTTTTCTATTTTTGTTTCTGATTTTTGCTTGTTATCTTTTTGTAACTCATCGTCGAAAAGCATTCGTACAGATGGTGTGTAATCGTCGTCAAACTGTCCGCTTCTGACTGCCTTAATAAAGACATACAGAAATACTGCAGCGACTACTATACTGATGGAGATTAAAATGTAAATGACACTCATACCTTAAAATTGTGTTAAACAAAATTACTTTAGCTGCTCTTTAAAAAACATGATATTTATCATGTAATCTTATATATTTAAATATTTTAAAACACTGTTTTTCAATACTTTAAAAATATTTTTCATTTTTAACTTTTGTTTTTCCGGGCATATAAATTACTCATCACCGTTACAAAGCTTACAATCGTAATGGTACTAAGCGGCATGATGATCGCGGCAACCAACGGCGAAAGGTTTCCGGTAACCGCAAAACTCAGTCCTACAACATTATACAACAGTGACAGTCCAAAACTCATCATAATGGTTTTCATAGCGTTATGCGAAAACTTCAGGAAGTAACCGATTTTCGAAAACTGACTGGCATCGAGTATACCGTCGCAAGCCGGTGAAAAGACATTTACATTTTCGGAAATTGAGATTCCTACATTACTCTGCGCCAACGCTCCGGCGTCGTTTAATCCGTCACCAATCATCATTACATTGGATCCTTTTTCCTGTAATTCCTTTATATAAGCGAGTTTCTCTTCGGGTTTCTGATTAAAAACCAAGGTTGTACCAGTCGGTAATAATTGCGTCAGGTTTTCCCGTTCGCCTTCATTATCCCCGGAAAGAACGGTAAGACTATAGTTACGACTTAACTTTTCAAACAATTTTTCCAGCCCTTCCCGGTATTGGTTATCAAAGGTGAATTTTCCCTTATAATCACCATCAATACTAACATGGACATTGGTTTGTTTTGATTTTTCCGTTTTTGTCAATCCTACAAATGTTGCCGAACCCAAACGGATTTCACTATTGGCAACGATAGCCCGTATCCCTTTTCCGGTGATCTCTTCAAACTCCCGGATTTCCAATAGTTCCATAACCGGTAGAAAATCATATAGTCTTCTGCTCAACGGATGATTGGATGCCCGAAGTACGTTTTTTAGTTTGCCGATTTCTTTTTCCTGTAATGGTGTGCCTTCATAGGCAATTGCCGATTTTTTATTGGACGTAATCGTTCCGGTTTTATCAAATACAATGGTATCGACCTTTGCCATTTGTTCGATTACTGTAGCGTTTTTCAGATAGAGTTTCCGATTCCCCATAATCCGCAATACATTTCCCAGTGTAAAAGGAGCCGTAAGTGCCAGCGCACAAGGACAGGCTACAATCAATATGGCAGTGAAAACATTAAAAGCAGTGTTTGTATCTATAAAAATCCAATAACCAAACGAGATAAACGCCAGTAATAGCAATGCCGGAGTAAAATAACGGCTTACGGTATCGGTAATCGTTTTATATTTAAAATTCGTTTTTTTCTGAAAAACTTCGTTACTCCACAATTGTGTCAGGTAACTTTGTGAAACGGAATGTAGCACTTCCATTTCGATCACTTTTCCGATTTGTTTCCCGCCGGCAAAAATTTTATCGCCCGATTTTTTGGCAATCGGCACTTCTTCGCCGGTTACAAAACTATAGTCGATATAGGCGTTTTCGGAGATTAGTATACCGTCAACCGGGATAAGTTCCTGGTTCCGGATTAGCAAGCGATCTCCTTTTTCGACCTCATATACCTGTGTTGCTTCTTCTTTTCCATCGCGATTAATTTTGGTAACGGCTATTGGAAAATAGGATTTATAATCGCGTTCAAACGACAGGAAACTATAGGTTTTTTGTTGAAATAATTTTCCGAGTAGCATAAAAAAGATCAGACCACACATACTGTCAAAAAAGCCCTGACCATAATCGAACACGATATCGACCGTACTTCTGACAAACATGACAATGATTCCCAATGCGATTGGAATATCGATGCTAAGCATACGCGATTGAATACTTTTCCAGGCCGATACATAGTATCCCCATCCGGAATAGAAAAATGCGGGAAGTGAGAGTGCGAAGATCAGCCAACGGAAGAAATCTTTATACTGATCAATCCAATATTCGCCAACTTCAAAATATTCAGGAAAAGACAGGAGCATTATATTTCCAAAACAAAAAAACGCTACCCCTATTTTGTAAATTAAACTCCTGTCGACGGTTTTCCTGATACCTTCATAATTTTCAAGACTTATATACGGTTCGTACCCAATAGCATTTAAAAGGAGTACGATTGTCTTCAGATCGGTAATCTGCGGATCATAGGTAATCCGCACTTTTTTTTGCGAAAAATTTACCTGTGACTGGCTAATCCCTTTTTGTAATTTTTGCAGATTTTCCAATATCCAGATACAGGAACTGCAATGTATATGTGGAATATAAAGCGATACAATATGTATCGTTTCCTCTTCAAACTCCAACAATCTGGAAATGATTTCCCGATTATCGAGAAAATCGTATTTTCCGTGAACTTCCTGTGGCGTCGCACCCGGCGCTTTTTCGAAATCGTAATAACTTGTCAGGTCGTTTTGGCTGAAAATTTCATATACCGTTTTACAACCCAGACAACAGAAAGATTTATCCTCAAAAAGGATTTCTTCTGTTTTTACAATATCGTTACCACAATGGAAACAATTTTGCGTATTCATAATTTGCTCTTTTACCTATGACAAAGGTTGGAATTCGCATACAGATAAAATATGATATTTGTCATACTTTTGCTATATTTGTATGAAACGCTAAGGATAGTTATATGGGGAAATGTGAACAATGCATCGTTAGGGAATTTAGCTCACTTAAGGCCTTGAATAAGGAGGAGTTACTGAAAATAGCCAGTTGTAAAACTTCGTATACCATAAAAAAAGGAGAACCTCTTTTTGAAGAAGGAGAAGTTACCAATGGCATTTATTGTGTCAAAGACGGCGTTTGTAAATTATCCAAACTCAGTCAGAACGGTAAGGATCATATTGTAAAACTGGTCAAACCGGGTGAACTTTTGGGCCAACGTTCGATGATTAGCGACGAACCCGCCAACTTAAGTGCAATTGCACTTGAGGATATGCAGGTTTGTTTTATTCCAAAAAGTGAAATTCTGGCCTTTTTTAACAATAACAATCAGTTTTCGATGAACGTGATGCGTACGATTTGCAGCGATTTAAAAGAAGCTGATGATCATATGGTTTCGATGGCTCAGAAAAGTGTAAAGGAGCGCTTGGCCGAGACTTTATTGTATCTGCACGATACCTTTGGTGTGAATGCCGATGGCACTTTAAAAATTCAGCTTTCCCGTGAAGAACTGAGTAGTATTATCGGAACGGCAACCGAAAGTTGTATCCGTTTACTATCCGACTTTAATAAAAACGGGTTAATAACCTTAACCGGGAAAAAGATTAGTTTAAAAGACAAAAATCAACTGCGTAAAATGGCAGAATAAATAAAAAAACCGGTTGTACAACCGGTTTTTTTATTACAATATCGCTACTTGTTTTTTAGCAGCTTCAAATTCTTCTATTACATTCACAACGATTTCCGAAACCGGCTTAATATCATGGATTAATCCTGCAATTTGTCCGATTTCCAGTTCTCCATCTTCCAGATCGCCTTCGAACATACCTCGTTTGGCTCTTGCACGCCCCAATAAGGCTTTTAACTCGTCCGGTGTAGGACATTTGGTATATAAAGTCTGAACTTCTTCGTAGAATTTATTTTTAATCAGTCGAACGGGAGCCAGCTCTTTTAGCGTTAACTGTGTATCCCCTTCTTTTACATTTAGTATAGTTTGCTTAAAATTGTCATGCGACGAACTTTCTTCGGAAGCGGCAAAACGGGATCCCATTTGCACGCCGTCGGCTCCTAAAACCATAGCCGCCAACATTCCTCTTCCGGTAGCAATTCCTCCGGCAGCAATTAATGGAATATTGATTTGTTCCTTCACCATCGGAATCAGTGTTAAAGTAGTGGTTTCTTCACGACCGTTATGTCCGCCGGCTTCAAAACCTTCGGCAACAATTGCATCCACTCCGGCTTCCTGTGCCTTTAAAGCAAATTTGGAGCTACTCACAACATGCACTACGGTAATGCCGTGTTCTTTTAAAAATGCCGTCCAGGTTTTGGGATTGCCTGCAGAGGTAAAAACAATTTTTACACCTTCTTCAACAATAATATTCATTATTTCCTCGATATTGGGATATAACATCGGGACATTGACACCAAAAGGTTTATCGGTTGCTTTTTTACATTTCTGAATGTGTTCGCGCAATACGTCCGGGTACATCGATCCGGCACCAATTAGTCCAAGACCGCCGGCATTACTCACTGCACTGGCTAATTTATATCCGCTGTTCCAGATCATTCCTCCCTGAATAATGGGATACTGAATATTAAAAAGTTGCGTTATTCTGTTCATTATATAGTAACATTAATTTTATTGGCTCTCTAAAATGTAATGACCGCTGTAAAATAGAAGTCTTTTTCAAAGATAAGCGATCGGGGTTAGTCTAGCACTATAAAAGTAACATTACAATCAAAAAACAGTATTCCGATCTGAGTCAACAGATGCCAATAAAACTACTTTTTAATTATCTTACCGGAAAAAACAGTATCACCGGTGATAATTGTATACAGGTAAATACCGGATTTTAGTTTTTTCGTGGATATTTCAACTTCCTGAAGTCCCGTTAACTGTTCGTCCATAACTTCTTTTCCCATAGTATCATATAAGCGGAACCGCGCTTCACCGTAATCTGATCCGGTGATTGTAAGTTTACCACTCGTTGGATTCGGATAAAGCACAGGTCTTTTTATTGTAAAGTTATTCGTTTTCAACATTCCTTGTTCGAGTGCTAATTGAAAATTCGGGATACCATGCCCGTAAAAATTATCCGGATCATTATGCCGATCTGCAGATTCTTTGATCAACTGTAATATTTCGGCATTCGTTTTATTGGGTAATGCCTGCCACAAACAGGCTACCATTCCAGCTATTAGTGATGAGGCATACATCGTACTGCTTTTAAATTCATAAGTACCTTCACCGCTTATTACACTAGCAGCAGATCCCATTGCCATAACATCCGGTTTTATTCTTCCATCAGAGGTTGGTCCCACAGAACTGAAAGATGCCCATTCTCTTATCTGATTAATAGCACCAACTGTTAGTACATTAGCGACATCGGCTGGAGCAGTAATATATCTCCACGGTTTATTTCCTAAATTTCCAGCGGGACTCACCACTATCATTCCTCTGCTAAAAGCAATATTCGCTCCTCTCGAAATAAAAGTAGTCTCACCATTCATATCCTGATACGTATAATCATAATTCGGATTATTAAATCTATAAAATCCAAGAGGGAAATTTAAAATATCGACACCCAAACTATCTGCCATTTCAGCGGCTTCTACCCATAAGCTTTCTTCTAAAGGTGATTTCCCATTTTCCCCATAACTCACAAACAAATAATACGAAGCATCCGGAGCAGTTCCTTTATAATTATTATTTCCTACATAGGCCGCCATAGTAGACAACGTCTTTGTTCCAAAATCCGTCCCCGTATAAACATTATCATCACGAGTTACAAAATTATATCCACCCTTAATTTGGTTGTTATTTCGAATTCTTTCAAATGGTAGAATTGTATTTACTCCCTTAAATCCAGAATTGATAAGTGCAATGATTTTCCCATTGCCGGTATACCCTTCCTGATGTAATAAATGTCCGTTTAACACTTCTATTTGACTATCAGTAAATACCTCTAATAAGGAACCGGAAGCTAAATTTGATATTTCATCAACTTTTGCTTCCGGCCTCTTTTTCTCATTTTTATTTGCCACTATTCCAGTATTCACATTTAAAGTTTTATTGGCAAAATCAATTCGATTTACAAACGGTAAAACTGTCAATTCTCTTATGGCTTGTTCCTCGCCTCTAACATGCAAGGCATTCATCCATTTGGATTTTGCCATTATCTGTATTCCTGCATTAGCACTGATCTGGTCTATATAAGCTTGATGAACTGGCGCATCCATATCATCAAGTTCAATATTCTGTGAAGCTCTTCGATCCAATGCCCGTTGCGTTAGTATGGACAATGGATTATTCAAAAAAAACGCAGCATCAGGTTTATTGTTCAAATAAACCCAGGCATCTTCCTGAGCAAATAAAAACGTTTGAACAAATACCACTAAAAAAGTAAAAATTATTTTCATATTTTATACGTTTAAAAATAACTCTACCATATTAGTATATAATAATTAATCCATTTTACATTTACTATGGACAATTTACTCGTTTAAATGGTCAATTATGATCTCCGCTATTTTTATAAGCTTACTTGATTATTTTCTAATGATCTTACCCGAAAAAGTGGCTTCGCCAGCAACAATAGTATAAAAATAGACTCCCGCTTTAAGGTTTTCGAGAGACACTGTTGTTTCCTGCCTACCATTGAGTGACTTTCGAATTACCTCTTGTCCCAAACTGTTATAAAACACTACAGTTGCTTCGTTTTGCTGCGCAGCCGAAATGGTCAAGTTGGCAGTTGCAGGGTTAGGATATATACTAAATCCATTTAATGTAAAAGAATCGGTTGCCAATGTAAGGTTTATGGCCGAATAAAAATCAGGAATTCCATGCCCGTAAAAATTATCTGGATTATTATGCCGGTCTGCAGATTTTTTTATATGCTGTATAATGTTGTCATTGGATCTGTTAGGCAAAGCCTGCCACAGGCAAGCCACAAGTCCGCTTAAAATTGGTGCCGAAAAGGATGTTCCATCTTCAAAATCAAGTTCTCCCTCTTCAGTAGCGACTACCACTCCCGAACCCATCGCCATTACATCCGGTTTTATTCTTCCGTCTGCTG
>NZ_JASLCE010000111.1 GCF_030146175.1 Flavobacterium sp. | reverse complement strand
GCGAAGTCTCCTGTCCGACGCATTATTTTGAAGATGCGTCTTCGATTAACCTGCAACGCAGTATTGTGTACGGATTGGGTGTTTTACGCGTATCGTTGAGCTATGCCCTGCAAAAAACCAGATTGTTTCATTTTGCATTATTTTCCAAATCCTAACAATGGATCGAATCGATTAATTCCAAATTAGCATTAACACTGCGTAATGAATTTAGCCGTTTTGCCTACGGTGCAGTCGAACAGATACCCACATCCGCCACCAAAATTCATGGCTGTTTCATAATCGGGACCTTCTTCTAACTGAGCGACAAAACGCATTGTTTGACCGCAGCAGTCGCATTTAGGGGTTTCATCACCCTGTATCCATTCGGGATGATCACTTACATGTCCTAAAACATCACGCCGGCGACCTGAATAGTCATTCCTTGCGTCATCATAGCTTTCTGCGGTCACTTCCTCTATTTTGGCTGTGTATGCTGTTTCTCTTAAGGCAACCTGACTTTCTTCCGGATGTACGGATTCTATATTCTCAACATCCACTACGATCACTTCGGTACCTCCCCAATGATCACAGTTTTCCATAAAAATCATTTCGTAACCGATGTCCGTTTTAATTTTACCCTGATATTGTAACTCGGCACCACAAGTACACTTTGGCCACTCGAATGGCGTATTACTTTTTTTTACCGGAAGTCCACCAAAGCTTATAGCATCATTATCATTTGTTTCGGCCTTAATCAGTAATTTTATGTTGCGGCCTTCTTCGTTTCTTTGCTCCGTATAGTCCGGATAATACTCGTCGGTTATATCCGATTCTACGATTTTATTTTCACTATTTCTATCCCAAAATTCATCCCATCGGATTACTTCAAAATTTTGTTTGGTAAAGGTTTCAATTGCAGCATCCAGATCATAACCCGGAGCAAAACCATATCGTGACTCTACGTAGAAATCATCCGTATCAAGCGCTGTCATGACTTTAAAAACGCGGGAAAATCCGGATGTATTCGCTTTTCCTACATATTCGTTCCAAATGGTTTTAAGGATTGCAAAACCGGTATCGTAATCTTCATCGCTTATTGGTTTTTCATCCTCAAATTTCGGGCCTATATCTTTGAATGATCGGTCATAGATATAGAACGGAGAATCACAAATCGTTTGAGACAAGTTCGGAACCGACATCCCATACGTTTGAAAGAATTCCGATAGATAAAAAACCAATACTGCGGGTTTCTCAGTGTTCTGTTGTAAATTTTCGTTCATATCTTTTTTTGTTAAGCACCAAACCTCACGGCTTTCGCGCTGTCATTTACGTTGAATTCGCTTGCTCCCAAAGTCAATAAGTCAGGGATTTTGTACCCTGATTCCGAATACCCGCCATTGGAAAAAGAAATGACACTATAATAGTCATCGCCTCTAGGCACGAGTATTCCGAATGTTTTTATCCCGTTTCGACCTAAAGCGAAAACGGTTTTGAACAGCAACTCCTCGAGAGTGGATTTGTTAAGGTCGGCTCCGGAAAGTTTAGTCGAACGTCGGTACGATTTTTCAGTGTAGATCGGAATAAAGACTTCCGTCGGCCACAAACTATCGGTATCTTTCAACGTTTCTGATTGTACCAAAATCCATCCACCGCTATTCGCATAATCGTCCGAGAAGTCCGATATTTCATTAGACGGATCAATCGGCGCGCGGTCGACAAATTCAACTGCAGCAGGATAAGCCGAACTTCTCCAATTCGATTTTGTGTTTAGATGTTGCATCCACAAAGAACTCGCGAAATGAACTGTTATCGTTGCACTGGCATTATCGGTTTCACCACGCCAATAGGCTTCTTTTCCATTATTCTTGATTTCCGTCTCCCCGGATGTTCGTACTTCATTGAGTTCACATTTTGTGATGTAGCCACTAACATTCTCCTTAAGCCAATTGTTGTCAAACAGGCAGTTCATGTCGAAACTCTTCGCTATCGGAGAATCACCCAAAGCCGCGTCCCGGATCAAGCGAATCGCAAACGCCAGATTGTTACTAAAATACATTGCGTCCGGATGAATCGTGTCTACATCTAAAATCGCTATTTTGTTTGCAACATCAATCGATTTTACTTTTACATCGTATAAATAGGCCATATCTCAATTAGAATTTAAAGGTCAAAGACCAACACTGCAGGTTTCTCAGTGTCCTGTCGTTAATTTTCGAAACACAATACCAATTCTAAAACCTGTAATTAAAAAAGTATTATTTTTCTTTCAACTTTCGAGTGGAAAAATACTACTTTATTCTTATAAAACTTTAAAAAGTAGCATAAATACGAGTTGGATTTTGCAGTTTAACATTAAAGAGGATATTTTTAAATAACTAACAACCTGTTTAATAGGTCACATTATCAGTTGTGTACAGATTAAGTGTTTTCGCGTATCTTTGAACTAAGTCCTGCAAAAAACAGGCTGACTATTTTCCGGATCATGAAAAAATTGTTTGAAACCTATTATCCTTTGCTTCCGATAATTGCACTGTGTGGTTTTTACCTCTATCAGGCGAGTGGTTTTGTTTTGCATGATTTTGCGAATTACTATTTTGGCGGCTACTTTCTTTCGGAAGGTCATTTTACATCCGATTTGTATTTCCCTGATATTTTTAATGAAAAGATTTCGGCCTTGGGTTATACCTCCGTTTTTACCAGTTTCGCACCCAACACGCCTTTTTTAGCACTGTTCTTTTATCCGTTTCACATTCTCGATCCGTATACGGCTAAAATTATATTCAATCTGATCAGCAGCGTGCTGTTTATTTATAGTCTGAGGCGGATTTTCCAACACTATTCGATCCAGCCGATCTATCTGGTTTTGGTGCCGTTTCTCTTTTTTATTCCGATCAAAAACAACCTGTTGTTCGGACAATTGTATTTTTTGCTATTCTTTTTGTTGGCTGAAGGCTGGTTGGCGTACAAAAAAAAGCAGCTTTTCCGGATGAGTCTGTTTTGGGGTATCGCCATTCTTTTAAAAATATTCCCCGCGCTATTGATCCTATTTTTACTCTTTCGAAAAAAATTTAAAGCCGCCTTATATCTGATCGGCGTTTGCGCAGGTTTAACATTACTGTCGGTTGCCATAAGTGGATTCGAGATCTGGTTTTTCTTCTTAAAAGACGTATTTCCAAAAGCTTCCAATGGCGAAATCGCTACCGCTTTTGTCGACAATTACCAGTCGTTTTATATGTTTACCAAACGATTATTGCTTTTCGATCCGGTCGAAAATCCAAACCCATTGTGGAACAGTCCGCTATTTTTTAAAATCGTATGGATCACTTTTAAACTAAGTCTGCTCTATATCGGGTTTTACTGTTCTCAAAACCGCAATAAACTGTTTGCTTTTTCTTTTTGGATTATGGCGTCGATCCTCTTCTCTCCCTACGGAAGTACCTATACGTTTATTTTGTTGCTATTTCCTTTTATTTTTCTGGCTAGAGAACGCGGCACATCATCTACAAAAATCGTCCTATTGCTATTACTGTTTGCGATTTGTAATGCCCCGCTATCACTATTTCTAACAAAAGCATTCCCGTTTTCCTATATCCGACTAGCATTTGTAGTGCTCTTTTTTGTACTGTTTCTTTTTCCGGAACGAAAAACAATTTACCGAAAAGGAATTCTCTTGCTTCCGATAATCATCATACCGATTGGTTTTGTGGGTTCCTATTCCCAACCGACTGAAAACAGCAAAGCGTTACTTCCAAAAGATAGTCCGATACTGATTTATGAGTATACCGTTTCCGACAACGAACTCCGTTATTTTTATCGTGATGAAAACGGTACACATACTACGGTTATTCCACTTCCGGAAACCGAAATAGCCAAAGCCGATATTCAAAACAACCAGATTTTTTATAACGGAAAACAACAAACACTCGGTAAAGACCATAAGCAAAAAGCCATCGTATTAAATAACAAAACGATCCTGTACTTATCGGATTACGGTCGCGGTATCGGATTTTATACGTTACGAAAAACCACTGTCCATTGAAAGCAAACTATTATAACCGGATCGTTCATATTTCGAGCAATACGCTACGCCAGATCATCGTATCGGCCTTTGGCATGGCTATTCCATTTCTGGTGATTCATTTTGCGCAAAAAGAAATCTGGGGTGCTTTTGTTTCGATACTGCTGTATACGTTGTTTGCCATTCAGGTGATCAACTGGGGAAATAAAGAATATGTATTGCGACTATTCAGTATGCTTCCGAATAAGATCAAAAAGAATTATAGCCGAATACTGCTTACCCGTTTGCCACTGGTATTTCTGTTTTCGGTTGGAAGCCTGTTTTTTTTCCCGCTTACCTATACCTTTTATATTTTCATATGGTTATTGGGACGCTATTTTAATCATTCGACCGAAGCATTGGTCATTTACGAAAAGAAATTCAACGCATCCATCGCGATCGAAGTCATTAGTTTTGGGGTATTTCTATTTCCTTTTTACTGGCTAAAAGACGATTTCGGTATTTATTCGTTGTTGGTTAATTACAGTTTTTATCAGTTTATCCGCGGAACCGGTTATTTTGTATTGTTTCAGAAATACCTTTCTTCCGGGAACATCAAAATGGATACATCCTATTACAAACAGGCTTTTCCGTTCTTTTTATTGTCGGTTTTGGGCTTTTTCACTTCGAAAACCGATCTGTACATTATCGATTATTTCGAAAACCGAACGATCGTCGCCAATTACCAGGTATTGAACAGCTTACTGGTTTTCACCATGTCGGTAGCGGCTTTTATCTATGCGCCATTCACCAAAAACATTTACCGGAATACCACATCGGTAGTGCGTCAAATTCAGAAACAATTGAGTCTTTTAGGCTTATTTCTGGTTCCGGCCGCCTTGTTTGCCATCCATCTGATCACCGTTTTTTATCTGAAAACCAGCCTTTCCATTTGGTTTTATGCGATTGCTTTTCTGTATGTATATCCTTCGTTTATTTATGGTATCAAAATTGTGGAACTCTTTCGAAATCATCAGGAAAAAACCGTTATAAAAATTTTACTCGCCGGAACGTTGATCAATGCTATACTATCAACAATATTAGTATATTTAAACTATGGAATGAGCGGTGCTTTATTGGGTGCTGCCATAGCACAACTGATTCAATTAGTACTTACCTCAAAACCCTCGTTATTGCGATAACATGAATACGAACAAGGTTATATTATTCAATCCCCGAAGTGCCAATAGTAAGCACCGGATACCGAATTCCATCTTACAGGTAGGTGCTTCCATTCACGGGCATTACGATTATGTTTTTGTGGACGGTAATCTGGAAACCGATCCGTGGCAAACCATCGAAAACTATCTGGCGACAGGCGAATTCAAATACTTTGGTTCTACGGTTATGCCCGGTCCGCAACTGAAACAAGCCATTCCGTTTACCAAAAAAATAAAAGAACAATTTCCGGATACCATAACCATTTGGGGTGGCTATTTTGCCTCCAACCAATATAAAGTTGCTTTACATTCCGGTCATGTGGATTATATCATCAATGGCCCCGGCGACGTAACGTTTCCGTCCCTTTTAGCCGCTCTGGAAAACAACGAACCCGAAACCATCGTTTTAATCAAAAACCTGATTTATAAAAAACCGGACGGTACGATAACCAAAACCGCAACCGAAGCTTTATTGGATCAGGATACGTTGCCAAAGTTCCCGTATGAATACCTGAATCAGTTTTACCCGGTACGAAATTACCTGGCCAAAACCTTTATGGGATCGAAAACGCTTTCCTATCATTCCAGTATGGGTTGTCCGTTTAGCTGTTCATTTTGTGCTGTTGTACCGATTTACAATGCTCGTTGGAAGGGCATGTCGGCTGCACGGATTTACGAAGATGTACGCTATTTTAAAGACACTTATAACATTGACGCGATCGAGTTTCACGACAACAACTTTTTTACGTCGAAAAAAAGAGTGCTGGAATTTTCGGAGCTAATCCTAAACGACAACATCAGTTATTGGGGCGAAGGCCGGATTGACACAATCAATATGTATTCGGACGACGAACTCCGACTCATGCGCAAAGCCGGTTGTAAAATGATCTTTTTAGGTGCCGAAACCGGAAACGATGCCATACTCAAACAAATGAACAAAGGCGGTACGCAATCCGGGCAAATGATCAAAGATTTTGTGTTACGGATGAAGAACGTCGACATTGTTCCGGAATTATCGTTTGTACTAGGTATGCCGGCTGCAACCGAAAAGGAAGTGTACGATCAGATTTTATGGGATATTAACTTTATCCGCGAAATCAAAACGATCAACCCAAAATCCGAAATTATCATTTACCTATATAGTCCGGTTCCAACCGAAGGATCAGAATTGTACCAGCAAATTCTGGATGCCGGATTTTCGTTTCCTTCGCAACTGGAAGACTGGATTTCGCCGAGCTGGGAAAACTTCGACCTGCGAAAAAACCCGATTACGCCGTGGTTAAAACCTTATATGATTGATACGATAAAAAACTTCGAAACGGTTTTAAACGGCTATTATCCTACGGTTTCCGATTTCCGGATCAGAGGACTTAAAAAAACACTATTACAAACCCTGTCGGGATTGCGTTATAAAACCGGAATTTACCATTACCCTTATGAAATAAAGGCTTTGCATAAAATCTGGCGCTACCGCCAACCCGAAATTGAAGGTTTTTATTCGGAATAATGAGAAAACTGATCCAACGCATCGTAAGTCCGTTTTTACAAAAAGCCAGTGCGATCTATTTGTCGAAACCGCGGAACTATCGCTATAAAAATATTCGTGTTCGTGTTGAACCCGGTGTCTTTCCGCCCTTTATTACGATCAGTACCAAACTGCTGTTGGAATTTATCGAACCGCTTCCGTTGCAAAACAAAACCTTCCTCGAACTGGGTTGCGGTTGTGGTATTATTTCCATACTGGCCGCACAAAAAGGCGCAACGGTGACCGCTTCCGATATTAACAAAACAGCGCTCGAAGCGTTACCGCAAAATGCAATGGCCAATCAGGTTACCGTATCCGTGGTTTATTCCGATCTGTTTCAGGAATTTTCGGGTCGGTCTTTTGATTATATCATGATCAATCCGCCTTATTATCCCAAAACACCAAAAAACACCGCTGAAAGTGCCTGGTTTTGTGGCGAAAACTTCGAGTATTTCGAAAAGCTATTCGCGCAACTTCCGGAATACCTTACCGAAACCAACAAAACGTATATGATCCTTTCGGAAGATTGCGATTG
>NZ_JASLCE010000143.1 GCF_030146175.1 Flavobacterium sp. | reverse complement strand
CTTCATCGTCCTTCTCCTGATTCTGGAACCCATAACGATATGATTCTGAGGACTCATGACGGTTTGGCACTAGCATCCCAAACGGATAGTAATCATTGTATGAAACTACGTCTGGAATTAACAGTACTCCTCGCCCATATAACCCAGCCAATTTACGGTCGGTAATTACAGAAAGAACGTTACCTAAATGGTTCGATAATTCGTAGTTTTTATCCCCTACAAAACGATAAGCTGTAACCGGTGTTCCAACTGCTGCAGATGTACCCTGACCTTGATCCAATCCTTCACAAACGTCTCCAATACCATCACCATCAGCGTCTTCCTGACCCGGGTTGTAAATCGTTCTACAGTTGTCACAAGCATCACCTCTTCCGTCACCATCCGTGTCAATCTGATTGTAGTTTGGATTGTTGATACAGTTGTCACAAACATCTCCTCTACCATCACCATCTGTATCGGCCTGGTTTGGATTATATGTGTACATACAGTTGTCACAAACATCTCCAACACCATCACCATCCACATCACTCTGATTCGGGTTAAATTTATTCGGACAGTTATCCACTGCATCCGGAATTCCATCACCATCAGAATCTAGTGCTGTTGGTCCACAATACGATTGCGTATACGGAACACCATTTCTTGTCATTGTCAGCAAATTGTTAGTTGCCGTAGGTTGTCCAACCGGTCCTTCATCAAACGGGAAGACATATACCGGAGTATTATCCGATCCCTGACCATTATTTACAGTATACGTAAAATCACACATTTCAACTGGTACTCCCTGGAAAGAATTTCCAAAATAGTTCCCGTCAACATTTCCGTATGTTTTTGCGGTTTTACCTAAAGTATTCGAAACAGGATCCGGTTCCGGGAAGTCTCTTGTATCACCAGATTCCGGTCCGTTTAACTCTTGATTTACATTCGTTATAAAATCTCGCGACGTGTAAACATTTCCGTTAATCGTAAACTGCGGGCTAAAACTATCGCCACTTACCGATACCTTCGCATGGAAGTTCCATTCTGTTTCCGGTATCGCATTTCTCAATTCGTATGTCCAAACGGTTTTATAGTTTCTATAATTCCAACGTCTGTGGAAAACAAAGAACGGTTTATAACGGTGGAATCGTTTCGTATATTTTTCAACTTCTAATGCCGGTACATAAGCGCCACTTGCATTTCTCTTAATCACAATACGCGCAATACTATTATCCCATTGTTTATATTCCGGTCTTCTGGCACCGTCTAAAGTTACTAACGCATGATTTTGATTGACTGACATCGCTGAACCTCCAACAATTTTGAAGTTTGCTCTGATTTCAAATTCCTGTGTTTTTCCACCCTGATCAAAGAAATTAATACTCTTGTCGCCATCGCCCCAAGTAACATTGTTATTTCCACTAAACGATAATCCCCAAATAGAAGACGGATTTGTTAATAATGCCTGCGAAACATTGTCCGCAATTTGTGCTGTAGCTACAAGCGCATCCATTCGTAAAGCAATTCCTCTTCCGGTCTCCGCATTAAGCTCTTTTCTGCTTTTTTCAACTCCAAGACGACTGCTTCCGTAAATCTCCTGTTCAATCAGGTAGTATTTTTCCGGTTGTCCCCATCTCTTGACCATCTCATAGGTGCTCATTGCATTTCCTTGTGCATCACGTTGGTAGAATGTAGTCGTCACATCGCTTCCATTGGTAACGATTTTAGCAATTCTTTTTCCTAAACCATCGTATTCGAAATCAATTACCGTTCCATTGCTTTTATTTATCGATTTCACTTTTCCATCCACTCTCCAGCTAATATTTAAGCCTTCTTTTTCATCACGGATTAACTGACCAATCTCATCGTACTGGTAGTTATTTTTATCCTGATTATCGATATCTAAAGTCGTATCATTCGGATTCGACGGGTCATTAGTAAACGCTCCGTTAGGAACGGCATCCTCAATATGCATCAATTTATTCGTTCCGTCCTGATAATGATATCGCAATTCATCCATTATTTCAGAGTATCCGCTATTTTTATTCCTCGGTGCCGTACGATTTAATGCCAGTATGTTACCATTTCTGTCATACGAATAATTCGATTGATAGGATTCCTCTGTAAACATCCCAAATATATCATTAATACTTAGGGAGTTCATAGCCTTAATTCTGTTTAACTGATCGTATGCATAATAATTATACTGCGATGCTAAATTTACCTGAGACAAATCCATTAAAGAGGTAACCATCTCTTTAATGTTTCCGTTATATAAATTTCTCTCTCTTTCCAGACCGTTTGCTAAACTATAGTTTAATGCCATATTGTCTTTACCATTCGTAACATGATGTCTGGATTGGTAGTCACCTCTAAAGTAATTTAATCCAAATCCGAAAGCATCTTTCGCTGCACTACTAAAAAGATCTCCGTCGCCACCTATGTCATAGTTGGTATAAGCACCTCTAAGTGTTATTGTACCTAAACGTTCTGAGTTCACTCCTTTTAACCAACCTTGAAGCGTATAAAAATAATCCAATCCCTGAACTTGCTTATCTCCAACTACAAGTCGTGCTAAAGGTCCATGCTCATAATAGTCGTATTTCGCTTCTTTTTCCCATACGATTTTATCCTTACTGGTATAAACCTGCGTAATTCGGTTATCGGCATCATACTCATAACGGTGAACAAACTGATCTGCTTTTTTAGGTTGGTACGTTACGCTATTTACGTTTCCGCTCACTAGGTCGTAATCGTAGATCACTTTTTTGATATCCTGATTTAAACTTCTTAAGACCTCTTTATTCGTATGATAAATAAGTTCTTTTACGTTTCCATGGATATCATAATCGTACAAAATGGCATTATCATATTGATCATTCGCGATAATTTTTTGTTCATCAAAGTTTACACCATCCTCCATGATGCTATACGTTAGTATAGCTGTAACTCTTTTGTGGTTATTATTATCAGAATACGATTCAAACCAACCGGTAGTATTTTCAACCGGGGTATCATAAAGCGTTCGCGTTACTTCATAACGTCTATAATTATACGTTTCCAGATCACCTACCGGAGAACCTCCTACGATAACATTTCCTTCCTCGTTAATATAAGCTTGCTGAGGCTCGTATTCTCCAGCTTCCACAATACGTCCCAGACCGTCATAACGTGTATAACTAAAT
Source organism: Flavobacterium sp. (assembly GCF_030146175.1). GTDB lineage: Bacteria > Bacteroidota > Bacteroidia > Flavobacteriales > Flavobacteriaceae > Flavobacterium. Next base: position 6,153 of record NZ_JASLCE010000143.1, on the reverse strand, counting down.
CTTGGTTTTGGCATCGCAGCCTGTTTTGCATTTTGTGAGGCAATAATACGTCCTAACTGATCGTAAGCAAATCGTGCTTCACCACCATCCGGTGTTTTTTGCCATACCAACTGATTCAGGGAATTATAACGGTATAGCGTTTTCATCCTGTGATTCGGATCGACAAGAATACCGCCTACTGTCTGTTGCTCTTCTTCTGGTACTGAGGTTCTAATCTCATTGATTAAACCATTGGCGTCCGGCGCTAATCGGGAAACTCCCTGAGGAGGAACCGTTTGCACTAGGTTTCCTGCCTGATCATAATAGTATAACGTATACTGGTACTCTTTATCATAAGACACCTTATTCAACGATTCCTGTAATCCGTTGATAGCGGCCTGAATATATTTTTGTTTAAATTCTTCTCGTTTTGCAGCAAAATATTCCTCCATTAATTCCTGTATATACGTCTGTTGTACCGAGTGTACAAAAATCTCACAAGGGGTAGGAATATCATCTACTTCCAAATTGATGGTCGGAACCATAGGTGCCGGAGGACATATTTTATTTTCTACCACATATTGATTTACGAATTCACTCCACTCAATAAACGGATGCGACATCAAATACGTACCATAGGCATTAATAACCATTTGGGTACCATTATAACCATAATTCAAATTGGTTGCTCCGAATTCACTTATCGATATAAAGGCCGGCATACTAACATCATAAGCTCCCGTTATATTCAAATAATGTATATAATCTGTAACCAGATAACCCAGATTGGCTTCACAGAAATATTTCGCATCTTGAGCCAAATGATCCGGCATTTGATACCCTTGTACAATATCCATTATATCGCGGAACTGGAACCATTTATCCACACAAGCCATCGGAGGAACGGTAGACGGTATACAAGATGTACAAGGCACCTGAATTACAGAATTACATTTTCGTGCAGTGATACATTTACTGGTACCGTTGGCAACAATTTGCGCCCCTGTATTGGTGGTAACCGTAGCGGTAAAATTACCCGATTGTGTATTGGTAAAAGACAATCCCGAGATATTCGTAACATTTGCAAACGAAACACCTGGTACTGTAAACACTACTTCACATTCCGATTCTTTGGCAAACGTAAATCCAATTTGAGAACTGGCAGTATTTTCTACTTTATAGAAGTTATTGATACTGGCTGACGGAGCCGCTCCAGATAACTGAACATACGTATTTAAAGCCGGTAATCCGTTAGCTGTAGACCCATCGGCTACAGTTTGCTTTTGTATAAGATCCTTTAATACGGATGTCAATGCATTCGTTACCCCAAATTCTTCTTCGCAGAACGCTTGCTGAAGGCAGCTTATCGTACCATAAGCTTCCTGAATTCCAGCCGGAAAAGTCGCTCCAAATCGGTCACCATCCGAAAACGGACCATGATGTACAAAAACACTAAAAGCATACGTATTATTGCCTAAATCCTGAAGTATCTTAAAGTTGGAAAAATGCGTAATACTCTGGACGTAAGTGTTAAAAGTCCCCCCTCTCTTTGGATAAGTATAAAGAGGAAGCTCAAATTGACATGCCGATGAACCGGCAAAGAAATTAAACTTAATTCCACTTTGGGTTGATAATCCGTTAGACCAGCTGGTTGTATACTGGTTCACCGTTGGATTGTTACCAATAATGTAAGGTGCTACAGCCTGCATTTCAACCGGATTATATCCATCTGCTATAATACTTGGTAAAAATGGTCCGGAATTGCCTCCTACACTCCAAAGATGATTCGTCAGGTTTAAGAAATTAGCACCAGCAACTTGCATTGGAGAAACTTCTTCCGTACAGATACAACTATAGTTTAATGGTGTGATACGTCCATATAGGGTAAACACCTGATCTTTCAGATCCAAATAACTGATTGCTATTTTGTCATCACCACTTGCAACACCATTCACCATATTCTTTTCAATCTTTATTCCCGTTACTCTATAAAAAGAGCCCGGTAGGAAAGATGGATTTCCAAATTCGTTAACCAGATTATAAATTGTAAACGGAGTTGGGCCGTTAACCGTAAAACTGGTACTCGGACTACACGACCAGGTTGAATTTAATGCCAAGTCGCTTAATACCTCCGGCATAACACTGCTTCCATAGGTATATTTATCATTTGGAGCACCATTTAAGGCTACACCAGATGTAAATAATTGTCCCGGAATATTTGGATTTGTTCCTTTTAAAGCATTCATAACGCGTACCAATGCTTTTTCAAAACGCACTCGTTTGTCGCAATTTTCACCTGTTTCTCCAGCTGCATCCCCGAAACTACATTGTCCGATAGCCGCTTTAACAGTTCCTTCCAAAACGATCTCTTCAAGAGCCGGACAACTTGTTCCTGTAAGTCTTTTTAGAACCGCAACAATCTGGAATTTATAGGTATTATTGGCCGCATTAAATGATCCCGGCACATAATAAATATTCTTGAAGTCTACAATCTTAAAGTTTGTATTATAAGCCGTCCATGTAGGAGCCGGTAACGTTTCGTTACAGCCATTCATATAGGAGCCTATAGATAAAGTCTGTGTTAAAATCTTAAGTTCGATTGGTTGTGAAATAACACCGCTCGCGGTATTAAAAGTAAGATTCAAACTCGCTCCCCCATTTACAATATTTCCATTAATGGTAACATTTTGTGGGTTTGCCGCATAAGCTGCCGGGTCTAATAATACCGAATTAAATAAATCCGGTGTTAACATTGGCATGCTGTAGGCATTAAAACCGTAAAGCAATAATCCCTGGCTTTGGAAAGAAGGATTGATCAATCCTTTTAATAAACTTTCGGTATCCACTAATAATGGACATTTTCCGGTTTGCTGATAGGTATGTGCATCCGCATCAGCAGTCGCATTGGCACTTGTCTGTGCTCCCGGAACACCGGAGTTAAAGCCGTAATCAGCTGATATAAATCGTTTTTCTTTATTTTTATAGTAGGCTACTGTAGTTGTAGAACAAGCCAGTATCGTACCAGCAGGCGTTGTTGGAACCGGAGTTGCAAAAGCCTGGTTGATTCGTTGTAACAGGTTACTATAATTATTTGTTGTATTATATTTTTCAAATAGTGTTACAAAAGTATCAACGTTTTGTACGTCGCCAATACAACCGTTATAACCACTATTTCGTAGGGCAAACATATGGGAATATACCGTTCTCGTTTTTTGTTTAAACGCGATATAGTTATTCATAAAGCTCTTCCAAACACGCTCTTTTTCACTCGGATTCAGCGCATTAAGAATCGGAAGCAACTGGTTAAGCGGAGACGTAACCAAACTCTGATAGGTAGAAGCCGGCGCAATTCCATTACCGAAAACAGTTGTATAATACGCCGTTTGTAGCATATTCAATCGGGCATTATTAGCCAATTTAATACCCTCGTAATTCGTATTCATTGCTTCTACCAATAAATTCCTTCTCAGGTTAAAATCAGCAGCCGTTTCTATCTCATACGTGATACCCTGTGCAGGCATTGTTGTAATCTGACTGTTATAGAAAGGGTCATTAGCCGTAATATTGACTAAATTTTGTACCATTCCATTTGTTGTAAAGACATTGCTATAATCCAAGGCTTTAAGTTTCTCATCAAAGCTATCCGAGTTATCTCCAGTTGAATTTGTTTTAGCACAAATTGCTTTATTATATTTCAAATACTGGTATTCCGGGTGGTATGGCAATAACGATTCTGCCCAGCTTGCTTGCCAGTTATTTACAAAATCCGTTACATTTCTTAAATATTGCGGACGCACATATTTATTTGATGAAGTAGGATCCAGTGGATCATCTTCGACACTAGCCGAAGGCATTACCTCCGGAATATAGGTGTTATAATTGATTCTTTCTACTTTAACCTTTGCAATATCACCGTTATCGTCCATATATGGCGTTGCCGGTCTTCTCCAGTTATAGTTCGATACATTTTGAGTAACGGTTAATCCGGTATCCAAATCGACATACGTCTGTGTTGAAGAACCACCATATAACAATTGGTTGTCTTCATTAAACAAACTCAAGGTATCATCTACACTAGTTGCAGGTGTTGTTGTTCCACCTGGTTGTGCCGTTGGAAAATCGATTCCTGAAATTGACCCGTATTGTCCATGCGGACTAACATCCGATAACAATATGCTGGTATTGATGTTACAGGTATCTCCCGGCTGTATACACAATTCTCTACAACCATCTAACATTACTCTAAGTTCCTTTTTGAAACGAGTCACATATATATTGATTGTATACTGCGAAATAAGTCCATTCACATCTACATATTGTGTTCCGTTATAAGAAAATGAACTTCCTGCGAAATTAGTGTTCAGATTGTCGATTACATATTTTCGTTCAGCAAGTAAGACATAATACTCTCTTACATTGATGTCTCCCAATACGCTTTCGTCTGTACCAATAGGGAACGTTGTTCTATATGCCGCACATTCCTGTGGTGTCAAATAGGTACAAATCAACGCTTCCTCGCAACTTCTACACGTCACGTGACAGTCTTCTTCGCTAATATCAACTACATAGTTTCCTAAAGTCGGAAAACACGGATTGCTTGTAATTCTTAATTGTGCGATATAATCATCTGCATATTGCTCGACAGCGGCCTGATTTACCCGGATATCTTTACTTAAAGTATACGAACCAATTTTTAACACACCGGACGTTGAACTTCTATTGAATAGAATCGCTGGTGCATTCGGCGTATACGAATTCAGATTTACCGCTCCTAACTGAAAGACCCCGCCCGGAATTTCAAAATCACCATGCTGGTTGACTAACATACCGCTACCGCAATCATCCAAAAGATTCATACTCCAGTCAAATACAAAAGGATAGTGTTTTCCACCCATACAATAGTCGGTATAGGTATTAGTAGCATGTGTCAGACCATAATTAAATGTTAACGCTTCTTCCTTAATAACACCTATCTGCTTATTTAATCGTACTCCATCCAATAGGATTCCATTTTGTCCGGTAGCATACGCATCGTTATTCGACAACACATTAGCCGTTGTCATCTGGTGTAATGCATTATTCGTTTCATCCTCTAACGAGACCATAGGCTCTTTTGGATTATCACCGGCCAACGCTGTAGCAATAGTTCTTCCCTGTGGATCCAGATAATTGATACTAACCTGTTTATTTGGATCGACAACTACATTCTTTTTATAGCGTTTGAAATCCCCTACTTTATATCCAAAAAGTCGGTTTAATTCTTCCTGATCCGGTTGCAGGTATAAATAACTCATTTCATGCCCATTACCCAATTGAAGCTCTTGTCCTACGCCTCCTTTTCTTCGGATTCTTCCCGTGTTATCCGGCGTATATTCAATCTGAGAAAAAGGATATTTATTGGCATTAGGTACAAAATCCTGGTAGTTACCTACAATAGGATTTTCTTCCGAATAATATTTACTAGAACCGGAACTTTTAGACATTCCCGGTGGCACTATAGGTTCGCAGATTAATCCATTAAGTCGATCCCAATCGAAATCATGATGGGTAAAAACCTTCCCGCCATCATTTTTATTTAAGTCACGGTAATAGCGAATACCGGAAGCTTCAATAGGAGTTGGTAATACTTCTATGGCAACACGTCCCTGATTATCATATACCGATTCTCCAACAATTGTTTTATTATTAGTATTTGTTTTCGTAACCGTTTGACGATTACGTAAGGTACCATCGAAATAACTTACAACTTCTTTTTTCTTACCATCTTCGGCAAAAGAAGCCTTATACTGCCAGTTCTTTTTACCAACTTCATGATCGGCATCAATTTCAAGGAAAGTACCCCAGTTAGCTACATTCTGGAAGGCACCGGCTAATCCGGATGACCAGGTTCCATAATAGCTCTTTTTGGTATCGTCAAGGAAGCGTCCAACCGGTCGAACCCGGTATACCAGATAACCTTTGGAAAACACCAATGGAATTCTATATCGTAACTCTTTAGTTTGTACTCGAGTGCTATTTAGTTTAAAATCCTGTTCTGTTAAGGCAATCTGATTCGGCATCAATTTGCTTCCGTTTGGCCCAAAGTTATCCACCCAGGTCCATTCCAGTTCATATTCCGTCGCTGGTGCGTCATTATAACGCGTCCAGTTGATTTCCAGTTCTTCGGCACCATCA
>NZ_JASLCE010000082.1 GCF_030146175.1 Flavobacterium sp. | reverse complement strand
TTCTCTGCTAGCATCCCAAGAGCGAACTCAAGGGTTGCTCCCGAAGGAACGTCCCTCTGGATACATTTTATTCTGTGTATTAACCAATACTATAATTGATGGCATCTTCCAATCCGGATGATCCTAAAACAATTTTAAAGGCTACCGGCTGCGATCGGTACGGTCTTCCGTTGATCATTATTTCTAACAAAACTTGACAAGGTACAAAAGGCTTTCCATGTTTTGTAAACTTAAAATCGCCTGGTTTAAAGAGACTTCCCGAAGGTGAAAATTCTTTGTATCCTCCTTCAAAATTAGGTCTGAAGTAATGGATGGGTTCCATATCAAGAACCGATTCTTTTTCCTCTATGACATAAACCGATTTTCGATTCCATTGTTTGGCATCCATTTCTCTTTCTTCAGCAAAATGGGCCTTTCTCATATTACCGTTCCTCATTTTCTTTTTCTGCTTATAGCGTTTTATAATTACCTTTGGCTCATACACCATGATATCGTCTGTCCCTTCCAGAGTGATATGCATTTTTTTGTATCCCACTACTCGTCCCATAATGTGCCTATACCCCTGGAAATACTCCGGTTCTCTGCCTTCTACCGATTCGATAATTCGATGTCCTACCGAAGAATCCGGAAGCTCTTCTGATCTGTAAAAATCATAATACTTGTAAAATGTTTCTGCCGAGGGTCTCAGTGTTAATCCGAAATTAAGTTCCTTTAAGTGAACATAACTATCAATCAGTTCTGAAAACTCTCCCTCCGTAGGACGGTCGCCCGTTTCAAAATACGTTTTAAGTTCCTGTCTTGTCGTAATATTTTTCATAATTCATGTGCAAATGTTTTTGATATGCCATTGTCATATGGAAACATTTATTTGTATTTTTTGGTTGTTTTTATTAGCAAAAGCTATTTTGTTTTTGAATTTAATTTGAAAGAATTTTACTACTTATTTACACTTGCAAAATTCAACTATTTTATTTCAATCCGGGGTAATTTTTTGTTTTGAATTCTGTAGTTGCAGTAGGTATTACTTATACCATTTTCGGTATTACTTGGTTATTAGCATTACAAAATTGAACTATTTTTATTTTGTTGTGAACTTTTTTGCCCGCTCAATTCTGTAGTTGCAACTTTTCTTTTTTGTTGTTTTAGTGCACCAGTAGTACACCTACAACCAGGCCAATAGCCAGGCCGCCCAAACCATACAAAAAACCGTTACCAGTAGTGCTTTTCGCGGTCTTAAATTGTTCCTCTTTGATCTTTAACTGCTTCTCCGTTAGCTGTAACGAACTTTCCATAAGCTTGTTTTGCTGCGTCATAAAATTGATCAACACATCTTTTTCTTTTTGGATTTCGATGCATTTTTCGAGGTTTTCTTCGACTTTATTTTCCCTAAGCCGATCGTAATCGGCCAGGTCAATGAGTACCTTCCGGGCGATCTCTTTCGCGATCACGACACTATCTTTCTTCGTAGCGTTTTGTGAGCTGGCGTGCCAGGCTGTCAGCATCATCAGTATTCCTAATGTTTTTTTTAATTTGTTCATAACGCATATTATTTTCTTTTGCCCAGGCAATCTCCTCATAAAGTGATTTTTCGTTTTCAGCGATTAGTGCTAACTGCCTTTTTTTCAGCAGTTCGATACTATCCAATTTCGTTACATTCTGTTCTTTTAGTAGTTCGAGTTCGTCAATCTGTTGTTGGAGTACGACATTGAGGTCTTTTTTTAAAAAATACATTCGAATGTTTAATCCAAGGATGATCAAAATCAGAATACCAAAAGCATAGAACAACACCTTATCTCTCATTTTCTTTGTTTTTATATCGCGTTTTCAATTTTTTATGCCAATGATTTCAGCATATCTATAAGTTCTTTCTGCGGATGCACATCTGATTTATCCGGCCTGAAAGAAACATGTGCCCAGATTCCACTTTCGCCACTCAGCGCTCTTTTGTTGTATTCGAACATAATTTCTCCTTTATAACTTAGCGGAATCGCGTAACGTTCTCCCCAATATTCCAATAGTTCTTTTAAGGATGCGAGCTGAGCCGTTGTATATTTTTCAAAATACTGGTAACCGCGGAATGGTTTTTCATAAAACGTCACGTTTTCTTTTTTTACCTCCTGACCGGAGAATGAATAAAACTTGCCATTTTTAGTGGTCAATCCGCCCCAACTATCGAGTTCAATCCCGATAAATTCTTTATTACGCTGGGTGTTTAACGCCGGAAGCTCGAATCGTTTAAAGTGTTCCTGTTTTATTCCTAAATGATGGGCCCAATATTGTGAGGAATACAACTGATGGATACCGCCATCTCTAGCGATGATTATAGGTGTTGCAACACGTTCCGCAGTGGATTTCCACCATTCGATATCGCCCAAGACCGAGTCGCCAGAGACGGTATGATGCAGCACAATTCCTTTTTTTTTTGTGACTTCCCTGTAATATTGGTCTTCAGGAAAATCATGACTAATTATTTTCATCTTTTGTCCTTTTTTAAACTATTTTACATCGTCATTATCTTCTTTCTCATTTGAGGTTTTGTCTGTATTGACTCCGTATGTTTTTTCTATATAAGCTTTTACCGCTTTGTCTATCCAGCTTGGAAGATTAGTGGTAATCATTTTCAGAAATTTATCATACCCATAACCCAGAACAAAAAGCATCCCTGTGGAGTACCACTTGTCGTTTACATTAGCTTTATGCATGACATAACTCATTGTAAAGCCTACGATTACCACAATCAACAATGTTACAATGTGTTCCCAGGGCTGCTTTTTTTCTTTATTCTGGATTGAAATCAACACGCGCAATAGTCCACCTGAAAAAGCTACTGCTGTCCCTATAAATAGGATTTTGAAATTTTCCAAATTCATTCTTCCTTATTTATCAGGTACATATTATCTAAAAAGCTTTTGCTTTTTTTAATGTTCTGACGCTCATCCAAATAGGCGATATCATCAATAATATCGTCAATATCTTTTTCCTGCTCATCAAACACTCCTTTCTTTCCTTTAGTTGCTTTCTTTTTTCTTTTCATAGTTTAGGGTTTTCATTTGTATTTATAGTTCTTGTAAGCTTTAATCTAAAAGGAGTATCGTTTCAAAAAGCACAAAAAAGTCCTCTGTTCTCCAAGCCAATGCTTAAAAAACCTATTCTTTTTTCGCTTTATTTTTTTAGTATCTGTAAGGCGCCACGAAACAATAGTCATTGATTCAGGTCTCTTTAAACCGGCTTACAGGCCTGTTTTTCAGAAACCAAAGAGGCGTTACCCTTTTTTAGAAATGTACTTAACTGCTTGCTACATCCGGCACGGCACCGTTTGTTATTCTTTTATAATGGCAGTTCCATTTTAAACAGCCTTTTACTGCAGTTTCCGGCTTTATACACAACCGAACCAAAGGAATCCGGTTCTTTGTTATCCTGGCAGAACCAGAAGAGGTTCCATCCTTTATCGAGACGTACAATTTCAGTAATCATTTTGATCGTCTGTAAGGATGTTGTAAATAGTACGCTCTGATAAAAACAACATCTCTGTCAATTCATTGACAATTACCTTCATTTGCTTGCTTTGATTATCCGTCACATAGTTTGTAACGAATTCTTTTCGTTTTTCAATTAACTCTCGGTTTCTTTTCATGGTTGATAAATAATTTGGTTGTTTAAAGAAATTGATTAAAATAAATTTTATATTTAGTATAGTTTTTACGCAAATAGTTCCACAAAAAAATTTAAACGCGCACGATTACGCACTATGTTCGTGTTTTTACATTTTACACCTACAACCCAATGAAACAAAATAAAACACTGTATTCTAAGAGCCTCACCTAATTACACTGATATAAATGACACTGTTAAATGTTGCATATATTTCGTATATTTGCATCAATCTTAAATGCTACACGACAAATATGCGAATTTTGTTCGTGTTTACAAAACAAAAAAGAGTACAATTTGCGTTTTATTTTGTTTAATTTTTACAAAAATCTCATTATGAACTATTTAGAATTCAAAGAAATCAGAAAAAACTTGAACATGAAGCAGTCTGAGCTATCAAAATCGATTGGCGTCGGTATTAGAGCGATACAGTACTGGGAAAAAGGCGAACGAAAAATCCCCGAGACGACCGCATTTTTCATGAAAAGCCTGTTAGCCAAAAAACAAAAGGCGACTAACGAGAACGGTTCACCTGTAATTTTTTCCGATTTAAAGATTATGAACGTGCCGCTTGTAAATCAATACGCGCAAGCTGGTTACCTGAATGGCTTTGCCGACGAAGAATTCACCGAAAGCCTTCCTACTATTCCATTTACTGACGACGTCGAGCATCGTGGCGAATACATGTGCTTTGAAGTCAAAGGCGACAGTATGGATAACGGGTCCTATGAAAGTTACCTTGAAGGTGACATTTTATTATGCAGAAAT
>NZ_JASLCE010000048.1 GCF_030146175.1 Flavobacterium sp. | reverse complement strand
TTCGTGAGTAATTGTTATGATATACCCCGGTGTAAGTTCATAATTTCCGGTATAGCTTTCCAAAAGCAACGGATCTATTGAAATAGGCTTTGCCTCATCTGGTTTGGCGACAATGCTGGTTTCTGCTTTCGGATAGTCGTATTGATCACCCAATAACAGATCAACTGCAGCACCTAATATGGCATAGCGTTCAAAATCATCATCATTTCCTAAAATGACCACCGCTATCTTTTCTTTAGGAAAATAGGCGGTTATTGGATGGAATCCTACTACGTCGCCACCATGGTTGATCATATTGTGTCCGGCATATTTAAAATGAAACAGCCCTTTAGTATATGTGAAATTTTTACCTTTTGCCGGATTTTCGGATAACATAGTATTCCAAAAAGTAGTACCAAATACACGGTGTGATTCCATTTCGGTAAGCCATTTTTGAAGATCCTTTGACGTACTGTATACGCCTGCGCCACCAACGGCAAATTCATCTACATCACTAGGATGGTAGGTAGTCCCGTCATTTTGGTAGCCAATCGCTTTATTTTTTACCTTATTGTGTGGTTTAATGACATAACGCGTGTCTTTCATGCCAAGAGGGCGGAAGATGTTTTCCTCTGCAAATGCCGCGATAGTCTGGCCAGACACTTTTTCTACGATTTGTGCCAGACACCAGTAGCCCGAGTTACTGTAGTTCCACTTTTCTCCGGGTTCATAATTGAGTTCTTGTAGTATAAGCAGGTCTTTAATCGCCGTGGAAGTATAATGATCGGCGTTTTCTCCTCTTAGCATTGCCAAAGCACGGTAGTCTTTTAGTCCTGCGGTATGATTGAGTAGTTGGTTGATTGTTATCCTTTGGGCATATTCAGGGAATTCGGGGATGTATTTTTTAAGATTATCGTCAAGACTTAGCTTGCCTTGTTGCTGTAACAGCACGATGCATGCGGCTGTAAATTGCTTGGAAGTGGAAGCGAGTGTAAAAACAGTCTTGTCGGTTATCTTTTCTTTTTTTTCCAAATTGGCATATCCGGCATTTCTGCTGTAAAGCGTTTTTCCGTTTTTACTAACAACGACTGCAAATCCGGGAATGTCTTTATCTTCATAAAGTTTTACGATGGAATCGATAGGCTTGAAATAGTCCTGTGCTTTTGAATATTGGGTGATAAGCGTAAGTGCAAGGAGTAATAGGACATTCTTCATTTTGATAGGCTGTACGTGTTTTTGGTTTCCATCCTTGTTTAATCAAAAAATGGCTCTGTTTGTGATTTATATCTTAATTACTTCCTGATGCTATTATAAGGAGATTATATGCTATGTTCAATTATATAAAGTGCGTTTGATATTCTTTCGGCAAATTCTTTGTCAATAGTTTCATAATAGAAGAATCCCTGTTCTAGTAGCTCTTGTTTGTTGATCAGCCACATTTGCAGTGTGGCAATAGCAGCTTGATCAAGTCCTTCTGACTTCCTGCTTATCTTTATCAGGTCGTAATAATACGAATCAAGCAAGTCAATCAGGTTTTTAAAACTGTTGTTGTCAAAAGTGATGCGCCAGTTGTCGAGAAGAGGATTTATAACTTCAAACAATTTGTAAATTTCTATAAAAAGATCATTGTTAAAGTAATTTTGGTGTTTTATACTATCGATCCACCAGGCCATTAAAAAAGCGTTAATCGCTTTTTGTTCTTCAGCTGGCCAGGTTTTCCACTTAGCATAGTTAAGCTTACCCAAAACAACAAAGGTGTCAACGATGAAGTCTGTGGTTGAAAGTAACTCAAAAATCCGGGGTAAATAATGTTTAAAGTCATCGGTGTTTCCCCATGTTGTCAGTGCTTTAAAAGCATACCTCGAAAGATCTTCACCATCTAATTGCCGAAGCGGCTTGGTATGTATCTTTTCCTTGTCGGTAGCGGACACACAACAGGGACAACCTTCCATTGTTCCATTAGCTGGATAGCATGAAAAGGTCGCGTAAAGTCTTTCGATTGCTGTTTTTAATTCGTCTGTCATTGTTTTTGACGGTTGCGATTTTGAGGTTGGCTCAAAGTTTTATAGAGTTTCCCGATAACGCGGATTTATAATCCGTGCTTATAAAGTTTATTTCAATTGGCTTACCTGATTTTGAAGAGACTACTTTCCAATACAAAAATTCGCGAAAATATTCCCCAATAATTCATCATTCGTCACCTGACCGGTAATTTCACCAAAATAGAATAATGCCTGACGAATATCAATCGCCATAAGGTCGCTGGAAAGATTGGATTGCAATCCCCATTGTACTTTTTGGATTTCTTCCAACGCTTTTAATAACGAATCGTAGTGACGGGTATTGGTAACGATCGTTTCATTGTTACGCAACGCTCCGGTGTTTACGAACGACAATAATTTTTCTTTTAACGTCTCAACGCCCCGGTTTTCTTTTGCGCTGATCAATAAAATTCCCGGGATTTCCGTTTCGATAACGGCTTTATCCGCTTCGCTAATTTTATCTGCTTTATTTCCGATAACCAATAACGGTTTTAACGGAAACTGGTTTTTGATCTTTTCAATTTCAACCTGAATCGCTTTTAGATTATCACCGGTAATGGAAGAACCATCAACCAAGTAGACAACCACCTGAGCCTGTTCCATTTTTTCAAAAGTCTTTTTAATTCCGATACTTTCCACATAATCGGCCGTATCGCGAATCCCGGCGGTGTCGATAAAACGAAATCCAATTCCGTTGATCACTAATTCATCTTCGATGGTATCACGCGTAGTTCCGGCGATATCCGAAACAATGGCGCGTTCTTCATTTAACAACGCATTTAATAAGGTTGATTTCCCAACATTCGGTTCACCTACAATGGCTACCGGAATTCCGTTTTTGATCACATTTCCAACGGCAAACGAATCGATCAGTCGTTTTAAGACAAATTCAATACGGTTTAGCAGTTCATAGAATTGTGTTCGATCGGCAAATTCGACGTCTTCCTCTGCAAAATCCAGTTCGAGTTCGATTAATGAGGCAAAATTCAATAGTTCCTCGCGTAATTTCGCAATTTCGTTACTAAAACCACCACGCATCTGTTGCATTGCGATTTGATGCGACGCTTCGTTATCCGAGGCGATCAAATCGGCTACGGCTTCGGCTTGGGATAAATCCATTTTGCCGTTTAAAAACGAGCGTAAGGTAAATTCCCCGGCATTCGCCATTCGCGCGCCTTTGCGAAGGAGTAATTGTATGATTTGCTGCTGTATAAAAGTCGATCCGTGACATGAGATTTCAACAGTATTCTCTCCGGTATACGAATTCGTTCCTTTAAACAACGATACCAAAACCTGATCCAAGACCTTTTCACCCTCTACAATATGTCCCAGATGTAAGGTATGGGTACGTTGTTTGGTCAGATCTTTTCCGGAAACCGATTGGAAAACCGATGCCGCAAGTGTAATGGCGTCTTTTCCCGAAATACGGATTACAGCAATGGCACCGGCTCCCGAAGGTGTCGCCAGTGCAACTATAGTATCGTGTGAAATCATATGGATCAAGCTAAATGATTGCAAAGGTACAAAAGAAATGCGGTTTAAAACAAAGCGGTTTTAGGAGGGTTAAATAATTGTGAAACTGATTTTTGTAATATGTTTTTTATAATTCTTTTACTAACTTTATAGAAACTATAAATCAAAGCATAAATCATGAAAAAGATACTTTTCCCTACCGATTTTTCAGAAACAGCCAACAATGCATTTGTGTACGCCTTAAAATTTGCTAACAAACTACAGGCGGAAGTACTCGTTTTGCATGTTTATGATTTACCACCGATTTCCTATGAAGGACACGCTACGGCCATAGTAGAAGTTTTTGAAACAATAGAATTGGACAAATTTGAGAATTTTAAAGATCAGATTCCATATTTGCGAAAAATTGCAGAGGATAACGATCTGGAATATATCAAAATGAACCATATCCTGATGCAGGGCGACCTGATTCATTCGATCAAAGAAGTCGTGAAAGACGAAACGATCGATTTGGTCGTGATGGGAACTACCGGTGCGTCCGGATGGCAGGAAACCTTTTTCGGTTCCAATACCGGAAGTGCGATTACCAATGTTCATAAAAATATACTGAGTGTACCAAACGAAGCTAAATTTGATGTGATCCGGAATATTGCCTTTACGACACGGTTCCGCGATCAGGACAAAAAAGCACTGTATGAAGTGATTCAGTTTGCCAAAATGTTTAATGCGAAAATTAAATGCCTGGCAGTAAAGACCAAAAACTTTGAAGGAGATGATGAAGAAATTATTGCCTGGAAAAAAGAATTCGAAAAACAGCCGGTGGAGTTTTTTATCGTTCCCGACGACGATGTAAAACAAACCATTTACGACTTCCTGGATAACCAGCACATCGATATCCTGGCGATGGTTACCTACAAACGTTCCTTCTTTGAAGAATTGTTCAAACAGAGTTTGACTCAGAAACTGTCGTATCATTCTAAAATTCCGATTCTGGTATTGCACGAATAATGAAGCTTACAATAGCCGGAATAATGCAGTTACCGGATAAATTGTACAATGATGAAGTAAAACGACTATGATTAATTGGATATGGATATGGGAAATTTAGAAATTAAAAATGAGCTTCACAGAATCATCGATACGAGTGATGCCAATTCGGCAAGTGATTTTTTTATGTTGGTAACCGACTATATGGCGCAAACTGAAAAATGCATCATTACTGTTGCAGAAGAAAATATCTGTGATGCCAAAATCAACTGCCATCAATATTTAAGAGACATTGTATCCGGCTGGGAAGGCTGGTCGAATCTGTTCTTTTAAAGAATAGCGAGTATAAACCCAATAATTTAAGGACTTTCTGAAATCAGAGAGTCCTTTTTTGTTGGCCTTTTACAGCAAACAGGTATTTTGTATTTTTGAAAACTTAAATCCGACTTTTTGAGAACAACGATACTAAAAAAAATACCCGATCCGATAGCTTTTAAAGAGAAGTTGTTGTTTTGGGCGCAACAATTCCGGGAAATCGCATGGCTCGACAGTAACGAATATCCGCAGCACTATGGCAGTTATGATGTTTTGTTGGCCGTAGATGCTTTTACCGCAATCCAAACCGACACTAAAAATGCTTTCGACGACTTGAATCAGTACCAATCGCAGGCAAAAGACTGGCTTTTTGGCTATTTGTCCTATGATCTGAAAAACGATACGGAATTCTTGCAATCGGAGAATTATGACGGTTTAGGGTTTCCGGATTTGTTCTTTTTTCAGCCTAAAAAGGTAATCCTGTTAAAAGGTGATAAAGTGGAATTACACTATTTGACGATGTGTGATGATGAAATGACAGACGATTGGAATGAAATATTGTCGCAACAAATACCGGTTGCCGAAACAGCGGATTCGATTCAAATTCAACAACGTATTAGTAAGTCGGAATACCTGTTTAAAGTCAACAAAATGTTGGAACATATTCATCGTGGCGATTGCTACGAAGCTAATTTTTGTATGGAATTTTTTGCAGAAAAGGCCACGATTAATCCGTATCAGACTTACAAACAGTTGAATGCAATTTCAGAACCGCCATTTGCGACTTTTTTTAAGCACAACAAACACTACCTGTTATCGGCTTCTCCGGAGCGTTATTTACGAAAAGAAGGGACAAAAATTATATCACAACCGATAAAAGGAACGGCAAAACGTCATGAAGACCTAGCGGAAGATAACCGTATTAAAGCCGCATTAGCCGAAAACCCGAAAGAGCGTTCTGAAAATATCATGATCGTTGATCTGGTTCGCAACGATTTGTCGCACACTGCCCAAAAGGGGAGCGTACAGGTTGAAGAATTGTGTGGTGTTTATACTTTTAAACAGGTACATCAGATGATATCTACGGTAGTGTCAGAAGTAAAAGAAGGCATTTCACAGGTAGAAGTTATCAAAACAACCTTTCCGATGGGAAGTATGACCGGTGCGCCCAAAATAGCCGCCATGCAACGAATTGAAGAACTGGAAGAAACCAAAAGAGGCCTTTATAGCGGTGCGATGGGCTATTTTACCCCGGAAGGTGATTTCGATTTTAATGTGGTTATCCGTAGTATTTTATACAATGTGGCAACACAATATGTCTCTTTTTCCGTAGGGAGTGCGATTACGGCCGCGGCTTTACCGGAACAGGAATACGACGAATGCCTGTTAAAAGCCAAAGCCATGCGGGAAGTACTTGAAATAGCGATAGGTTAATCCGTACATTTCGTAAATTTGTAAAATCTCCAATAGGACAAAAAAAAATAAAAATGCGAGAACAGTTACAGCAACACCTCAACGACAATTTTGCTTTCCTCGAAGGAAAAAAATTGCTGTTGGCCATTAGTGGCGGTATCGATAGTATGGTGCTGTTAGAATTGTTTCGGGCATTGCCCTATACCGTTGCAGTGGCGCATTGTAATTTTGGACTTCGTGGCGCTGAAAGTGATGGCGACGAAAACTTTGTAAAACAGTGGTGCGCGCGACAAAACATCCGACTTTTTACAACCCGTTTTGCGACTCAGGAATATGCCGCAACCGAAAAATGCTCCATACAACTGGCTGCACGTGAATTGCGATACAACTGGTTTTCCGAATTATTAGAAAGCGAAGGTTTCGATTACCTGCTTACGGCGCATCATCTCGACGATACACTGGAAACCTTTTTGATCAACCTCACCAGAGGTACCGGATTGGAAGGATTAACCGGAATTCCGGCACAAAATGGTAAAATTATCCGCCCTTTATTGCCGTTTGGACGTAATGAAATCGAAGCTTATGCTACGGCCAATTCCATAGCATGGCGGGAAGACAGTAGTAATGCCTCCGATAAATACCTGCGAAATCGTTTACGCCATCAGGTCGTACCGATTTTAAAAGAACTGAATCCGAATTTTTTAAACGGTTTTCAGGACACGATCGGACATCTGCAACAAACGGAAACGTTGGTACAGGATGCCGTTACGGAATTATATGGCAAAATAGTAACCGAAAAAGGAGAGCAGTTGCATATCGCGATTGAAAAACTAAAATTGATCCCCAATTATAAAGCGTATTTGTACCAATGGTTAAAACCCTACGGATTTACGGCCTGGGACGATATTTATAATCTGATCAATGCTCAGTCGGGGAAACAGGTGTTTTCCGAAAACTACCGAATCTTAAAAGACCGTGACTATTTAGTGTTGGAAAAGCAACACAAACCTCTGACAGAATCGGTTGAAATAACCGAAAATCAGGAAGTAACATTAGAGCAGGGACGGTTAACAGTATACTCCGTAACAAATGTTACAGAAGACCGGGGTGGTAAGGTTATCTTTGTTGATAAAGATAAGTTAAAATTACCACTGATCTTACGAAAATGGAAAGAAGGTGATTACTTTTACCCATCCGGAATGACAGGCCGAAAAAAAATCAGTAAATACTTTAAAGATGAGAAGTTTTCGCTGATCGATAAAGAAAATAGCTGGTTGTTGTGTTCCGGAAATGAAATCGTTTGGGTAGTGGGAAAACGCTCCGACCGCCGTTTTAGAATTGAACAAGCAACCAATAACATTATAAAAATAGAATTACATGAAAATAAATAGTTTTAAAACAGATGACAGATTATCTGTCACCTGTTTAAGTACAATTTTAACCCCATTTTTGTCGAACAAATCCTCCATGATTAGCACAGATTCCGACAATCTGAGATTGTGTTAGACCACTTGCAAAACAATATTCATATCCGTTTGCACATTCAACAATAGCAACTCTTCCACCATTAATTTTACCAAGTTCTGATTTGCTCAGAAGATTGCTACTTTTTTTTAATTTTTTTGATTTCATAATTGTTATATTTTATGATTAAATTTAAATTTATAACATTTTGTTATTTTTAGCAAGTGAAAACAAAATAAAAGACCATAATTCTTAATTTATAGAGTGATGAAAAGAAATATTTTTTTAATCTTACTAATGATAGTTGTTCAATCTGGGTTTTCTCAGATGTTGGATCCTGTTAAATGGAAAACTTCCGTAGAAAAAAAATCCGATAACGAAGTCGTTTTAGTATTCGAAGCCACAATTGATAACGAATGGCATATGTATTCCCAGTTTACACCGGAAGGAGGTGTCATACCAACGGAATTTACTTATAAAGACCAGAAAGGAAATTTCGAACTGGTTGGAAAGACCAAAGAGAGTGAATACAAAAAGGTTTACAACGATGTTTTCGAAGTTGACGAATACTATTTTGCCAACAAAGCACGGTTTACGCAAACCGTTAAAGTAACCAATCCAAACCTGAAAACGCTTAAAGTAGCGGTTTCGTATCAGGTTTGTAAAGAAGCGTGCATCCAACAGGATAAAGTATTTGATTTTACACTTCCGGCGTTAAAAATAGACGCTTCCGAAGTCGTTCCGGTAACAACGGGCGATTCGGCATCCGTAGCACCTGCGGCTGACAGTACTACTTTTGTGACAGCAGGAACAACAACAGAAACCGTTCAACCGGTAGGTAAAAAAGAAGAACAAAAAGGATTGTTTACCATCTTTATCATTGCGTTTCTTTCCGGGTTTGCCGCCTTGTTAACACCATGTGTTTTCCCGATGATCCCAATGACGGTAAGTTTCTTTACCAAGCAAAGTAAAAACAGAGCACAGGGAATCCGTAATGCGGTGTTCTATGGCGCTTCGATCATTATTATTTATGTATTGTTAGGATCATTCGTAACCGCTGTTTTTGGAGCCGATGCGCTAAATGCATTGTCCACAAACGTATGGTTTAATATTATTTTCTTTGTACTATTAGTGGTATTTGCATCGTCTTTCTTAGGAGCATTCGAAATTATGTTACCAAATTCATGGGCGAATAAAGTAGACCGTCAGGCCGATAGAGGCGGAATCATCGGAATATTGTTTATGGCTTTGGCACTGGCAATCGTTTCCTTCTCTTGTACCGGTCCGATTGTGGGTACGTTATTGGTTGAAGCGGCTTCCAAAGGAGGTATCGCACCAATCGTAGGGATGTTAGGATTTTCGACAGCATTGGCTTTACCATTTATGTTATTTGCAATGTTCCCGGGTTGGTTAAATTCATTACCAAAATCCGGTGGTTGGTTAAACACTGTAAAAGTGTTTTTAGGATTCCTGGAATTGGCTTTAGCTTTTAAATTCCTGTCAAATGCCGATTTGGTATTGCAAACACACCTGTTGGAAAGAGAAATATTCCTGGCGATCTGGATTGCGATTTTCGGAACCTTGGCTTTATACCTTTTTGGAAAAATCACCTTACCGCACGATAGTCCGCTATCGCATATTTCCGTAGGACGATTGGGATTAGGACTTTTAGTATTGTCTTTTACCATTTATATGATTCCGGGCTTATGGGGCGCACCGTTAAAACTAATTTCGGGATTCCCGCCACCAATGACGTATAGTGAAAGTCCATATGGCGTAGGAAATAGCAAAGGAGGCGGAGCGGCAACGACAGAAGCATTACCGGATGGAGCCAAATTAGGTCCTCACGATATCATGGCTTTTACCGATTATCAGAAAGGAATGGCATATGCGAAATCGGTTAACAAACCAATATTACTGGATTTTACCGGATTTGCCTGTGTAAACTGCCGTAAAATGGAAGATTTCGTTTGGTCGAAACCTGAAATTCTTTCGATCCTGAAAAAAGATGTGGTATTGATTTCGTTATATGTAGACGACAAACGCGAATTACCAAAGCAGGAGCAATATGTTTCCAAAGAAACCGGAAAAGAAATCGTAACGATAGGAAACAAATGGAGCGATTTCCAGATTACGCATTATAAAGCGAATGCACAACCGTATTATATCATATTGGACAATCAGGAAAACCGATTGTCAGAACCGGTAGGCTATACGCCGGATGTAGAAGAATATAAAATCTGGATGGAAACCGCCATCGCGAAATATAAAAAGTAACAAAAAAGCCTCCGCATTGCGGAGGCTTTTTTTATTTTAGAATATGCTGACTTAAAATTTTATAAACCGCATTGATGTTATCGTTTTTACCGAACTGCTTTTTAATTGGAGCGGCTTCACCGGTAATCCAGATTTTCAAATCGGCATCCAGATCCATAAGACCGGCACTTTCTTTCGAAAATTTCTTGATACTGGTATACGGTATCGATTGATAGTCTACTTTCGAACCGGTTAATCCTTGTTTGTCAACCAGAATTAAACGTTTGTTGGTAAAGACAAACATATCGCGAATCACTTTAAAAGCAATTTCAATATGTTCTCCGTCAATTAAAATAGGCTCAAATTCTTTGGCTATTTTTTCGGTGCTTACTTCAGAAGCATTGCCCATGATGGCGTTAAATAATCCCATAATTATGTTTGAATAAAAACAGGCCAAAAGTAAAAATTTGGTTTGATGTTTTACGCTTTTTGTAAAAAATGTTTTATGTTTTATTTAAAATGATATAAAAGTCCCAAACCACCCTGATCACCGTTATAAAACGGACTGATCATTACTTTACTTTCGGTATGGGATTTAAACAGTTTTTTATTGATATACGGATAAAGCCAATACGCTGCTTTGGTACTTAAAATACCGATTCCGGCGCCGGCAACCACATCGGTAAACCAATGTCGGTCGTTATACATCCGGAAAAAACCGGTTCCGGCGGCCACAGCATAACCCGTAATACCATACCAAATGGAGACATCGCGGTATTCCTGCCACAGGAATTCGGCACCGGCAAAAGCAGTGGCCGTATGTCCGGAAGGAAAAGAATTGTTGGTACTGCCGTCCGGTCGTTGTATATGCGTCATACTTTTAACGCTAAATACCGTTCCGGCCATGATCATATAGGATGTCGCTAGAATAATGCTTCGATCCTTTAGATTGTGTTTTCCCTGAATACCCGCCAGATTTAAGGCATACACAGCCGCAGCCGGAGCATATTGGGAAAAATCATCCACAGAGATTTTTTTATCGATGTTTTCGGTTACTTCTTCTTTTAGTTCCGAATTCCAGTATTTGATCGCATCGCTTTCAATCCCGATAATTCCATAGGTGATCAACGCTGCCGGGATAATAAGTTGCTTGTAATTGAACTTTAATCCCGGATTTTTCGGTTGTAATAACGAATCCGAAGCAATGGAATCCGTGCTGATTTGCCCGTTTGAAACGGAAAAACAGAAAAGAAATAGCCCTAAAAACAAATGGATCGATTTCATGTTGTTCTATAGATTAAGGTTTAAAACTTATACGTATACCCAAGTCGGATTACCTGAGTTTCATAGTAATCTTTGCTGGTATAGCGGAAACCGTCGCCCTGAATTTCTTTTTCGATAACAAGGGAATTCAGTAGATCGGACGCATTCAGGAATAATTCTCCTTTCCCGTTTTGAATCGATTTTTTGATCCCAAGATCCATCGTAAACCGATTGTTGGTTTTTCCCTGTGGAATGATGTCGGCCAGTTGGTACGAACCCGTAAGTTGCAGATCAAACTTTTTCGGCAGGTTAAAAAACAGGTTAAGCTTTGAATTTCCGGAGAATTGCTGTTGTTTCGGCGCGCTAAACGTATGGGTTACCGGATATTTATTGGTCACGGTAAACGCATTGATCTGGTTTTCATACAGGTTCGCATTCCAGTTGAATTTCATCCAGGAGGTTAGCTTTTGGGAAAGAATGGTTTCGATTCCGGTGTTGTAACTTTCGTTTACGTTCTGAAAGATCGCATAAATAAGCGTGCTTCCCGGTACCGTACTGGAAATCCGTGTGATGGTACCGTTGGCAAAACGATGGTAAACTGCCGAATACAGGTTACCGCTATCCCAGGTGTTTTTATAACCCAGTTCCAGTGAATTGGTAAATTGTGGTCGCAATTCGGGATTACCGACTTTTATAATTTCGGCATCATCGTATTTCGGAAAAATGCGGATATCGATTTCATTCGGACGATCAACGCGACGACTGTAAAAGAAGGACAATTTGTTGTGGTCGTTCAGTTTATACGCCAATCGGAGATTCGGAAAAGGCTGCGTATATTCATAACCGTCGCTGCTATACGTATTATGACCGGGGTTCACATCGTAGTTGAGTTTTACATATTCGAGGCGTAATCCAAGCTCGGCTTCAAATTTTTTATTTTCAAAAACATAATTCCCATATACGGCCGGAATGGTTTCCTTATACGTAGCCCATCCGCCGGCGTTCACATCCAATGGAGAATTAAGACCCGGGAAAAATTGCATATCGGTTGGAATTTCCCGTCTTCTGAATTTAAGTCCACCTTCGATACGACCGTATTTCATCGGACGAATATAATCCACGGTAAAATCGGCTACATGCTCGTCGGATAGTAATTTAAAAGCATCTTTTCCGGTATAATCCGGCATAATGTTGTCGAAGTAATACTTTTCGTCTTCCCGGTGAAAAGTATAATTAAAACCGATATTTAATTGGTGACCCGCTTCTTTAAATTTATGTTGGTACGTACTGCTAAACATCGCAGTGGTTTTTAACTCATCTTCCAAAAACTGCCACAAGCGGTACCGTTGACTTAAGTCCTGATTGTAAAAAGGTTCATCACCGCGATCGATAATTTTTTCACTGCTAAACAATCCGTAAACCGTTAGCGTATTATCCGCATTGATCTCCCAGTCGGCACCGGCTTTTAAGGTTAGGAATCCGGTTTCACGGTTTCGTTTGGTTTGCTGGCGGATAATGGTTCCGTCGTCGTATGTACGGTCTACAAACTCATTTTTATTCAGCGTATGGGTAAAAAGATAATCGCCCTGAAAAAACAGATTTACTTTGTTTTTTCGGTAATTGAGCGATAGGGAAGGGTTCACCTTTGGAGTGGCCTGAAATTGTGGTCGGATGTCCGGAAGGTTTTCCTTACGTACCCATAGTGCCCCCAATCCGGAGGTAAGACCAACTTTTCCGTTAAAACCGTCCTGTTTATTTTTTTTGTAAATGATATTGATGATACCGCCATTTCCATTGGCGTCGTAGCGTGCGGAAGGATTGTTGATAATTTCGATATCCTTAATAGCTGATGCGGGAATATTATCCAATCCGGATTGCCCTCCAAAACCGGTCATCGCGGTTTGTTTGCCATCTACCAGAATGGTTATTTTATCGTTTCCGCGTAACTGGATTTTTCCATCCTGTATGCTAATTCCGGGTAGGTTTTGCATGGCTTGTAATACGGAACCACCGGACTGACTGATGTTATCGGTTATCGCATAGGTTTTCTTATCCATCTTTTCAGCGTTTTTATCGGCGTTAACCGTGATCGTAACCTCATCCAAAGCGGTACTGCTTTCGGCCAATTCGATAGGAGGAATTTCGAGGGTTGGCGTTAGGGTACCAACAAATAACGGAGACTGCTTTGTGGTATAACCAATATACGAAATTTCGAGGACATAATTTCCGGGACGAAGATCGCTAAGGCTATAGCGTCCGGTTTCAGAGGTAATCGTACCGGTAACAAAAGCATTGTCTTTTTCTGTTTTGACAATAACGTTTACAAACGGCACCGGTTTTTTTGTCGGATCAAGAACTGTACCCGATACGGTTACAGTAGTATTCTGCGCGAATGTTATTCCGCTACAAAAAAATAGCAAAAGGATAAAAAATACCGATTTGAGGAAACCGATATTTTGAAAAAAAGGCTTGGAGGTCATCATGAAATTGGTCTTTAAAATAATTGATAGACCAAAGCTCCAAATCAATTTAGAAGATATTCTGAATTTTTAAAAACGAACGGTAAATCGGTGTTTATTTTGATCAAAATCGTATATAATGTCCCAGTGATAGCGGTTGCAGATTTCCTTAACAATGGATAATCCGAGGCCACTATTGGTTGTTTCGGAAGAAGAAACCGAAAAACGGCGAAACAATTCCCCGGAACGCAACGGATCAATCCCCGAATTGGTAACCGAAAGCGCATTGTCTTTTATTTCGATTATCAGTTTTCCGTTTACGTTATTATGGCGTATCGCATTCGTCAGTAGGTTATTGATTAATATTTCTAACAACGATCGGTTACAGGAAACGGTAATTGTTTCCAACGGATAAAATTCCGGCTGAATTCCTTTGTCGACACTATAATCGGATAGCATTTCGAGACTTTCCGATACGACAGCCGAAAGGTCATTCGCTTCGGTATTTTCAAACTGGTGGTTTTCGATTTTCGCGAGTAATAACAGGTTTTTATTAATCCGTGTTACCCGGGAAAGCGGAATATTAAAGGCATTCAGGATTTCGAGTTGTTCGCTCGTAATGTTTTTTTGCTGCAGCAGTAAATCGGCTTTCGATTTTAATACAGCCAATGGCGTTTGCAACTCGTGGGAGGCGTTTTCGATAAATCGTTTTTGTAGTTGATAGACCGTGATATTTTTATCGATCAGTTTGGTTAAGGTCTGATTCAGGGTTTCGAATTCTTCGATATCCGATTTTTCAAATGTGATATCGTTATGGGTTGCGAGGTCGAATGTTTTTAGTTTTTCAAGTGTATTTTGGAACGGTTGCCAGATCCGACGGGCGATTCGTTTATTCAGAACGATAAAACCGATTACGAGTAAGCTAAAAAAAGCAAATGTTACGAGTGCAATGGCGACTAGTGTTTCATCAGTTTCTTCCACATTGGTTTCCACTGTCAGAAGATAGTGTTTGTCGGCAATGGTAATCGGTGCGGCCAAACCTCTAAAGCGATCCAGTTCGGTTTTGTCGCCGTGTTGGTTTTCCCGGATTACGGTATAAATGCTGTCTTTTTGTAACGGAACTGCTACCGGAACCATAGTGGTTCCCGGTTGCATGATATTCCAAAATTTAATAATGGTATCGAGTTTTTGTTCGGGCATCCGAATGGTGGTCATTCGGGTTTCGATCCGTTCTTTTATGATCTGGTTGTGTTCGTCCAGTTCTTTATTCCAGATAAAATCTACAACATAATAATAAACGGGAATGCTCGCTGCGAGAATCAGCAGTGCATAAATGGTAAAGGCCTTAAAAGGTTTGTGTAATAGTTTATTCATATTTCCCATTTATAACCGGTTCCGTAAATTGTTTTCAGGTAATTGTTATAACCGGATTCGGTCAGTTTTCGTTTTAGATTTTTAACATGTGCATAAACAAAATCGTGATTGTCAAACATATCGGCAATATCGCCCGACAGGTGTTCGGCCAGAGCACTTTTGGGAATGACTTTGTTTTTATTTCCGATAAAAAACAATAGCAGATCAAATTCTTTTTTGGTTAACAGCACCGGTTTATCGTTAACCGTAATGGTTTTGGCCTGTAGGTCGATTCGCAATTCCTCAAGCGCAATCACATCGGAATTGTCAAATTGTTTCCGACGGATCACCGAATGAATTCTGGCGGCGAGTTCCGAATGATGAAATGGTTTAGCCAGATAATCATCGGCGCCGAGTTGAAGGCCTTTAATTTTATCTTCCAACGCATTTTTGGCCGATAAAATGATCACACCGTCTGTTTTGCGTTGTTCTTTTAGCGCATCGAGAATCTTAAGTCCGTCGCCACCCGGAAGCATCAGATCCAGCAGTATACAATCGTAATTGTACAAACTGATTTTTTCCAACGCCTGAAAATAGGTGGAAGCGATTTCACACAAATAGTTTTCGCCCAACATATACAGGGCGATGTCCTGAGCCAGTTCTTTTTCGTCTTCTACAATCAGAATTTTCATAAAGCTAAGATACGATTCCAATTTGGAAGAAATTTTGAAGTTTATTTTAAAAGTGTAAAAAATAAAGGTAAGTGCTTACCAATCCGTTATTTATAGTATGTTTGTAAGCGATATTTTAAAAAATAAAAATGAAAAACTGGATTTTATTTTTAGGATTAGTTGGAACACTATCATCCGGTATGGCGCAGGAGCAATCTAAAAAAGCGTTGGCTCAGGAACTTCGTACTATAGGAGAAAACGATCAGAAAGACCGCGCACAAATTGAATATATTCAGAGCAAATATGGTAGCCAGTCGCCCGAAATGAATGCCTTATGGAAATCAATAGGAACAAACGATTCGATCAATATTATAAAAGTCAGTGCCATCTTAGATCGGTATGGTTGGTTAGGCCCGGATGAAGTGGGAGAAGAGGAGAACCGAACGCTATTTTTAGTTGTTCAGCATGCCGATTTGCCGGTTCAGGAAAAATACCTGCCGATGATGCGAAAAGCTGTAATCGATAAGAAAGCCAAAAGCAGTAGTCTAGCCTTATTGGAAGACCGTGTCGCACTACGCCAGGGCAAAAAACAAATCTACGGTTCCCAGATCGCATGGGATATGAAAAATAACCGCAATTATATTTTACCGTTGGAAGATCCGGACAATGTAGACAAACGCCGGGCAAAAATGGGACTACCACCCTTAACAGAATATATCGCCTATTGGAATATGAAATGGGATCCGGAACAGTATAAAAAAGACCTGCCGGAAATTGAAAAAATGCAGCAGTTAAAAATGAAATGATCAGTTAAGTTGCTGAAAACGAGGTTTTAATTGTACTAAAAAAGGCGTATATTTAAAGCTATACTCTACGCCATGTTAGTAAAAGTTTTTGGAAGCGCCGTTTTTGGAGTGGAAGCCACCACGATCACTATTGAAGTCAATATCGATAAAGGAATCGGGTACCATTTGGTTGGATTACCGGATAATGCGATAAAAGAAAGCAGTTACCGTATCGCAGCCGCACTGAAAAACAACGGCTACCAACTACCCGGAAAAAAGATTGTGATCAATATGGCACCGGCCGATTTGCGAAAAGAAGGATCGGCCTACGATTTACCCATTGCAATCGGAATACTGGCTGCATCCGGTCAGATTAATCCCGAAAACACCGACCGGTATATGATAATGGGCGAATTGTCCCTCGACGGTAGTCTTTTGCCTATTAAAGGCGCATTACCCATTGCGATCAAAGCTCGAGAAGAAGGGTTTGAAGGATTGATTCTTCCAAAAGAAAATGCACGCGAAGCTGCTGTAGTTGAAGGAATAACGGTTTACGGTATTTCAAACGTAACCGAAATCATCGATTTTTTTAAAGGTATTGCCACACCACAACCGGAAACGGTCGACTTTGAAAAAGAGTTTGGTCCGTTATCGGATTGTTCCGAATTTGATTTTGCCGATGTCAAAGGTCAGGAAAGCATCAAAAGATGTCTGGAAATAGCTGCAGCGGGCGGCCATAATATTATATTGATCGGTCCACCGGGTTCGGGGAAAACCATGCTGGCCAAACGATTTCCGGGGATTTTACCTCCCATGACGATGCAGGAAGCGTTGGAAACGACCAAAATTCACAGTGTCGCCGGTAAGATCAAAGAAAGCGGATTGATTCGGCAACGACCATTCCGGTCACCGCATCATACGGCTTCTTCCGTTTCGCTGGTTGGCGGCGGCAGTTACCCACAACCGGGTGAAATTTCACTGGCACATAATGGTGTTTTATTCCTGGACGAATTACCCGAATTTAAAAGAGAAGTACTCGAAGTGTTGCGACAACCGTTGGAAGACCGTGAAGTGACCATCTCAAGGGCAAAATTTACCATAACCTATCCGGCTTCCTTTATGTTAGTAGCGAGTATGAATCCCAGTCCGGGTGGTTATTTTAGCAGTCCGGATGCGCCAATTGCCTCTTCGCCAATGGAAATGCAACGGTATTTGGGAAAGCTGTCCGGTCCGTTATTGGATCGGATCGATATTCATGTGGAAGTGAATCCGGTGCCGTTTGAAAAATTATCGGATATCCAACCCGGTGAAAGCAGTGTGATCATTCGGGAACGCGTAACGGCAGCCCGACAATTACAAAACCGACGTTTTGAACATCAGAAAAACATCCATTACAACGCCCAAATGACTACCCGCCAGATTCGGGAGTATTGTATTTTGGACGATCAGGCGTTGCAATTACTCAAAAATGCTATGGAACGGCTCAATTTGTCTGCGCGTGCTTACGATCGTATCTTAAAAGTTGCCCGTACCATAGCCGATCTGGAAGCTTCAGAATCGGTACTTCCGGTTCATATTGCCGAAGCGATACAATACCGTAGCCTCGATCGGGAAGGTTGGCTCGGATAAGGTTAGTGTTTCCCGGAATGTATCATTTTAAAAAGATGCAATACGTGTGGAAACAGCGCATCCATCGACTCTTTGGCACCGTTTGTAGAGCCGGGTAAGCAAATGATCAGCGTATCGCCGATAAGACCGGCCAGACTTCGTGACAAGATGGAATACGGCATACGATCCTGCCCGTATTGCCGCAGGTATTCTCCGATACCGGGTATTTCCCGATCCAACATGGGCCGGATGGCTTCCGGAGTAAAATCCCTTTTCGATAATCCCGTACCACCGGTGAGCAGAATCAGCTCAATATTTTCCGTAAGATAGTCCTTGATCTTATTTTGTATGGAATCGACACCATCGGGAATAATGGTATAATCCCGGATCGTTACCGGATGCGTTGCCAGTTTTTCGATAATAGCCTTACCGGAAGCATCTTCTTTTTGGCCTTTACTAATGGAATCCGAACAAACCACTACCGCTGTGGCAATCGGATTTTCAAAAAACTCCCTGTGATCCGATTTACCGCCTGTTTTTTTTAATAAGCGTATACTTTGAATCTCGATTTCCGAATCGATAGGTTTTAGCATATCATAAAAAGTAAGCGCAACAACCGATGCGGCATGCATGGCTTCAACCTCAACACCCGTTTTATAAATCGTTTTGACAGTAACCTGTATCGTTATGTTTCGATCTTCGATAGCATACGAAATTCCGGTATATTCAATTGGGATCGGATGGCAATCGGGAATCATATCGGGGGTTTTTTTTGCGGCAAAAAGCCCGGCTGCTTTGGCCATCTCAAAAACATCTCCTTTTGGAACGGTTTTATTCCGGATTGCATCAATTGTTTCGGTTTTACCTACTTTAACCACCGCCTGAGCAATGGCGGTTCGCAAGGTGTTATTTTTAGGAGTAATATCTACCATAGTGTATTGGATTGCATTAATTACGGTTGATCAATCTGTCAATTGACTTTCCAGTGATAGGATTCGTCTTCAAAAATTTCTTTTCCCCAGATGGGAACTTCCGCTTTTATACGTTCAACGAGTTCATTACAGGCTTGTATTGCTGCTTTTCGATGTTGGGACGAGGTAAAAACAAAAAAGCACAATTCACCGGTAGTAATCCGACCAAGGCTGTGATAAATATGCATACAGACCAAATCGTATCGTGCAAATATAGCCTCCCGTATTTCGGCTATTTTTTGCTCGGCCATTTCGGTATAGGCTGTAAATTCAATAGATTCGACCTTTTTACCATTAATCAGATCCTTTCGGACTTGTCCGAGGAAAATAGAATGCCCGCCAATTTGCGTTTTATGCAGATGTCCGGCGATACTTTCCGCTACTTTTTCCGGTGAAATCGGACCTTCAATAAAGCTGTTTTTAAGTTGTCTGTTTTTCATTTTGTAAATAAGGCAATGCCGTTTTTGAGGTTGTAGTAATTTTTATCGGGATACTGTTTTTGTACCAATGCGATTGCTTTTAGGCTACGGATACCGCTCTGGCAGGTAAAAACCAATGTTTCGGAATCGGCCAGTTGCTCTAAGTGTTGTTCGAGTTCCGACAAGGGAATCGCCATCACATTAAAGCCGACGATTTTGGGTAACTCATCTGTATTTCGGACATCAATTAACACTGTTTTTTTCCGATTAAAAACGTTTTTTAAGGTTTCCAAATCATTGATATGTGCTATCGTTTTACAACTATATTCATAGGATTGGTTTAGAATATCGGCTTTATTTTTTGGTTTGAATACCGTAGTTTTCGATTTAAACCGGAGTAATTCCGATTGGTAATCCAGAGAATTAAAGGTCAATAATTGTCCGGACATGACTTCCCCGATACCGGTAATAATTTTAAGGACTTCATTTGCCTGAAAGTTCCCCATAATACCGGTCAACACACCAATTACACCGGCTTCGTTACAAGACGGAACATATAACGGATTTGGGATTTCCGGAAAAAGATCCCTTAAATTGGACGGATTTTCACCGTAATGAAAAACGGATAATTGTCCTTCAAATCGGAAAAGGGCAGCATAGACCAATGGTTTTTGCAGTAGTTGACAAACATCGTTTAACAGATACCGCGTTGTAAAATTATCGGTACAATCTACAATAATGGAATAGGAGTCAACCAGCTCAAAAACAGTATCAATACACAGACGACACGGATAGATACGAATGGTGGTGTCACTATTTAGTATTGCGAGTTTTTTTTGTACGATTGTAACTTTCAGATCACCAATATCCTGTTCGTCGTATAGCACCTGACGTTGTAAATTACTAAGCGAAACCGTATCCGGATCGACCACGCCTAGTTCGCCAACACCGGCGGCACAGAGATATTGTAAAACGGGACAACCCAAACCTCCGGCGCCAACAACAAGTACCTTAGCATCGGTCAATTTTTGTTGTGCGGTTATCCCAAAACCCGGCAAAATAAGCTGTCTGTTATAGCGTTCCATAGTATACGTTTTATCCACCTGAAAAAGGAGGCAATAAGGCAATTTCACTCTCTTCAGTTAGTAGTAACGTTTCGTCTTCATTCATTTGCTGATCAATAGCGATTTGAAAACTAATGGATCGGAGTTCCGGAAAATGTTGGTGTAAAATGGTTTTGAAGGTTCCTAAAGAAACCGGATAGTCTACCGCAAATGGTTTGTTCACGATATCGTTGAGGTTTCCAAATATTCGTATAGCCATAGATTATACTGTTTTAAAATTGTTACTGATTTCATATTCGGCTTTCGATAATTCTTCCGGCGTATTGATATTTTGAAAACCGTTGCTTTCGAAAGGTATCGATACGATATTGGCGTCATTTTCGGTTACAAAATCCATCATTTTGAGTTTATTTGCGATCAAATTACTTTCGATTTTCGGCAGCAACTGAAAAGGATACAAACCGCATAAAGGCTGTATTTTACCTTTGTAATCCAATACGTTAATTCGATCCGCTATATGGTGTCTGATCAGGTATTCAATAGCCTGCGAATCCACAAAAGGCGTATCGGCACTAATAATAAGAACGGTTTCCCGGGCGTGAGAAAGGGCGGTATAAATACCTCCTAATGGTCCTTTGTCTTTGATTTTATCCGGAATAACGGTCAGACCAAACGATTTATAACCGGGATGATGCGCAATGATAACCGGGATAATATCCAACTGTCGTAAGGTATCCACTAAATAAGAGATCATTGGTTTTCCGGAAAGGAATTTTAGTCCTTTATCTTCTCCCATCCGGGAACTTTTTCCTCCGGAAAGCAAATAGGTTTTTATGGTGATCATTTGTCTATGGTGTTATATCCTTGTAATTGCGAAAGAAAATAATCCTGACTTTTTCGCCGATTTTAAAATCTTCCTGTTCTTCATTTAATACGACAAAAGCATTGGCCTGAGCGTAGGTATCCATTTGGTACGAAAGCTGTTTGTCCAATATTGTCGCTTTTCCACCTTGTACTCGTGCTTTTACAAAATGCGTCAGCCCGCTTTTTTTACGATAAGGTGTTAGCAATATCGCATTGTGTTCTGTTTGCGGTTGATCTCCGGTTAGTTGTAGCAAAGCGGGTTTTATATAAGCATGAAAACAAGTAACCACCGCACTTGGATTTCCGGGAAGTCCGAAAAAAAGTGTATGATCCTTTTTCCCGAAAAACAAAGGCTTTCCAGGTTTTTGTCGGACTTTATAAAAGATTTCGGTAGTACCAATTTTATTCAGTACCGATTTTACAAAATCATAATCGCCAACCGAAATACCACCGGTAAGTAGTAATACATCTACTTTGGTATGGTTTTCAGAGACAAAATGAAACAATTCGGATTCATTATCGTCAATCCATTGGGAAAAGACAACAGGAATCTCCAATTGCTGTAATAATGCTTTTAAAGCGACCGAATTGCTTTCGTAGATTTGTCCGTTTTGTAATGTACTTCCGACCGGGACAAGTTCCTTTCCGGTTATAATAATTCCGACTTTCGGCTTGGGAAAAACAACAACAGAATCGATTCCTAAAGTGGCCAGAAAACCGATATATTCAGCGGTAAGCAGCTTCCCTTTGGATAGAACCCGATCGCCTTTTCGGGTTTGTGTTCCCTGTTTTCGAATATGATCACCTATGGAAACAGCTTGTAAACAATTTAGAATTCCATTTTCAACCGTACCATTTTCCTGTGGTATTACGGTATCGGAACCAATGGGAATCGGTGCTCCGGTAAAAATACGAGCGACTTCTCCTTTGTGGACTTCCGGTATTTCGGTTTTTCCGGCTTCGATCTCGTAATGCAATTGTAGTGGAATCGTATTCTTGAGGTCTTCGTAGCGGATCGCATAGCCATCCATAGCCGAATTATCAAAACAGGGTACATCCATAGGAGCGTAGATTGTTTCGGCCGCAATAAAATTGCAGGCGCTATCCAGTGGAATACGAATGGGAGGCAAGGTATGACACTGCTGTTGGATATGGTGTAAGGCTTCTTTTACAGGTATCATTTTTACGGTTTTACGTTTAACCACCAATTTTGATCATGCTTCGGTTTTGCAATTTGTCCGGGTCGACATGTGTATAATCATCAAATTGACCGCCGAGCATTTTATGTTTTTTCAGAAGACACCGTTCGATGATAGGAATAATGTTTTCACCCTTTCGGAAAGCACCGAGGAGGTCAAATTCCTCCGCACCAAACAGGCAGTTTTTCATCTTACCGTCGGCCGTGATACGCATCCGGTTACAGGTACCGCAAAAGGAATCACTCAAAGTGGAAATAAAGGAAACCGTACCGGCGTGACCAAAAATCCCGAATTTTTTAGCGGTGTCATTTTTGTCGTCCCGGAGTTTAAACAATTCATATTGTTGTGCAACGGATTCCAATACCAGTTGGTTATGAACCACTTTATCTTTATTCCATTCATTTTTATCAAAAGGCATAAATTCGATAAAACGCAGGTGTACCGGAAGACTTTTGGTCAGCTTTATAAAATCGAATACCTCATCGTCGTTAAAACCTTTGATCAAAACGATATTCAGTTTGACATAAATCCCATGATCCATACACATCAGGATATTATCCCATACTTTTTGAAACTGATCTCTTTGCGTAATCTGTAAAAACTTAACCGGATCGAGTGTATCGAGACTAATATTAACCGAATGGATTCCGGCTTTTTGAAGCACCTCTTTATAGCGATCCAATAACACGCCATTGGTTGTAATTGTCAACTGAACCGGAAGTGTGGACAAGCGTTGGATTATAGCTGCAAAATCTTTGCGAACCAAAGGCTCTCCACCGGTTAAACGAATTTTTTTGACACCGAGTGTTGTGAATATTTCCGCAATACTAAAAATCTCATCGGCCTGCATTAGTTTTTTCTGCGGGATCAACGAAATCGACTCATCCGGCATACAATAAGTGCAACGAAAATTGCAATTGTCCGTTAACGATATCCGAAGATAATCATGGATTCTATTGTACGTATCGTGTAGCATTTGTTTAATTTTTCTGATTTTAATGTGCTTTTCTCGGTAAGAAATACAACCATATCACACTGGCGAGGAATAGGACAGAAGATGCGATAAAAGTGCTGTAAGCTACTTCCGGATGTCCTTCCAATGCATTGTTAAGAGCGGTATACAACAACCAAATCTGAATAAATAAATTTGCAAGTAAGACAGTGATCAACGCAGACATGATCATGCTTTTTTTCTGCGGATGCGATTGTTCCTGTGCGGTTCTGAAAGTACTCATACGGTTTCATTTTTAGGATGTTGTACATAAATAGTGTCACCTTCAAAAGTAACATCCAGTTTTTTCAGAGGTCGTGGCGGTGGTCCTTGTATAACATTGCCGGTTTTCACATCAAACCAACCGTTATGACAAGGACATTCGATTGTTAATGTTCCGGGTTTATAGTATACGGCACAGGACAAATGGGTACATTTTTGTTCGTAGGCATAAAATTCGCCTTCTTCCGTATGGATCAGGATATAGGGAACGGTCTCATTTTCTAAAACAAACGATTTGGTTCCGCCAACCGGAATATCTTTTTTGCTGCATATTTTTTGTTTTTTTTCATTTTCAGGCTCATTAAAGAAAGCCGCTTTTGCCGCAATAGCGGCGTTACCAACAACCATTCCGCCAGAAACCACAGCGAGTAGCCTTGCAAAATCCCTACGGCTAACCTGATTGGCTTCCGATCTGTTAATCGGGAAATCTTGTTTCCAATGTTTATCTTGATGACTCATTATTGTGTTTTTTAAAATATTTTTAATTCGGTACTACCTTTTGGCATCATGATGTTTACTTTGGTTTTGACTACTTCCTGACCAAAAACAAATTGATTAACAGGAGAGGAGTTCGGACGCATTTTTTCCATTTCCTCCCGTGTTCCGTAAAACAAGGCACCACTCGGACAAACGGTGGCACACATTGGCTTTTTACCCACACTGGTTCTGTCGTAACACATATTGCATTTCATCATCAGATCATAGTGTTCCACTTTTTTCGGTACGCCAAACGGACAAGCCATTACACAATTGGAGCATCCGATACAACGGGATGTATTGGCCGTATGTACGATACCAAACTCATCTTTGGTAATCGCATCGGCCGGACAGACATTTGCACAAACAGGATCTTCACAATGCATGCAAACCTGTACAGTGGTTTGGATCGTTATGGCCCGATCTACATAATTGACGTGAATCATGGACTCTTCACCATTGGTTTCACATTCCGCACAGGCCGTTTCACAGGATTTACAACCGATACAACGCTGCATATCCACAAAGAACTCTTCTTGTAGTTTATAATATTGATTCATATTTATCGTAATTAAATTCAACCAAAATGGATAACTGAAATCCGTTTTAGCAAAGACTTAAAAATGATCTGGGGGAAGGATAGCTTCTTTGCGTTTTGTATTAATTGCTCTTATAATCGAGCGCATCTTTAGCAACGTAGGCTTTTTTACCGGTCGGGATAAGCTGACAGGCACTAACTTTAAATTCGGGGATTTTTGAAATAGGATCCAAATGACCGCTGGTTAATTGAT
>NZ_JASLCE010000125.1 GCF_030146175.1 Flavobacterium sp. | reverse complement strand
AACCGCAAAGCGAACGAAAACACAAAATACCGTATTGGATCGATCTCGAAAACGTTTACGTCGGTTTTGATTTTTAAAGCTATCGAAAACAAAAAGTTAGGTCTGAATCAAACCATTGAAAAATTTTTCCCAACGATTGCGAATGCTTCTAAAATTACGATCAGTCAACTGTTAAACCACCATAGCGGAATCCATGATTTTACCAGAGATGACGATTATGAAGACTGGAATACCAAACCAATGACAGAACGTGAAATGGTTGCCCTTATCGCCAAAGGGGGAAGTGATTTCGAACCGGGAAGCAAAGGGAAATATTGCAATTCCAATTATGTATTGTTGACCTATATTTTGGAGAAAACCTTTAAAAAACCGTATTCGGAATTGGTACAAATCCATATTGTGAAACCATTGAACTTAAAAAATACCTTTTTTGGAGGAAAGATCAATACTGAAAATAATGAATCCAGATCGTATAGATTTGCCGAAGCCTGGAAAGCCGAACCGGAAACGGATATGTCCATTCCGATGGGCGCCGGCGGTATGGTATCCACTCCGGGCGATTTAATAGTGTTTAGCGAAGGCCTTTTTAAAGGGAAACTACTTAAAAAGGAAAGTTTGGACGCGATGAAAGCAATTGAAGACAATTATGGACGCGGACTTTTTAAAATGCCGTTTGATGATAAAATCGGTTACGGACATGCCGGAAATATCGATGGATTTAATGGTACTTTTACCTATTATAGTGATGGTGATATCTCTTTTGCGATGACATCGAATGGGGCGAATTACAGTGGAAATGCGATTGCATTAACGATTTTAAGTGCGATTTTCAACCAGCCGTATGATATTCCGGAATTTAAAACCTATGCGGTAAGTCCGGAAGCTTTGGAACAATATCTGGGAACCTATTCATCTGCCGAAATTCCGGTAAAAATGACGATCACCAAAGAAAATAGTACGTTACAATTGCTAACACCCGGTCAGCCGGCAATTGCGTTAGAAGCTGCTGCAAAAGACCAGTTCCTATTTGATAAAGCCGGATTAATTCTGGAGTTTAATCCAGCGGAAAAAAGTATGGTATTAAAACAAAAAGGAGGCAATTTTATGTTTAAAAAAGACCAATAACCGGGTGTATTGAATTAAAGAAAACAAAAAGGCTGTCTTAGTAGTAAGGCAGCCTTTTTGTTTGGAAATTGTTTTTTACTGAAATAAATCGTTAAACCCGATAGATTAAAACGATAAAAAATAATAAAAGGAATTGCACTTATTTTAATAGCGCTGTTGGTGTTATTCCAAATTGCTTTTTAAAAGCAAAGGAAAAATGGGATAAATCTTCGAAACCGAGGTCAAGATAGACTTCGCTGGGTTTTTTATGTTGTTGTTCGATTAGGTAATAGGCTTCGGTTAAACGCCGTTGTTGCAACCAGTTTCGCGGGGAAGTCTGGAAAATTTTTTGAAAGTCCCTTTTAAAAGTAGCCAGACTTCTGCCGGTGAGATAAGCAAACCGTTCGATCTTAACATTAAAATGGTAATTCTTGTGCATAAATGTTTCCAGATCGATTTTATGCGGTTCCGTAAAATCGAATAAGGTATCTTTTAATAAAGGATCATAGGCAAGCAATAAGGTAAGTGCCTCTTTTTGTTTGAGCGTTATAAAAGCCGGAGCCTTATCTTCCAAAAGATCCTGATACTGTAACAGGGATTCCATAAAATAACGGAGATGTCCGGAATCCGAAAGCGGAATATAAGCGGTGTCGTAGCGTTTGGGATCGATTGTGATTTTATTTTCGATACTGAAATTGTTTAGTAATTCGTCTTCAAAAAGAATCGAAATTGACTGAAATTCCTCATTTTCCAAAGGTTTTTTAATAAACTTCAACAATTGTTTTTTACGTGCAAAGTATAGATCTCCTTTTCGGAAAACATGCCGGTTTGTACCATCGTTCAGTTCCATTTCTCCGGAAATAACCATAGACAAACTATGGGAGTGAACAAACTGCTCACCTTCCCGGAATGCCGCAGCATGACAGGAATAGCGGATATTATCGGAAGTTGTTGCCATAAAAAATCGAAATAAAAACCTTGTCAGTTGTTACGCTGACAAGGATATAAATGTACTATTTTATTTGAAAAATCAGATTAGTATTGCCTTTGGTTCCAGATATTCGTCCAATCCGAACGAACCGTATTCGCGACCTAATCCGGATTGTTTAAACCCACCAAACGGAGCTAAAGGATCGTGTTTAAAACCATTGATGTTAATTCGTCCGGCTTCAAGTTGTGTCGCCATTTTCAGCGCGCGGTTTTCGTCGGCGGTACTGATATAGGCCGCGAGTCCGTAGGTTGTATCGTTGGCAATTGCGATGGCATCCTCGTCATCCTCATACGGAATAATGGAAAGTACCGGGCCAAAAATTTCCTCGCGGGCGATACGCATATCATTGTGAACATTGGTAAAAATAGTAGCTTTTACAAAGTTCCCGTTTTCCAGTCCTTCGGGATTCCCCAATCCTCCGGCGAGTAAAGAAGCGCCTTCTTCGATTCCGGTTTGGATATAATGCTGCACGCGTTCAAATTGTTTTTCCGACACCATAGGCCCGACGTGAGTCGTTTCATTTTCGGGATTTCCCACTTGTATTGTGACTACAGCTGCTTTGGCAATACGATTAACCGCTTCCAGTTTTGTTTTGGGAACCAGTAAACGAGTAGGAGCAACACAAGCCTGCCCGCTATTCATATAGGCTCCGAAAACCGCCTGAGGAATTACCTGTTCCAGATCGGCATCGTCCAGAATGATATTGGGTGATTTTCCGCCCAGTTCCAGAGTAACTCTTTTTACCGTATCGACCGCTCCTTTGGCAATTAATTTTCCGGTGAGCGTAGAACCGGTAAACGAAATTTTAGCAATATCCGGATGACTGGTAATCGTAGTACCGACCACATTTCCGAGGCCGTTAACCATATTATAGAGTCCTTTAGGCAACCCGGCTTCATGGATACATTCGGTTAATAGTTGTGTTTGCAAAGCACTCATTTCGCTTGGTTTTACAACCACGGTACAACCGGCCGCAATGGCTGTGGCGAGTTTATTACAGATAAAACTATTGCTTGCATTCCACGGTGTGATAATTCCAACCACACCAACCGGAGTCATTTGTACCCGGGTATTACCGGCTATACGATTAAAATCAAACCCGCGTAGCACTTCGATCATGTTCGAAAAAGAAGTGATGGCATAGTGGATACTCGTGGTACAAAACTGGCGCGTTCCGCCATATTCGAGTATCATAACTTCGATAAGCTCTTTTTCCCGTTTCTGAACGGCAGTTTTTAGTCGTTCCAATAACTCGATACGGGTTTCGATACTACTTTTTGAAAAGGATTTAAAAGCTTCTTTTGCCGCGGCAATGGCTTCCTGGGTATCGGTTTCATCACCTAACACCACTTCGCCGATTTTTTGACGGTTAGTCGGGTTGATCAAATCAAAAACCATCGTTCCTTTTGGGCTTATAAAAGCACCGTTTGTGTAAACTTTGTCTATTCGTTTCATTGTATTTCAATTTTGATATAGCAAAGTTCCCACAAAAATGAAATTAGCATTTTGTTGAGAAGCTCAAATTTACTTTGTTGTATGGCTCATAAAGTTTTGTTTATTTGAGTAAAGCAGTTGGCGCTATTCCAAATTGTTTTTTAAACGCAAAAGAGAAATGCGAAAGATCTTCAAAACCAACTTCAAGATAAATTTCAATTGGTTTTTTCCTTTTTTCTGTAAGCTGATAATAGGCCAATTCCAGTCTTTTTTTTGTCAACCATTTTTGAGGTGTAGTATTAAACAGCCTTTTAAAATCCCGATTAAAAGTGGAAAGACTGCGACCGGTAAGGTAGCCCAGTTTTTCCAGGGGCATATTAAACATAAAATTGCGTTCCATAAAATGAATCAGATCCACTTTACCCGGTTCATCGAAATTAGCTAAAATCGTATCAATGTTTGGATCGATTTCTCTTAAAATACTGATGGCTTCGGTGATTTTTAAGGAAGCGATATGTTCCGGAAAATTACCTTCTAATTCAAAATAAGGGATCAGAGACGATAAACAACTTTCTAATAAGGGATGCGTATTAAAATGATATATTTTATGTTCGGAAAACAATTTTTTTGGGATATCTATTTTTTCATAGAACTTTTTAAGTCGTTCTATAGTCAAATGCATCACAACTGTTTTGTGTGGCTGACCATTTTTGGGGTAATTGATTATGGTGGCCAATTGATTTCTGGGAATCAGAAAAATGTCTCCGGTTTTAAAAAAGAAAGTACTATCGGCCTGAATGATTTTTGTTTCCCCGGAAATAAACCAGATCAACATATGCTCGTCAAACATAATATCCGATTTGAATAATTTATCATCATAACTGGAAAGTTTGATATCCGGAGTGATGTATTTCGCCTGATATTCCATAAGATAGTATAAAATAGTTTTTTATAAAACGCTGATCACTACAAAAGTACTGCGTATTATAGGAATAACTTTGTTTAAAATGTCAAAATGTTTTAAAAGAATAAAAAGCCTGTCTGATCTAAAACAGGCTTTTTAAACAAGCAACTTAAATCGATTGTCCGCCATCGATTAAAAATGCAGAACCGGTAATAAACAAAGCTTCATCACTCAACAGATAGGTGATCAAACGTGCTACTTCCTGCGGCTTACCGAAACGGGCCAACGGAATACTGTTTATCATTTGCGTTTCGACATTTTTATCCAGTCCTAGTTTATCCATAATTTCGGTGGCTACCGGTCCCGGACTTACAGCATTCACTCTTATTTTTCTCGGAGCCAATTCAAGAGCCGCGATTTTCATAAAAGCATTCAGCGCGGCTTTGCTCGCGGCATAAACCGAAGCATTTGGCGGCGATATGGTTGCTGAAGTTGAGGATAAAAACACAACCGATGTTGCCTCATTCAGAAAAGGAATAAACCGGCTTAGGGTAAAAAAGGCACCTTTAAAATTGACGTTCATTATGGAATCGAACATACTTTCGGTGGTCGTTTCTATGGCGGACACACTGGTTATTCCGGCATTGATCAACAACATATCTATGTTTCCAAACCGCTGACTAACGGTGGCGACTAAATGAGTAATATCGGCCACATTGGATTGATCGGCCACCACAGCGGTAACACCCAATTCCAAAGCCGCTTTTTCAATAGCTTCTTTTCGGCGTCCAGTGATAATGACCGTTGCACCGTTTTCTTTGAGTTCTTTTGCCGTAGCATACCCGATTCCGCTATTACCACCCGTGATAAC
This sequence comes from Flavobacterium sp., assembly GCF_030146175.1. Lineage (GTDB taxonomy): Bacteria > Bacteroidota > Bacteroidia > Flavobacteriales > Flavobacteriaceae > Flavobacterium. Next base: position 27,186 of record NZ_JASLCE010000125.1, on the reverse strand, counting down.
CGCGATTTTTCCGTTAAAAGGTTTCATTTTTTAGAGAATTGGAAAGTTTATACCGGTTAGCTGCTCACTTAAATCCCATAGTTTTTTAGCATTGGATTCGTCTAATGAATACAATTCCACACCATAAGATCCGACACTGGCTTCGTTGGCCAATGGGGCGATATCGGTATCTTCGCAATACACGCCGCCAATCGTATCCAATAGCGGACTTGTAGCACACCATACCGTTGTTGCGGCACCTTGTGGAATGGTTTTTAATCGTGCGGCTACTTCCGACAGCATGGCACCGTTTTCGTCCAGGAATCCCATTTTTTGGAATAATTCCAATGATGCTTCTCTACCTAATTCCGTACCGCCAATAGAACCGGGATGTAACGAATAGGCCCGTACATTGAACGCTTTGGCGCGGTTGTCGAGTTCCATTGCAAATAAGTTACTGGCCGTTTTGGATTGTCCGTAAGCTTGTAAGGTTTCGTATTCCCGGTGAAGGAAATTTGGATCTTCAAAATTAAAAGGAGCCATTTGATGACCTAAGGAAGACACATTGATTACCCGCGCACCGTTAGCTTTTTTTAAGGCAGGGAATAACATCGCGGTTAGATGAAATTGTCCCAGGTAATTGGTAGCCAGTTGTGATTCGAATCCGCGACTGTCTCTACGCAAAGGTACCCACATAATCCCGGCATTGTTTATAAGGATATGCAAAGGTCTGTTGGACGCCAGGAATTTTTTGGAAAAAGCGGTAATCGAATCCGGATTCATAACATCCAGTACTTCCAGTTCGACATTTTTGATACCGTCAAGATTTTTCGTTGCTTTTTCGATGTCCCTTGCGGCAACGATTACCGTTGCACCTGCACTAGCAAGTGTTTTAGTCGTTTCAAGTCCGATACCGGTATTACCACCGGTAACAATTATGATTTTTCCGTTGAGGTCAATTCCTTTGATTACCTCATTTGTAGTTGCTGTTGCGTTAAATCCGGAACCAATAGGTTGTTGTAACGCGCCCTGATAATTGTTCTGTCTCATCTTTTTTAATATTAAAAGTTATAGGACAAAATTACCGGGTTATGAATGCTGTCATTTTGTTTAAAATGTCAAATTACTTTGTTTAAAATGTCAGAGGGATTTTTTGCTTTTTTTGTAACACCTGACAGGTTTTAAAAACCTGTCAGGTGTAGCGATGTTTTGATCAAAAAAAATAGATATATTTATAATAGTCTAAAAAGCAATACGGTATGGCAATAGAAATGGAAATAATGTTACGTTTTTTTATAGCTGTTATTTGGGGCGCTATTATTGGTGCAGAACGGGAATACAGGGGGAAAGCAGCCGGATTCCGAACTACAATACTGATTTCAATAGGGGCTTGTTTTTTTACCGTTATGTCCATTTGGATAGGGGGAGAAGGTAATCCGGATCGGATCGCTTCCAATATCGTAACCGGATTGGGATTTTTGTGCGCCGGTGTCATTTTTAGAGCCGACAATCATATAAACGGAATTACTACTGCCGCGACGATTTGGGCGGTGGCAGCCATCAGCATGGGAATAGGAGCCGGGCATTATCTGATTTCGGCTTGTGGCGGTGGTTTGATATTGTTGGTACTCACTACATTGACCTATCTGCAAAATAAAATCGACCGAATCAATCAGTACCGGACACTGCATATCACATTTGATAAAAAGGACGATGGTTTTCCCCAATGTACCGAACTTTTTGTAAAGTATGGTGTCAAATCAAGGTTGATTGCTCAGCAAAAAGAATTGGATACGATTACACTAAGTTGGGAAATACACGCCAGCGAAAAACAACTGGAATCGCTGAGTAAAGCCCTTTTATTGGAATCTTTTTTTTCTAAAATAGAATTATAGCCAATAGCGCAAACGTAATTGAATCGCTATTATAAGGTTTATCAATTATAAAGCCCTGTTATTTTCATCGAATTGAATCTTTTGATTGACTCCTTTAATCGTGCTATTTCCAAATTTATAGGTCACGGACAAATTCAGATAACGATTACTGGATCGATAGGCATAAAAAGACTGGAAATCTTTAAAATATTCGTCTCCTTTTGATTGTGTGGTATTGAAAACATCATTAAAAAGAAAGGTATAAGCAAGATTCTTTTTAAGAAAGGAACCCTTTATTCCAATCGAGTTTTTAAAATAACCGTAGAAAAAAGTATTTCCATACTGATAAGGCGTATTCCCGGCTAGAATTACAAATAAAGACAGGGTTTTGTCCGTTCTGAGCGGAAAGGTACTGTTCAGATTACATTCTGCAAGAAAGCCGTTGCTAACAGCTATAGCATCGGGTATATCGGATTCCGTAGTCATAAAACTACCTTGTAAACTGGCTGTGTTTTCCATCCAATTTAAATGGTTTTGTGTATAACTGATCGTGGTACCGTAGGTATGCATGGTATAGAAATTCTCCAGTTGGTGGATCCTAAAACCATCGCTAAAACGAATGATTCGGTCCCAATTATCATCGGATCGGGTATAGTAAAGGTTAACGTTAAAATTGTTTTTTAAAGTATAATTCAACTCAATGGTATTACTGATTGCAGGTCTTAGATACGGATTCCCTTCCTGATATTCGTAGGTGGAATAATACCTGCGGAATGGGTTTAATGACTGAAAATTAGGTCTGTTAATGCGTCTGGAATAACTAAGACTAAAAGCGTGATTTTCATTGGGTTTATAAGTCAGATATCCGGTTGGGAAAAACTGACCGTAATGATTGGTTGTCTGTTGTTGGTTGGGAATACTACCTTCCAGATAGGTATATTCATAACGCAAACCGGCTTTGGCCTCCCATTTGGAACCTAATTTCCGTAGTAAACTAAAATAGGCGGCATAATTGTTTTCCCGGTAAAAAAAGTCATTGCTAATCGCCGTATTTAGAATCGGAATACCATTTTCAATGTCGTATATCTTTAGCAAAGCATCATTTCGGATCGCGGTATATTTAAGACCAAATTCCCCAATAAGACCAAACAGTTTTTTTTCGAGATCGGCCTGAAAAGCGGTAATTTGATAATGACCGGTATTGTTGTTTAGCAAGGTGTTTTCAGCACTGTTTTCATAGGTTTTAGCCCATTTGTCGGTATCGGTTTTAGCTTTTAGATAGTTACCCGAAAAGCGAAGAACGGTGCCAAGAGTATCCAGTTTCAGGTCGTAAAAAACAGTACCGGAATGGTATTGGTTTTGCAGGCTATCGGTAGATAATGATTGAAAGTTTTGTTCGACAGCCGTAATTTTCCGGAAGGTTTCGCTGTTAAGTCGCTGATCGGTATTCATTGTGGAATAATTATAAGTAAAACCGACAGTACTTTTAGCATTCAGTTTGTATTCGGCTTTTAGATTAGGACTTATATACGCGGATTTATATAGCGATTCCCCGGTGTTATTCCAGTAATCGTTATTCGTATAGGTAATGTTATTGGTTGTGTTTTGTTGCCGTTTAAAACCCGTATAGGTAAACCCGGTCGACAATGATAAGCGTTCATTCTGATAATTAAAAATTCCTCCCGATCGACCTGAATTTAGTACGGCATCCGAATAAAAAAAACCGCCCGCCTGTAAGGAAGCATTCCATCCGATTTTACTATTCTTCTTTAAAATAATATTGATCAGTCCGCTTAGGCCTTCGGCACTATATTTTGCCGGTGGCGTAGTGATCACTTCAATTTTGGCGATATCGTCCGAACGGATACTTTTTAGATAATTGAGAAGTTCCTCACCTTGTAAATTCAATAGTCTGTCATTGATCATTACAGCGACCGAACTTTTACCGGCAATCAGAATCGCATTATCGGTAATTTTTACCTGTGGTGTATTGGATAAGGCTTCAATGGCATCGACACCCTGAGCGTTAATAGAATTTTCAACATTAAAGACGGTTCGGTCCACTTTGCGTTCCAATAGTTTCTTTTTGGTGATGATGGTCACTTCTTCCAAATCGACTTTAGCGTTGGTTGTTATCGTAAGGGTGATGTCTTTTAGCGTATCATGATCAATGGTTATGTTTTGCGAAAACAGGGTTGTATTCTCTTTTACAATCTCAAAAAGGTAATTACCCGATGGAACAGTCATTTTATAAAAACCATTTTTATCTGTAAGGCTCTGCTTTTGTACACCGGCATTGGTAAGCGTGATTTGAGCATCCATAACGGGATGATTTTCAGAATTGGTTACTTTTCCGCTAATCGATTGACCAAATCCGGATACCGTGTAAAAAAAGAATACTAAAAAAAGAATAATTCCTGAAGCGTTACGGTAAAACGGGATGCTGATCGTCATATAATAATAGCTGTTTTTTGATAGTGAATGGTGAATATCGAAACCGAATTAAATATATAAGGGATAAAAGGGATGTTTTATTGTTTTTATACTAAACTATTTTTTTAGATAAACCAGCATCTCAGATGATCCATGATTCGTATCGTTGGATCGTTGTTGCTATAATAATGCTTATGATCAAACGCCTGACGTATACGCGAATCGGCCGTTTTTCCAGATGGGTAATAAAATTGGAAATACCAATGTAAGCGATACTATATTTTAAAATAAAAACGACCTTCGTGATTGAAGGTCGTATCTTTTTATAATGTTTTTAAAATTTGGGCAGCGTTTTCGTTTTTTGGATTTAATTCCAACGCCTTTTGATAGTTTTGTTTTGCTTTGTCTTTTTCTCCGGTATTCATATAGGCCTCTCCCAGGCTGTCGTACACATTTTCACTGTCGGGATACAATAGTGTATTGACACGGAAAATGGCGATTGCTTTTGTAAAATCTTTTTGACTCAGCAGGCTATAGCCCAAACGGTTTAGATAATCTTCGGAAAGGGACTGATGGTTAGGATCTTCGGTTTTGGCATTTTGATAAGCCTTCAAACCTTTTTCAAACGAACCTTCCAAAAGTAGTTCTAAAGGTACTTTTTCATCGTTTTTTAGCTGCGGATTTCCAGGACGGGCCGGTTCATCCGGAAAAACCAATGTAAGTTCTTTTGTTCCCGTTTTTGCATCTCCTGTAATTTTTACGTTAAAAGGCGCATCACGAAGCGCATAGGTGTTTTCGGATATTTTAAGCAGTGCTACCGGACGTTCTATGTTGTTGATCAACATTAATTTTCCGTTATCGCTATAGACTTTATAAAATCCGTATTTGTTTGATTTGTAACGCCCCGTATTATTAAAATCTTGTTGGGTTAACGGTAAAATGGTATGAGCAGGAGCTATATAATCCGGCCATTGATACACCGAAGCGACCGAACGAATGAGTTCTTCTATAAATTCCGGTTTATTGGTATTGGTTAACACTACAATTCCGTCGCCGTTGGTTTTGTTACCTACGAATTTACTGGAAAAACCTTCATTCCAACCGCCATGGCTAAAGTAAACCTGTCCGTTTTTGTTTTCCAGAAAAATCCCCAATCCGATAAACGATTCGATAAAAGGAGTTGTAAATGCCTCGGCCATTTTTTGAGAAAGGACAAGCGTACTTTTATGATTCACGGTATTTTGAATGTCGATGACAAACTTTGCCAGATCTTCGGCGGTAGTCCATAAACCGGCTGCGGCCTGCTCGGGATAGGTATGGTATTTTCCCGGTACTCTCACTCCATTAACGTTATAGGCTGTAGCGGCAAACGATGCTTGTGCTGTTGGCAACGGTTGCACAAAAGTACTGTTTTTCATTTCCAGAGGAACAAGTACTTTTTCAGACATAATGGAAGCGAAGTCTTTATTTTCAAGGTCTATCAGGAGTTGTTGCATAATGGTATATCCACCACCGGAGTACCGAAATGAGGTACCGGGAAGTTTATCCACTACGACAGCCGGTGAATTAGCCGGTTTTTGTCCGTTTAAAATCTGAATAACCGATGGCAAAGGCGCACCGGCTTCATACCCGGCAAAGCCATGTCCAGTTAAGCCAGCGGTATGACTGAGAATATTTTTAAGGCTGACTTTCTTTTCTTTTGTAAATTCATTTTCCGGAATTTTCCACGATTTTAAATACGAATTGACATCGGCATCAAGATTAAGCTTTCCGGATGCAACGGTTTTTAATGCAGCATAAGCACTAACCGGTTTACTTATAGAAGCTGCCTGAAATAAGGTTTTGGATTCGACCGGGGTTTTGGATTCGACATCGGCAAAGCCATACGATTTGCTCCAGATCACTTTCGAATTTTTGATCACGGCAATACTCATTCCGGGAATAGCGTAATGTTTCATCCGGGATTCTAAGGTCCAGAGTGGTTCGCCTTTAAAGCGAACAGCCGGCATTAATCCGGATTCTACTTTGGAAATATCGTCTTTGCTATTTGATTTTGTTTGTGCCGATGCCGGGAGGATCATGCACCCGAAAGTAAATGCCAGTATGGCAATCGTTGATAAAGTACGTTTCATGTTGATTGTTCGTTTGTGATTGATTGATTTAACAAATAAACGAAATTTACTACATGATTGTTTTACAGGGCAGTATTTTTATTTTTAGGATGATAGGGTATAAGGAAATAGAAAAGATACGAATCCATCGACGAATAGACATGGGTACTTTTTTGAGCGGCTGGTAGATAATTAACACCAATCCATGTAATTATCAGTAAAACAAAGGCTATAGGTAATACGTACAGCGCAAATTTTTCGTATTTTTTACCGAGGAGCCTTAGATGTATATAGGCCAGATAAGCGAAAGAGGTAATAAAGGCCCAGGTTTCTTTTGGATCCCATTCCCAGTAGTGGCCCCATGCTTCTTTTGCCCATACGGCTCCCATCAGTAAACCTAAGATCAGGAATCCGAATCCTACATAGACGGTATTATCTATAAAATCGAATATTTTCGGATCGTTTTTTTTGAATTTGATGCTCTTGTATAGTTGAATAAAAGCACCAACTGTTGTTGCTCCAAACAGGGCATAGGAAAGCATATAGGCCGTTACATGAGGTACAAACCATTTGCTTTGTAACGCGGGCATCAGGTTTTTGGAATGTATTTCAGGTTTTAAGAGATTGACCATTACAAAAGCTGTAGCCATAACTGCCGAAAAAGACAGCAGCCAGGAATATTTCCAACGGCGATACGTAATGTATCCAAAAGCAGCAAGAAAAAAGGAATACCACAAACGGGTTTCGCCCATAGTTCGCATTGGAGGTCGTTCCAGTTTAATCCACAGTCCGATAATAAAAAATGCAAATATAAACAGACCAAGGATCATTAATATATCGGAAAGTTTTTTGGGAAGTTTAGGGAAATATAATATACTACCGGCCGATAACCAGCAGATTATAGATAGTAATGCAAATCCGGTAAAATTATCCCAAGTCATATTTCGTGAGGTTGTTTATCGTTTGTATACTTATGTTTGATTTGTTTACCATTCCAGATCATGGCAATAGTCCCCAATGCAATCAGTCCAAAACCGATATAAACAGCAGTTTTCCATGGATCATAAACCAGTTCCATACTGCTATATTTTGATAATTGCCCGGCCTGATTATCGTAACCGTATTGATAGACCATCCAGTTACTCACCTGAGCCGGTTTATTGACTTCGATGATTGCTTTTTTGGGAGTTCCGTTAGGGGTATATAGTATGACATCAGATCGAAACCGTTTTGGCTCGGCCTGGCTCATCACTACGGAAAGATGTTCAGTTAATGGCAACGTCATATAAAGTTGCGCCTGATTGCCGCCACAAACCCAACCGGAATGTTTGACTCCGGTGGAAGGGTTATACATACTGATACGTGCAGCAGGAGTAGCACCAAGCATTGGCATTTCGCGATAGGTACTATCACTGTTGCGAATAGCCTGATGAATATATTTTTCCAGTTTCAATTGCCATCCGTTAAGCATGCCGCTGGAGTTTTCGGAATCAATCGAATAGAAATCCGGCTTGGCTTTTGGTTGTGGTGCGCCACTATGACGATCAATGATGGTCAATTGCGGTGGATAGGTTTCCATATCAAAATCGTTAAGCTGAATCGCGATAGGAAGTTCTTTCACATTTTTGGAAGCATCGTATACCCGCCATTCGGTTTCACCTTCGGGTACGTGCATGATATATCGTTCCATATCGGCATGTCCCAGTCCTGCGCTGAATAGAACCAGCCATATTCCTATATGGTAGGCATGAAAGGTATAATCTTTCCATTTAAAATTTTGCAATCGTTGTGCTATAAGTACTCCTAAAGCGAGTAACATGGTAAGATAAATCAGGACAAAAGCCCATGAATGAGTCATCTGATCAAATCCTAATTGAGAAAAAATAGTTCCGGTATTCGTCTGTTCACCTGTCAGCTGAGGTGTCAATCCCATGATAAGGCTTAGCAGTAAGAATACCATAATCAAGGATATGGAAAACGGAATGCCGGAAAACCATTTTATAAAGCGATTCTTTTTCAACAAGGATAAACCAATACAAGTCAAAATAAGACCTCCTCCGATATAATAATTTACCGGAGCTGCGAGCAAATAGAAATTAAAACCGTCTTTAAGTAGAAGCTGAAGCATACTACCAACAACAACGATACCGCAAACGATAGTGATACTTTCCGGAAACCCCCAAGGCATTTGCCATATTTTGCGTTTGTTTTTCGTTGTTGTCTTACTGCTTTTCATACCGGATTTAATTATTTAAGATCAGTTTAGTTTACCTTCCGCTTTTGCTTTTTCAATCCATTTTGGGATCGTATTTTTAATCCACTGATTTTTTGCACTGTGAAGTTTTTCCATATCAAGTCCGACATACTTTTGTGCTTTTTCTTTTGTTGAAATATCAGGCATCACAATGTTCATCACACCAAGCGGAAATAATACCTTTTGCAATTCCAGTTGCGCCTGCATGGTAAGATCAAGACTATGCGCCAGAATACGCTGTGATTCTACGGGAGCATGGAACGAAGCCCCGTGTGAAGCTCCTACAAAATCCCATCGCCATTGTGCCTGACGGATTAATTTTAAAGGACCTTCCATTTTTGCTTTGTCAACTCCGTTGTCCCATGCTGTTTTGGCCATAATATGAACTTTAGCAAGTTCTTTTTCAATACGGTTACGGATCTCCAATACCTTATCCTGATAGTCATAGACATAGTTTCTCAGATTATCCTCACTGTCGCGGTGACACGTCTGACAGGTTGATGCAATATTTTTCATCGGACTCATAATCTGATGATCGGAGTATTTGATACCACCTTCCGCTTTGTAGGGCATATGGCAATCGGCACAACTAAGTCCGCGTTGGGCATGAGGTCCGAGAAGGTATAGTTCATAATCGGGATGTTGGGCTTTTAGCATTGAAGCTTTGCTTAAGTGATGCACCCAATCGGTATGATTGACATTGTCATAATAGTTTTCCATCGCTTCAACGGTCATCCCACCATCCCACGGGAAAGTCAGGTATTTACCGTCGCCTTTAAAGTAGTATTCAACATGACATTGTGCACAAACCAAGGAGCGCATTTCCTGAGGCGTCGCTTCGGCAATATCTTTTCCCTGACGTTCAAAAGCCTCAATCAGCGCAGGGCGGGTAATCGCCAGTTTCATTGTTTTCGGATCGTGACAATCGGCGCATCCTAATGGATTGACAATCTCACTACCGTTCTGACTCCATGGTGTTTTGTAAAAATTTGCGATACCTACTTCCTGCATCATTCGAGGTACATCAGGACTTTTACACGTCCAGCAGGTCGACGGCTGCATTTCTCCCTGTCCATTTTCGGGAGCGCCTGTCCGGAGCGTATGCCTAACATCTTCTACCGTATACATGTGTCCGCGTGGTGCTGCATAATCGCGGGCAAAAGCGTAGCCAGCCCAAAGAACAACCATTTCGGGACGTTTTTCGAGAATATCTTCGAAGGTATTACCAAGGTATTTACTACGGAAATCCATCTCTTTGGTCTTTTTCCAGGTGTTGTATTCACGGGGATAGTTAAGCCCCCATTCATCACTTTTTGGATTAATTCCGGTTATTTCGACTACCCGGTTGTTGTGTAATGTAGCGATTTCGGCTCTGCGCTCTGTAATAGAGGCCGCTAATAAACCTAACATAAATACGGCAATCATAGCAACGGCAAATATCCCCCAGCCGATGATTGGTTTGCGTTTTATTGATTCTGCTAATTTTCTGGACATAGTGTTTCTATATTTTGATTCCTATTTTTTTATAAGTGCTTTCAGCCAATCCGGGACAGGGGATTCCGGTAGCGGTGCAATGGCATTTGGAGAAGAGGAAAGGTTGCTTACAACGGTATGCGGTACTTCACGATGGCAATCCCAACAGGCTTTTCCGGCACCGTTTCTAGCCTCGGTATAACCAATCATTCCGGTGTTTACCAATTCGGTATTGAGTTGGGTATGACATCGGATACAATTATCCATAATCACTTTATGACTGGCAGTACGAGGACGGATAACCTGCGGCTCACTTCTGGCCGTAAAAACCGAAGCATGCTTAAGACCATCCATAGCTTTAAAGGCATATTTTTTAAAAACATTATCGTGTGGCACATGACAATCATTACAAGTAGCCTGCAAATGGTGGGAACTATGCGTCCACGACTGATTGTAAGGAGTCATTATATGACAATTTGTACAGGCTGACGGATCGTCGGACAGATACGAATGCATTCGTGACATATATACCGTATAGGTACTTAGCCCCGCGGCTATACCACCTATAATAAATAGAGGAATAATTAAGGCACGAGGTATACTGTTTAGTAATTTTTTCATCTGCTATCAAACACATATTAGACTTTCTAAAAGTACTTACTCGATATAGTAAAAAAGCTAACGAATGTCATGTTTGTAGAAGAATGCTGTTTGTGTTTTGGCCGTTTAGAAGATCATTTTTTAGTTTTTATAAGTTGTTTGTGTATTGATAATCATTGTGTTGTGTCATTTTTTTAAAATGATCAATAACGATAGAAAGTTGTTGTTTTAACTCTGGAAGACATTGATAATTGACCTCAAGAACATCATAATAGTCCTCGAATAGGAATTGTTTTTTAATTTAATTCCCGTGTTTTATTGTCAATCTGGAAGTAGGATATAAAAAATGCTACAACAGAATTGTTGTAGCATTATGAACTTTTAGTGATGTTTAAGGGTAGCTTATGTCTTATTGAAAGCGACCCAATGTTATAGCCATGACTTCCAGATTAGACGTTTGTACTACGCTAGGATCATACAGGTAATGCGCTGCTTCCATACCGCCTTTCCACGGACCGAAAATAAAACCGATTGGCTGGTCGTTGCTATTGGTGAAAAAATAGAGTTCGCCATAGCCTACGCCCGAATCGGTATCACCATCGCCGGAACGGGAATCGTTAAAATGTAGCGAAGTACCGGATGCGGTACTGTCGTATACCGAAATACGATAGGCATTTGTAACTTTGGAATCTAGGTTTTGGAACAAACTCAATGAAACCGGTTGTGGGGCTTCGGTAAGCACCATAAAATGACCGTTGGATTCAGCATCTTCGTAGGCCATACAAACGATATCGCCGGCCTGAGCCTGGGAAAAACCTCCTTTGGCTACGCCATTATAGATTTTATCGGATTCCTGTTTCTGTATGCCGGGAGCATAAACGCTACCACAAACATAACTCCAGCGTCCGGGACGAAGTACCGGTAGGGCTACCGCAAATTCAAAAGCGGTAGGAACCCAACCCGGTGCCGAAAAATGGGCAGCATCGGGGTTTACCTGACTCTGAAACAAACAAAAGGCATTTTCTGTCGGGTTGTCGTTACCGGTAGCGATAAGCACGCGCGATCCGTAGCCAACACAGTCGATGTTGGCAATAAACGTATTGGTTGTAGGATCGTAAGCGGCATTCGGAAAGTAATCGACCCTTGGCCATACATTTGAAAAAGCGTCCGGAACGTGAATGTAATAATCGGGAGACGGATTGATATAATTGGTGCTGACATTAAAAAGCGTACCGTTATAAGCAACCTGTTTGCCGGATACATTTACCCCGGGAAAGGTCTGTTTTTTTTGTTGTACCAAAAAAGGGGAAGCGATTGCTGCTGCAGCGTCTAAAATAGTAGGGTAATATCCCGGTGTATAGCTATCGGGATTGGCGAAAAAATTGATAAGTGCCATCGATTTTAATAATTAATGTTGGTAATGATTTTAGGACTCGTATCAAATATAGGATGGCGCATTTGGCTGCGAAAACGTAGAATTACCTGATGTGTAAAACCGTATAAATGCCTGATCGATGAAAATAAAAACACCTGACAGGTTTCGAAAATGGGTCAGGTGTTACTATTTATTTTTTTAGTTCAGCCATTTTATTCTTTGCTTCTGTAAAGCTAGTTTCAATAACCTCACTATCACTAATAAACAAAGTATTGTCACTACCAGATTTATCCAGTTTTAAATACCAACTTGTTTTTCCTCCGCTACAAAAATAGCCCATTTGGAAACCATCAGTGGTAGTAAACGTATTGTCTAAATAATCGGGATTACTGGTAATGTCGGAATTAATTTCGTTTTTTAAAACTTGTAACGCCTTTAACAATTCTATTAAATCTGAATATTCAATCGAGGCAATACTATTGCTTTTTACGATTTGAAAAAAATAAGCGGAAGCGGCTCCATTCGATATTTTTCTGATTCGGGTTTCGACTGTAGCATTATAGGTTGTTTTTAATTTTGGAAGTTTTGTATCCACAATTTTTATAATACTACCTGTTTTTGAAGTAAAAACATCCATTTTAGTTGTAACGCTTCCTTCTTTCTTTGCGACTTGCGAAAAAGTTGAAATTGAAAATAAAGATAATGTGGTAATCAATACTAGTCTTTTAAACATCATAATTTGAATTATTAAATTTTTGACTAAAGTAGCTAGCCCACGACAGATTCTATTACGGAGAACCATACTGTTACAGAAAGGATAAAAATAACATCGAAAAGACACCATCCTTTTTTAAATTTGTAAGAAAAGCAAAAGTGATGAAACGAGTAATTTTAAATCTTGCCGTTACCTTAGACGGGTTTATTGAGGGACCAAATGGGGAAGTGGATTGGTGTATTATGGACGATGATATGGATTTTGACGCCTTTTTGGATAGCGTGGATACGTTGTTTTACGGAAGGGTGAGTTATGACGCCTGGGGGAATTATCAGCCCGATGCCCATGCGGATTTGGCCGAAAAAGCAATGTGGGAAAAGATCCATTCTAAAAATAAATTTGTCTTTTCGAACCAGAAACGAGAGCATAAAAAAGATGTTTTTGTCACGTCGAATATGGGGCATAACGTAGCCGAAATAAAAGAACAGGACGGAAAAGATATTTGGTTGTATGGCGGTGCCAACCTGATTAAATCCTTTATTGATTTAGGACTTATCGATATGTATAAAATATCGGTTCACCCGGTTGTTTTAGGAAGTGGAAAGCCCTTGTTTGAGAATTTGAAAAACCGAATAAATCTAAAATTAACCGACACCCGCGTATTCCGGTCGGGCGTTGTGGAGCTTACCTATATGCCGATTTAAAAATAACACCTGACAGGTTTCAAAAACCAGTCAGGTGTACAAAAGCTATTTAATTAATAGGAACCAAGTGGGCTTCAATACTGGCTCTATTCGGTTCGTATTGCGCCGGAAGTTTTAAATTTTTACCCAATTCTTCCAAACTTTCGTCTACCGTAAAACCGGGATTTTCTGTTGCGAGTTCAAACAAAACACCGCCCGGTTCTCTAAAATAAAGCGAATGGAAATAATTACGGTCAATTTGCGGGGTAATCGACAAACCGTAGGCTTCAATTTTTTCGCGGAAGTACATTAAAACGGCATCATTTTTTACGCGAAAAGCGACGTGATGTACCGATCCGTTGGCTACATGACCGCGTTTTTCTTCCGGTAATTCGACCAAATCCACTATAGCTGCATTTTCAACAGCCGTGGTTGCATACCGGTAACGGTTTACATCCTGTTCGATTAAGGTATAGCCGAATATTTCGGTTAAAATGGCAGCCGTGGGCTGGATATTGTTTAGCGTTAGCGTAATGGTATGAAAACCTCGCGTTGCCACATCCGCTTTGATTTCGTCGGTTTCCCAGGGTTTCCGATTGTCTTCTGTTTTCGATTCGATTAACTCCAGTTTTAATCCGTCGGGATCCAAAAACGTAAGGTATTTTTCTCCGAATTTTTCAGCCGGTTTATTGTGAATAACGTTGTATTGCTCAAAACGTTTCTGCCAGAAATCAAGACTATCTTTTGGAACCGAATATCCGATTTCGGTAGCCATTCCGGAACCTTTTCGTCCCTGTTGGATACCTTCTCCCCAAGGGAAAAACGTTAGAATGGTTCCGGCACTTCCAATTTCGTCACCAAAATAAAAGTGATAGGTTCCCGGATCGTCAAAGTTGACTGTTTTTTTGATAAACCGCAGTCCCATTATTTTGGAGTAAAAGTCGAAATTGCGTTTGGCGTCTCCGGCGATGGCGGTAATATGGTGTAGTCCTAAAATGTTATTTTCCATGATGTTATCTATTTAATTATTGCGATTCTTTTACAAAGTTACGTCAGTTATACCCGGAAATCGGTTAATCTAAATTAAGAATTGCGATGGCCGGATTGGTAACGCTTAAAGAGTATTCAAATCCTGTTCCTTTTTGTTTAAAGTGTTGTTTTTTAGGTTTTTAATTTTGAATGGGTGGTTTTTATCGGTACGATATATCGTAATTTTATGAGGGTGTTCTGTTTTATTTCGGAAACAAATAGCGGTTGAATACGGGCTATTTCTTAAATTTACCCTGTAACAGCATAAAAACGTTACGAATTACTTACATGGAAAATCCGAAAGATCAGGCGACAATAATGATGAACCGATTACAGGAGCGGGAACGGGAACAACAGCTGATCTTGTCGGTTTGTCAGGCACTTTCCGGAGTGGTAACGCATAACGAGTTACATACGGTTGTTGGCGGTTTGCTAAAAGATCATTTTTCTTTTGAAGATTTGATCATCGCGTCATCCAAGAAAATGGAAACGGAATACCGGATTTTCTACCAGTATAATATGCAAAAGCCGACAGAAGACTTAAGCTATCCAATTGCCGATGGCTTTTTTGACAGTTGTCTCAATACTGCCGATTCCGTTGTTTTTGATTTAAAACCGGTTTCGGAAAGGAAACAACTTCCGATCTATCTCGATCCAATTGTGTTGAAAGGAATTAAAAACGGAATTGGAATTGGTTTGCCGATAAGGAAGGATGATCAAACGGTACTTTTTCTGTTTTTTAAAAATGCGTCGATTTTTACCCGGGAATCCAATCGGATGCTACGCGGAATTGCGACCCAACTTGCCATAACTATAGGTAATATTAAAATGGCAACGGCCTACGAAAGTAGTTTTGCGGAATTACAGCTTTTAAAAAAACAACCCGTTGAACAACCCGAAATAATGGTTGCCTCCGACAACGGTTTTTATGGAATCATCGGAAGGAGCAAAGCGATGAAACAGGTCTACGAGCTCATTACACAAGTAGCTCCGTCACCGTCGACCGTTTTAATTTTCGGGGAAACCGGAACAGGCAAAGAACTGATTGCAAATGCGATTCATAAATTATCACCGGCTTTTACCGAAAAACTCATTACGGTTAATTGTGCCTCGATACCTGAAAATCTGATTGAAAGCGAATTATTTGGTCACGAAAAAGGAGCTTTTACCGGAGCGACAGCTACGCGAATCGGAAAATTTGAACAAGCGGATAACGGTACGATTTTTCTGGATGAAATAGGAGAGTTGCCACTGGAACTTCAGGGGAAACTACTTCGGGTTTTACAGGAAAAAGAAATAGAACGGATTGGTGGCAAAAATACCTTAAAAGTAAAAGTACGCGTCATTGCAGCAACCAACCGATCGCTCGAAAAAGAAGTAGCCGAAGGCCGTTTTAGAAGCGATTTGTTTTACCGGTTAAATGTGTTTCCGATAGCACTTCCGGCTTTGCGCGACCGTTCGGAGGATATTGAACCGCTGGCATATTTCTTTTTGGAAAAACATTCGCTCAAAACAGGAATGAAGAGTAAGGGCTTTTCTAAAAAAGTACTGAAAAGCATGATCACTAATACCTGGCCGGGAAATGTACGCGAACTGGAAAATATGGTGGAACGCAGTATTTTATTTGCAAAAGAGGGTGTAATCAAAGAGATGACGTTTCCAACGGTTTTGAAAACGGAAACCACAAATCCGGAAACGGAATTATATACGGCAACATTGCAGGAAGTGGAAAAAGCCCATATTTTAAAAGTCGTTAAAAAATGTAACGGAAAAATCTTCGGTCCGCAAGGTGCTGCGGTTGTATTGGGTTTACCCGGTACGACACTGATTTCGAAAATGCAGAAATTGGGTATTAAAAAAGAACACTATATAAGCTGATCATTCCTGTTGCAGGTTTATTTTTCCGGAGGATACAGCCCAAAATAAAAGCAAAATCATGTTGATCGTCAAGGCGGTTACCGGAAACGAAAACGAAATTCCAAAAGCGATCAGATAGGAAGGCAAGCCATAGGCATAATTATCCCTGATTTTTCGGATCGCCCGATCGGTAATACCCGGGCGTAGTAATTTTTTATTGGTACTGGCAATCCACCACAAAAGATTGTAAGCGATATTGATCAATACAAACATTCCGGTATAAACCGCCACGGCTATAGTAGCCGCTTCGCCACCGAAAAAGCGGGCTAATAAAGCGGTAGGATAGGAAACCGCGGCCACCAGAAATAAAATCAGTCCGTTGGCAAACATAATGGCGGTATTGCGACTGTAGATCTGTTTGAAAATTTTATGATGGTTGACCCACATAATAAAAATACTGAAAAAAGAAAGCGTAAAAGCCAGATAGGTGGTCCACTGATTTTTTAAAAAAGTGAGCAATTCCGAACCGTTTTTGATCGTATCGGCTTCCGGCGCACGTAAATCCAGCACCAAAAGGGTAATGGCGATGGCAAAAACGGCATCACTAAAGTTTTCGATTCGTACGGTTTCTTTTTCCATTTTTATAGTTTTACAAATATTGATTTTCGCAATTTCGGTTCCAGATTTTTTGTTTTGTGTCCTTTTCCGGTGGTGTCTTCGACCAACAATATCGAACCGGTTGTAAACGATCGTTTTTCGCCTAACGACGTTTCAATTTCAACACCGCCATCGAGCAAAATAATATACTGACGGTCGGGTGCCGTATGGAAATCATAATCGTAGGAAGGACTGACTTCTCTAAATACGATGGATTTTACCGTTTTTTCATCCGATAAAAACCCGATTATTCCATTATTGTGTAGCGGAACTTCGAAATCTTCAAAATGACTTTCGCCGTTTTCGTCACTGTAAATTCGTGTGATGGCTATCATTATTTTGAAGAAAAAATAAGTTTGTTAACCCAGTCAATTTCATCCTGATTAATGGTATGTCCCATGTTTGGATAGATTTTTTTGGTAACATCGGCACCCATTTTTTGCAGCAATATTTCCGTTTCGTTGACCCGTTCTACCGGAACATGAAAATCGGGATCACTGGTACCAATAAAAACCGGGGTCTGATCAAAGTTTCCGGTGTAATGTTCGGCATACACTTTATCGCCAATCAATCCGCCGGTAAAGGCTACAATACCACCGTATTTCGCCGCATTTCGGGTTGTAAATTCCAGCGTAAGACAAGCACCCTGCGAAAAGCCGAGAAAGTATATATTTTCTTTTTTGATACCATTTTTGTCCAGTTCGCTAACTATTTGCGCAAGGGTTTCCAACGCGTTCGAAAGCGACGGTTCGTTTTGTTCCAATGGCGCTAAAAAGGAATATGGATACCAGGTATGGTTATCGGCCTGAGGTGCGATCCAGGCAAAATCGCTCACGTTCAAATACTGCGTTAGCGAAAGGATATCATTGGCTCCGGCACCACGTCCGTGAAGTAGGATCAGTACTTTTTTGGCTTCTGTTAACGGTAAGCCGGCTGCTATAGTTTCTAAATTCATAGGCTATTGTTTTATTTTTTCCAGATATCCAGATATTCTTCCGGATGTTTTTTAAACTGTGCATGTACATACGGACAAAGTGGGATAATTTGCATCCCATTGGCACGGACATATGCGGTCATTTCGTTTAGTAAAAGCTTGGCATAGCCTTTTCCCTCGGCTTCCGGTTCTACACCGGTATGATAGACTGTCAGTACAGCATCTTTAAGGCTAACGGTCATTTCGCCTAGTTTTTTACCGTCGACATAGAGGTTAAAAGCCCCTCGGTTTTTTTCGTCTAATTCTAATTTTATAGTTTCCATATTTTATTCGTATCCTTGTTTAATACCTAATTTTTTCATTTTTGAGAACAACGTTTGCGGTTGCATTTTTAAAAGTTCGGCGGCACCACCCGGACCGGAAACTTTTCCGCCGCATTTTTGCAAAGCAGCCATGATATGTTCTTTTTCCATTTCCTCCATCGATTTTAGCGTAGCGCTATTTTCCTGTAGCGGATTAACCGTATTCGTAGGAAGGTCAAATTTTTCAATTTCATTGGATCGCGTCAGCAACACATTTCGTTCGATAAGATGTTCCAGTTCGCGAATATTTCCCGGCCAGTCATAGTGCATTAATTGCGTCAGGGCAAAAGGATTGATACCGGTAACATTTTTCCGGGAACTGGCGGCATATTTAGCCAGAAAATAATAGGCCAGTGCTTCGATGTCTTCTTTGCGTTCTTTTAACGGCGGCAATTGAATCGGAAAAACATTCAGGCGATAATATAAATCCAGTCGAAATCGACCTTCGGCTACTTCTTTTTCGAGCGATCGGTTGGTCGCGGCCACTACGCGTACATTTACCTTTACGGTTGACGAACCGCCCAGTCGCTGGATTTCCTTTTCCTGAAGCACCCGTAACAGCTTTACCTGAGAATCCAGTGGTAATTCACCGATTTCATCCAGAAAAATCGTACCGTTATGGGCTTGTTCAAACTTTCCGATACGCAGGGTATTGGCACCGGTAAACGCCCCTTTTTCATGTCCGAAAAGTTCCGATTCGACCAGTGATTGCGGTAAAGCGGCACAATTCACCACGACAATAGCATTTGATTTATGGGCGGAAAGATCGTGAATCGCATGGGCTACGCGTTCTTTTCCGGTACCGCTTTCGCCTAAAATCAGGACGGAAGTTTGCGCCGGTGCTACGATTTTTATTTTTTCGATCACATCTTTTAAAAGTGCACTATTGCCAATGATTCCTTCAATTTCCGTATCGGGTACTGTTGGCGCAATCGAGGTAAAGGCGCCTTTTTCCTCATCAAACCGGTATTTGGCAATGTCGAGCATCACCACCAGATCCCGTTCCCTAAACGGTTTTACCATAAAACCATAGGGATGCGTTTCTTTTACCGCTTCGAGCGTTGACTGATTGGTGTTGGCCGAGATATACAAAAAAGGCAATTGCATTTCGCGCAGTTCCCACGCCAAATCAATTCCGGTTAGATCGCCTTTTAACATAATATCCAGTAAAACCCAATCGGGTCTTTTGGATTCGATTAATTTACGAGCCTGAACGACAGAAGAGGCTATCCCGGTTATCTGATAGCCCGCTTTAACGAGCATGATTTTTAAATCGTTTGCGACTATAAACTCGTCTTCTACAATTAGAATTTTCTCCTTCATGCGTTAAATTATATAATTTCTGAATTTTCGGATGTCTCTTCAAACTCAGAATTTCTTGTAAATGTAATTTTGATTTCCAGTCCGTTATCGTTTTTAAGTTCAAAAGTTCCGTCAATCTGATTGGTTAATCCGGTCATTAAATTCATTCCGAGGGAATTTCGTTCCGTTTCGTCAAAATCTTCTGGAAGACCAACCCCATCGTCGGCAATGCGCAACAGATAATTGGCGTCGCCGGTGTTTTTAAGATCAATACAAATCGTACCCTTTCGATCGGTCGGAAACGCATATTTGATGGCATTGTTAATGGCTTCATTGATGATCAATCCTAATGGCACCGCCTGGGCGACATCGAGATATACTTTTTCGGTGTCCAAAACAAAATTGATTTTCAGATCGGTATCAAAAGACTCCCGCATATAGCCGATCAATTCATAAATATACCAGGACATATCGATATTAGCCAGATTATCGGACTGATACAATTTTTGATGAATCAGTGACATCGCATGCATTCGGTGCTGACTGTTTTGTATAGCCATCAGCGCGTCTTCGTTCTCCAGATAAGCCGATTGCGTATTTAACAGGCTAATCACGATCTGAAGGTTGTTTTTTACCCGATGGTGAATCTCTTTTAAAAGCCATTCCTTTTCAATCAGCATCTTTTTGTTGAGCTCGTTTTGCTCGTTAATCTGCTGGGTTTTGATTTCCAGTTGCTCATTTGTTTTCTTTTTTAACCGGAAACGATTGTAAAGCAATACAATAAACAGAATCAAGATCACCACACTCGCAATAAAAACATAGCGGATAATGGTATCGTTATGGATTTTTATTTCCTGTAATTTCGACTGTTGTTTTAGTAAATTGATATTCCGATCTTTTTTCTCGCTTTCAAATTCGATTTGCAGACTATTAATTTGCTTGCTTTTTTCACCTTTAAAAACGGAATCGGAAAGACTCTTATACAGTTGATAATGCTTTATCGCATCGATATATTTCCCTCGTGACGAATCGGCTTTAAACCAGATCAGATAACTTTCGGACCGGATCAGATTATTACCGGAACCGGCCGCCAGCGAATCCAGCAGTTTGATGGTTCGGTAAAAATCATCGTACTTTTTGATTTGGTAATGATAGGACGCAAAACTTCTTAAAATGGCAATACTATTCCCGTTTTTATCGGCATTTTCACCGTAATAAGCGGTCAGTTTTTTATAATAGAAACCCGCCATGGGATCGTTTTTTAAAATCCGGTAAATATTAAACAACAGATAATTCTCTTTCATCAACCGCTGAATGTTAGCGGTCGGAAAGTTGCGCTGCATTTCTTTGATCAACTGAAGGGCCTTTTGCTCTTTTTTTTGCCGGATCAGCATCGAACACAAATTTTCACCGATTGTCCGTACGTATTCGGTATCCTTATGAAATTTTGCGATTTCCAACGCCTTATACCAATATTCTTCCGCATCATCATTTTGGCGCAGGTAATAATATACCAATCCGATATGATTGTAAATGGAACTTAACTGCAACGAATTATCGTTGACGGCAAGTGCGGTTTTTTCGGCTAAAAGCCCATATTTTAAAGCTTCCGGATAATTTG
Organism: Flavobacterium sp.; assembly: GCF_030146175.1. Classification (GTDB taxonomy): domain Bacteria; phylum Bacteroidota; class Bacteroidia; order Flavobacteriales; family Flavobacteriaceae; genus Flavobacterium. The sequence continues at coordinate 5,927 of NZ_JASLCE010000125.1, read as the reverse complement.
CTTTTTGCGTATTTACTTCCGACAGCAGGTTATAAACCCCTTGAGCACTCGGATACTTTATCGATCGATAAAGCGTCAGCGCTTCTTTTAACAGCGGTTCGGCCTTGGCGTTATTTTCATTAATCGTATATAATTCGGCAAGTTCCTTTAAAGTCGTAGCCTGTTTTTCGATTAATCCGGCTTTTTTAAAAAACGCAATGGCCATTTCTTTATAGCGGACTTTTTCTTCGAGTTTGGCGTCGTATATCGACAGTTCGGCATAACTTTGCGCCTGTAATTCGATTAAATTATTGCTTTTGGCATAGGCAAGCGCCGCGTTGGCTTTTAGTAAGGCCTTTTGCATAGCGCCTTTTTCCCGGAGAATCTGCGCTTCTAAAAGAATGGATTTCCCTTTTCCTGTTTTATACCCCAAACGATCGCTTAACAGACCTGCTTCAGCATTAACCGAATCGGCACTTCGGAGATCGGTTTTAAACTCGCCCGGTTTGTTAAGGAAGTAGCTGCTTAAATCCAAAAGCAAATCGACTTTTTTAGCGTCATTTTTCGCCGTTGCTATTTTGAGTTGTAATTGCCTTGGATCGTCAATTGTTTGTGCATTTCCATTCAGATTTGCCCAAAACAAGAAAGCTATCGTAAGGCGATATACAGGAGTTTTAGCAGCGTTTAAGGGGGTATAATTCATTTTTTAAAGATACTCTATTATCAGAAATCTGCAAATTCACAATCGGGTTTTCCTAGTTGTTTCGGTGGTATAAATAACAAATGATCATCGCGATTCCGGGTACAATTAATGTTCCCAAACCAAAAAGCTTTCCGGCAATGGCACCCAAAAAACAACCGATAAGAAATCCGATGATTGTTACAAGCTGTTTTTTAAAACTGATAACCACTTCCGGATCTTTACATCCGTTTTTGAGCAGGTTTCCCAAATCGAGTGCGGCTTGCGTTACATTTCCCGTCATCATGGTCGTTGGACCGTGTGTCTCCTTACTGTATAATTTTCCGAAGGCATTCTGAAGTCCCATGCCAAATACGGTTGTCAGGGCAACGGTATACATGGCCCATTCAGTAAAGATTTCCATATAGCCAAAAACATAGGACGCGATACCGCTCACAAGTAGTAATATACCTTCCCAGAAAAGTAGGGTATACCGATTGGTTGCCTTTAAAGCGATCCGGCCGCCGGTAATTACCGCAACGATAAATACGGGAAACGTTAGTAATTTTATCCATGCATGTATATCCGAACCCTTAATGATCTGATAGGCAAATACAATAAAGTTCCCGGTAACGTGTGCGGAAAAGATCGAATCGGCGGCGACAAAGGTTACCGTATCACAATACCCTGCTATCATCGTGAGCAGCAGGGTTACATAGCCAATATTTTTTTGTACTTCCATAGTATTAATTTAGATGTGCCCGAAGCATCCAGGCCATTTTTTCGTGATTTTCCAAAAGTCCGGTAATATAATCGCTGGTTCCCGCATCGTGAAACTCCGAAGCAAAACGGTTGATATTTTCCCGTAGGTGAATGATAATGCTTTCGTGATCGGCTAATAAGGCTGTGATATAACCGGCGCTATCATTTTTTTCTCTTGATTCTTCCGTAAGATGCGTCAGTGTCAGGTATTCTTTTAAGGTTCCGGGGGCATAATGACCCAAAACACGGATTCGTTCGGCTACTGTATCTACAATTTCATCCAATGCTTTATATTGCTGTTCGAAAAAGAGATGCTTGTTGTAAAAATCAGGGCCTTCAATATTCCAATGCGCCTTTTTTGTTTTGGTGTACAATATAAATTCATCAGCGAGTACTTTGGTTAATACAGTAACCACTTTCGCGATATTTTCCTGTTGAATTCCGATGTTTGTTTTCATTTTAAATCAGGTTTAATAGATAATAATCAAGTGAATATTTTCCGGCACCGAGTGCCAGAAGTAGTAGTAATGATAAGGTGTACATATAGGGAACATCGCGCACTTCGGGCGAGTCTTTTCGATGTACTACAAAATAACCGATGGCCGTCACGCCAATGGTGGGTACTATCATAAGTCGGGTGCCAAGTCCCAAGATCATAAAAACCGGTACCACCGTATCTGAAAAGGTCGCCACAAAACGGTTTAGTTTTTCAGGTAAATGCAACGGATTAGGAACCTGTTCTGTTTGTCCGTTTTCGACACGGAATTTTTTCATCCCATGGACGCCAAAAAGCGCTGCCGCCAGTAAAATCCGAAAGAACAGCAACGCCATATTGTTGTATGGTGTTCCTAAATCGGAGAAAAGGATTTGTTTGAGAATGTCCATCATTTTTCAGGATTTAGAAGGCAAAACAAGAACAACCCAATGCGCCCCAGAATGCCGTATAATTGTTAACTGGTACCGTACTCATCCGGGCCACATCGTGGTTGTGTGCGTGTACATCACAACTACCGCTGCAACTGTGAATCTGTGCTGTCAGACCCGGTTTTGCATTTGGTTTTACATTTTTTTCGATCGCAGTTTGCAACGTACTTTTCGTTGGATATCCGTTGTAAATATGGGTTGGCGACCAATCCGGTAAAATCGGTATATTGGGCGGCGAAAACGATGAAAAATCACCATTAGCGTACACAATTTTTCCATCGACAATCGTTAAATCGGCTTCAATTTTTTTAAGATCTTCATCCGCGATCGTAAAATAATCGCGATCCAAAACCACCAGATCGGCAAACATTCCGGCTCGGATATCGCCTTTTTTGGTTTGCTCCTGCGAAAACCAAGCGCTACCTCTGGTATACAATTCCAAAGCCGTTTCACGACTCAGTCGGGATTCATGATACAACTGCAGGCCACCAACGGTTTTTCCTACCGCCATCCAATACATGGAAACCCACGGATTGTAACTGCTCACGCGTGTCGCATCCGAACCGGCACCGACCGGCACGTCCATTTCGATCATCTTTTTGATCGGCGGTGTGTTTTCGGCCGCTTGGGCACCATAGCGATCCGTGAAATATTCCCCTTGGTAGGCCATCCGACTCTGAATGGCAATTCCGCCACCCAAAGCTTTTACCCGTTCGATATTGCGTTCGTCGATTGTCTCCGCATGATCAAATATCCATGGCAATCCGTTGAATGGGATTTCCCGGTTTATTTTTTCAAACACATTCAAAAAACGCGTAATACTTTCGTTATAGGTCGCATGCAGTCGGAAAGGCCAGCGGTTTTCGACTAAAAGGCGTACCACTTTTTCCAGATCGGCTTCCATGTTTTCGGGTAAATCCGGTCTTGGTTGCAGGAAATCTTCAAAATCCGCAGCCGAAAAAACCAACATTTCACCCGCGCCGTTGTGTCGGTACATATCATCGCCCTGGTATAATTTGACCGTATCGATCCAATCTTCAAAATCCTCAAACTCGTGTTTTGGCTTTTGTGTAAAAAGATTATACGCGATTCGTACGGTTAGTTGTTTCTTTTCATTTAGTTCATTCACCACCTTATAATCGTCCGGGAAATTCTGAAACCCGCCACCGGCATCGATAACACTGGTAATTCCAAAGCGGTTTAGTTCCTTCATAAAATGACGTGTGGAATTTAACTGATGCTCGTAGGACAATGTTGGCCCTTTGGCTAAGGTCGAATACAGAATCATCGCATTGGGAGTCGCAATGATCAGTCCGGTAGGTTCGCCTTTTGAGTTTCTTTCGATATGGCCTCCCGGAGGTGCAGGTGTATTTTTGGTAAAACCAACCGCTTTTAAAGCCGCTTGATTCATAATGGCTCTGTCGTATAAATGCAAAATAAAAACAGGCGTTTCCGGAGCGATGGCATTGATTTCTTCTAAGGTTGGCATTCTGCGTTCTGCAAACTGAAACTCCGACCAACCGCCTACCACGCGTACCCATTGCGGATGTGGCGTACGATCGACCTGTTCTTTAAGCATTCGTAACGCATCTGCAAGCGACGGAACGCCATCCCAACGCAATTCTAAATTATAGTTTAATCCGCCGCGGATAAGGTGTATATGCGAATCGTTAATGCCGGGAACAACTCTTTTTTGTAATAAATCGATCACTTGTGTTGTTTCGGATGCAAATTCCATCACCGCACTGTCGCTTCCAACGGCAATAAATTTTCCGTCTTTAATAGCCACCGCTGTACTATTTGGGGTTTCCGAATTAAAACTGTGAACCTTACCGTTAAATAAAATTAGATCTGCTTTCATATCGGTTTATTTGGTGTTAAGCTTATTGATCGCTTCTTTGATACCATCGCCGGCAACCGTATAAAATGCAGGACCGGCAAGGAGTATGATTTTGGTCAAAGGCTTGTGATCGGATAATTTTTTATCTTTTAAAAATGCCTGTGTTCTATAGGCTTCAAAAGAACCAAGCACTACGTTTTCGGCCACTAAAGCCGTAGGCGAATCAATACCGGCATCTTTAATATCGCTGGCAAACGAATAATCACTTACGCCCAAACGCAAGGCCTCGCGCATTGCAACGCTTCCAACACTGATCATTAAATCAGGTGTAAACGTATTGCGATTTCCTAAACCGATAAGTAGTAATTTTTTGGCAGCCAGCGTACCTTGTGGTGGTGTAATTAATAAAGTTTCCAACGAATGACCGGTAAACTTTCCGCTTTTGCGCAATTCGGTAATGATACCTTTTAGCGCATCGTCCAGATGTACCATTCCGTTGAGGTTGGCGGGTAGAGCAGGTGGGTTAAAAATATCTCCTTCGATATATTCAAAAACACAGGCAACCTGTAATTCGGATTTGGCAGCGGAAGGCCCCTGAACGAGTCCGTTTACCGCTACACCGTCGACTTTTCCCCAGGTTACGGTCGAACCGATCGCCGCGGTTTGTGCCAAAAGGATGGTAGGAAATAAACCCCATACTAGTGCTAAAAGCAATAGTCTGACGTTTCCTGATTTGTATTGTAATAGATTTTTCATAGTCGTAATTTTTTTGATTAAAATTTGAATCCAAGTCGGGCATTAAAGAAAATACCGTCTTTAGAATTGGGAATGCTTTCGTTGATAAAAGCCCCGGTTTTAAAATATTGGATACCGCTAACAACCGATATAAACGGGCTTATACTATAGGTGAAATTGGCAAGGTAGGCCGTCCCGATATAGCGTTTGTCCGAAGTGTCTCCGGAAAGATTAAGGATACCGCTAGGCCGATAAACACCATCCTGCGTGCTATAACGCCAGTTAAAAACCACATCGACCTGCATCTTTAATTCCGGAAGCAAATCCAGAGTAGCATACGGATGGATATCGATCAGGTTTACCGGTCCAACCTGTGGACTAAAACCAAAATAACCGCCTTTAGGGTATAACGGATTAAAGGTTTGCAGTTGTCCGTCGCCTTTGTTCTGATCGCCTGAAATATAATCGTTACGCAAATTGATCGTCGGTTTGAATTTTACATTTTCAAAAGAATAACCTATATCAGCCGAAGCCGTCCAGGCATTTATCGCTCCGGAGCCAAAATGCCCAAACTGATAGGCCGCTTCCAGATTGTAAATAAAACCGCCTCCGTATTTCCAGAACCGCGTTCCGACGGTATGCCGTCTTTCGGGTGCGATGCCTTCATCAAAGCGCGATTCGTCCCTTCTGATTCCGAGATAGTACCAATCGAGATTTCCCGCTTTTGGAATAATTATTTTGGAATAAACACCCCATAAATTCAGTTGTTTCGACATTTTATTGTCCAAAACGCCGGGATAAACCGTATCGGCCATCATCATAAAACCGTCAATTGCGAATCGGGTAGTGGTATACATGAGTTTGCCACCTGTAAAATAAAGTCGGGCGTTAGGACCTTCCCGTACCGAAAGCAACCTTCCGGAGCCATAATCCAACTCCTGTCGTCCGAGGCGAAGCGTTATTCCGGCATTGTCTTTTTTCCAGAGGTTGATATCCGCAAAAAGATTC
>NZ_JASLCE010000098.1 GCF_030146175.1 Flavobacterium sp. | reverse complement strand
GCTGCGAGCGACAAATTACCTTTTACGTTAACCGCAAACATTAATACATTAACGGCAAACACATCGGAAGTTCAATTGTTATTTACAGGTGAATTTAACCCGATGATGGCGATGATGGTTAAAGGCCCAATCGGTAAATTTATCGAAACCTTAGCCGGAAATATGAACAAATTATAATCGTTCGATATAAAATTATTAAAGCCTTTTAGCCCAAAACTAAAAGGCTTTTTTTTATAAAATCGGAATTGAATTTATCGTAAATTTGATTCATTCAGCAAAAACGCCATGAATAGATTCAAACAAATTTTCCTAATCCTGACTTTTCTTTTCGGAGGCACCCTATTGGCACAAACCAACCGATTAAAAGCCCAATTCCAGGAAATCGTTAAAGACAAAAAAGCCACTGTTGGTATTGCCGTATATAATTTTACAACAAAAGATACAGTAACCTTTAACAACACGCCGGATTATCCAACACTAAGTGTCTATAAATTCCATGTCGCGCTGGCTGTTTTGCATTTGGTTGATCAAGGAAAATTACGACTGGATCAGGAGATTTTTGTAAAAAAATCCGAATTATTGGAAAACACCCATAGTCCGCTTCGCGAAAATTACCCGTATGGCAATATTAACATCAAGCTGAGTGAACTTTTAAGCTATATGGTTTCCCTAAGTGACAATAACGCCTGTGATATATTATTCCGACTGGCTGGTGGTACCAAAAAAGTAGATCGCTATATCAAAAACCTAAAAATAAAAGACACGCGTATCGCTGCTACCGAAGAAGAAATGCACCTAAAATGGGAAAATCAGTATCTAAACACAACATCGCCACTGGCGGCCGTACAGCTGCTACAGCAATTTTATCAGATGAAAATCCTATCTCCGACATCTTATGATTACCTGTTAAACGTGATGTTGGGCACCAAAACCGGTCCGGATAAAATAAAAGGACTTTTACCAAAAGATATACTTGTCGCACATAAAACCGGTAGTTCCTTTCGCAATGAGAAAGGTTTAAAAGCAGCCGAAAACGATATCGGCATTGTTTTCTTACCCGGCGGACAAACCTATGCGATAGCCGTATTCGTTAAAAATTCGATGGAAGATGATACGACTAACAATGCAATCATAGCAAAAGTATCCAAAGCTGTATTTGATCATTATTCAATCAAAAAATAGTTTAGTAGAATTTTCCGTCTACATAAAACCAATGCCCGTTTTGTTGTTTAAAGGTCGATTTTTCATGGTGAACCTGTGGTTGTAATTGTGCATCGAGAAAATAGGCTTTAAATTCTACAGTTTTTTCGGTAGCCTTTAGCACTTCCAGTTTTACCCACTGGTTGGTTGTCGCCCATTGCTCGATATCTTTTTTCGAATGGTATTTGCGTTGTGAAATATGCGTCGTTTTGAGTAGGTACTCGATCGCATGAACCGCATAGGCCGAATACCGGGAACGCATTAATGTTTCGGCTGTAGGCGCCGCTTTAATTCCTTTAATATAAGGCTCACAACAGTCGGAAAACGGAATTGGATTCCCACAATAACAATTAGGACTCATTCGTATCGGAATTAAATTTTTGCAGAATCAATTTTAGTTTTGCTTTACGATCGGATTCCGAACGTTGTTCCCGCAAACGCTTTTCATTGATTTTCTTACTGTGTTTTTTTCGATTTTCTTCGTTTTGCCGACTCATTACAAAAAGGGTTGTTTGATTTGTTGCAGGGTTTTATTTGTTGTGATCAAAGCTTCCGTTATCGTTTTTCGCAACGTTTCAACATCGTCATATTTAAGATAATCGGCCCAGTTATCGGTTTCAAAAAGCTTTTTGATCAATTGTATACGTTTGGTTGTTTCGGCGGCATTACGCAAAACCGCTTTACCGTCGTATTCTGGATTGGACTTATGTTGGAAATGAATCGCATCCGTTTCGGGATTCCATTCGACATAAAACAAATTTTCGGTTTCATTATTCGGATAAAAATCCGTCCATTTTGCATAGCCGGTTTTAGCTGTGGCATTATTCGTTTTTCCATCCGTTAAAGACAGCAAACGCCAACGACAATTGGCCGCTCGTCCCCAATGGTTGGAATTTCGGTAAACGCCCTCATCTGTAAAATAATAACTACTACCCGATTTACTATTATAGTGAAACTTTTTTTCTTGTAGCACATCGGGAGCAACCTCCTTAAAAATACAAAAGGTATGCTTAAAAAAATTTGTTTTATTGTACACTTTCCCGTTCATCCGGCAAAGATACTAAATGCAGAATTAAGAATTTTAATTGGTGGTTTGGCTTCACCCGCTTATATTTGTAATACTAAAACTACTTTCCCACCAAACAACGAACAATTATGAAAGAGACCATACTCACTATTGGTGCCTGCTATGGCGGTTTAGCCGTTATTTTTGGAGCTTTTGGAGCGCATATCCTACAAAAGAAACTAAGTACCAAATCGCTCAACAGTTTTGAAACCGGTGTAAAATACCAAATGTACCATGCTTTGGCATTGGTTTTTATCAGTAATCAATTTACTTTTTTAAAAACAAGTGAAAACTTAACCGCATGGTTTTTTATAATCGGAACTTTTTTATTTTCGTTTAGTATTTACGGTTTATGCCTGAGTAGTATAGGCGGAAAGAAATTAAAATTTCTTGGTCCCATTACGCCAATTGGCGGTTTGCTGTTATTTTTAGGATGGTTTTGTATGGCACTTAGCCATATCGTTTAAATAAAAAAGGACTGCAATGCAGTCCTTTTTCGAATATGATCTACCCGATTATGGGAAAATACCTCTTTGTTTGTATGCCATTTCAATTCGGGCTAATGCCTGAACATAAGCAGCCGTTCTCCAGTCTGTTTTATACTGACTTCCTGTTAAAACCACTTTACTGAATGCATCTTCCAGTTTCTTTCTTAACTTGATGATTACGTCGTCCATAGTCCAGATCTCTCCGTTACGGTTTTGTAACCACTCGAAATAACTTCCGATTACACCTCCTGAGTTACATAAGATGTCTGGAATGATTTCGATTCCTTTTGCTAATAAGATTGCTTCACCATCGGTATCAATAGGACCATTAGCACCTTCGGCGATAATCTGAGCCTTGATCGAATCTGCGTTTTCAGCAGTAATCTGGTTACCTAAAGCAGCCGGGATTACAACATCACAGTCAATTCCGAAGAATTCATCAGCTTTATAATCCTGAGTACCTTTGTATCCAGAAATGGTATTGTTATCGGCCTGGAAACGCAATAAAGCTTCCGGATCAATTCCTTCCGGGTTGTAAATCGTTCCGGTTGCATCCTGAACACCAACAAGGATAGCCCCGTTTTTGTTCATAAAGTGTGCAGCCCAGTATCCTACGTTACCAAATCCCTGAACGATATATTTTTTACCTTCCAAAGAAGTTCCTCTTAATTTAGCCCAAGATTCCAATGTTACTACCACACCAAAACCTGTAGCACGGTCTCTACCTTCCAATCCTCCTGATCCTACAGGTTTACCTGTAACAACGTGTTGGTTTTTAGAACGTTCAGCCGGTGCTTTTGTCGACATATAGGTATCGGCAATCCAAGCCATCATTTGTGCATTGGTATTTACATCCGGTGCCGGGATATCGTGTTCCGGACCGATGTTATCTCCTAAAGCATACGCAAAACGACGCGTGATACGCTCTAATTCGCCTTGTGAATATTTTTTCGGATCCAATTGGATACCACCTTTACCACCTCCGTACGGAAGTCCGGCCAAAGATGTTTTCCACGTCATCCAGGTAGCCAATGCTCTTGCAGCATCGATATCAACCGTTGCGTGGTAACGTAAACCTCCTTTGTAAGGTCCTAAAACATTATTGTGTTGTACTCTGTACCCTGTGAACATTTCGACTGTTCCGTTATCCATTTTCACCGGAAAATGAACAACAATTTCGTTATTCGTAACAGAAAGGATTTTTTTAACAGTCTCATCCAGTCCCATCACAGAAGCAGCTTTTTCAAACTGATTCTTAACATTTTCATACATGCTAGCCTTCGGCTTTTGTGCTGTTGCCATACTATTTAATAATTTACAACTTACTTTTGTTTGTTTGTTAGATTGCTCTGTAAAAAAGCATACAAATATATAGTTTTAAAATTGAAGCAAAAACGAATTACCCAATAAATTAACATAATTTAAACGGCATTCCGAGCCGTTTTTCAACTCCTCAAATTGCGACTTTTATAATTTGACTCCATGTGAAGACTCTTTATTTTTAAAAGTGACTTCAGACCGCTTAAAACAATGTTTTTTTATACTTTCCATATTTAGTCTTCTTATTCTAAAATCACAATGCCTTTTTAAGTCAAATTACTTTCCTTTTCAGGCAAAGCCTAATTCTGTTTTAGAATATCCCGTTCATTTGTAATCGTTTATCAATGGACTTGTATCATTCCGTTGATCAGCAACTCATATTTTCATTTTTTTAATTATCAGGTTTTATTTTTTAAAAGAAACGGCCGGCTATAATAACCGGCCGTTTCTTACTTTTTAAAAATCCGCAGCGTAACAAAAAAGTTCCTGCCTTCTTCCGGATAACCTTCCACCAGCATATAATTTTTGTCAAAAACATTATTAATACCCGCTTCAACACTCATATAACGCCATACCCGAGCCGATACCGCGGTATTGACAAGGGTAAAATCCGCTGCTCTGGTTCCGTAGCTCGTGCTGTTTCGCGACGCATTAAATTCTGTACTTACTAGCCATTGTATCGGCTGTATCGGTTTATACTGTGTATAGAAAAACACTTTTGTATCGGGAATATCCGTAAACAGGACGGTCGGATTGGTCGTATTGCGCCTTTCTATATAGGAATAGTTACCACCCAAAGACAGTTTTTCCCGGAAATCATATTTAAAGGTAATTTCCATCCCCATAAATTCGGCCGATCCGGTGTTTTGCATTTGTGATTTACCCGGCTCTACGTTATTCACAGTAAGAATAGCATCGGTAAGATGACTATAATATACCGAAAACTGCGTGGATAAAACTTTAAAAAATACTCCGGAATAGGACAAATCATAATTAACCGCTTTTTCCGGTTTAAGTCCCGGGTTAGGAATTGCCGTACCCATTCTGTAAGAATACCGGTCTTTAATTGTCGCAAAACGCGTTTTATGTGCCAGAGTAAAACTTGCTTTTTGATTTTCCTTAAAATTATAAAAGACTCCCAATTGTCCGTTCCACGCATTACTGGCTCCGGTTTTTTCAAAATCTGAAACCATCTGGGTCGTACTGTTATAATCTTCGGCAGTATCGTTTTTTCGAATACTATAACCTATCCCAGGAATAAACGTTAGTTTTTCGGTAACAGCATAGGTATTTTCTACAGCAAAACTCCCTGTATTATCTTTAAAATTCCGAACCGGCTCGTTACTATTGTGTTCCCGGTGGATGTCACTTTTATAATGGACTGAGAATTTCAAGAGGTTTTTAGGGATAACAGCTGTTCCAAACTCAACACTTCCACCATAGGTATAATCATCATAGAGACTTTGAAAAGCATAGGCTTTGGTTTGTGCCGTATAGGAAGCATCATCATAGCTGTTTAGTATGTTTTTAAATGTATCGTAGTACATCCGACTCTTGATATAATCTTTCCCCTTTAACCGCGTATTGGATAAAAAATAATAGGTTTCCTTATCCCAATCGGGCCATTGCCAAAAACGGGGTTTCGTATACAACGGATTCATCGGATCATCGCCCACATAGACGGGTGTTCCTTTTTCGCCTTTCTGAAAACGATAACCCAATACATATTCCTGTCGTTCATTGGGCGTCCATCCGGCTTTAAAACTGATCATCTGATCCGTCCGATAGGAATTATCCCGTTCGCCTCCATCTTCATAGGGACGCGTAGTAAAACCGGAAGCCATCCGATAACTATCGCGATGCAAATACGAATATCCGGCCTGGAAATAGTATTTCCCTAAATTCGAACCGATATTCAGATTTCCACGGTAACCATTAGTGTTGATCAACCCTAAGCTGCCGTCATATTCCATTTTTTCCGAAGGTTTTTTTGAAATCAGATTAATGGCTCCACCCAATGAATTCGGGCCATAAAGCAGGGACGAGAAACCCCGGGAAACATCAATAGCCGAAAGATCGAAAGTGGTAAACCGGGCGAGATCCACATAACCGTCATACGGAACATAAACCGGAATTCCATCCATATATACCGGAACGGCACGAAGGTCAAATCCCCGAACCGAAACCATCGATTCATTTCTTGGACCTGATGCCGTAAGATTAACACCGGCCAACAGATTTAAAGAACGCGATACCTCAACCTTGTTATGGGCTTCCATCGCAACCTGACTGATCCGATCTTTGATCACACTTTTCCGAAATGCGGTTATTCGTACTTCACCCAATTGAAAAAAAGCAGGCGTTACCGAGTCGGAGACTACTCTATTGGATTCCTGATTCTGAGCCTTACCCCAACTAGGAATCATCATAATCAATACAAAAAATGCCGTTTTACACATATATTATTGTTATTTAGTGATGTTAAACAATGTCATAAATAGGTGTGTGATTTGGGAAATCAAGGGGAATAAAAACGGTATAGAAATGGGAATCGAAAGCGTTATAATTATAACACCTTCGTTGTTTTTTATTGTATTTATTTTGGGTAAACTGGCTACAGGAGGAATAAATAGCCCGATGGTAGGTTTTACACGCAATTCGTTGTGTCTGATAAAGATAAAAATAAATTCGGATATAAAATCACTACACCCAATTCTTTTGAAACAAATGTTACATCAGGTTTCATTCCAAAAAGATACCTTTACAAAAAATACTATATGAAAGCACTCTTATTCGAATCGTACGACTTCATTTTTGAAGAAGCCCTGCTGGAAGAAATCAATTCGATTTCCAGTTATAAAAAATTCAAAGCCGACGACTACCTTATAGAAATAGGAGAAAATATAGAATGGATGCCACTGCTGTTACAAGGTGCCATCAAAATCATGCGTGAAGATTCCAATGGAGACGAACTGTTGCTTTATTTTTTAGAGCGAGGCGATACCTGCGCGATGACATTGAGTTGTTGTATGGGCAAAAACAAAAGTAAAATCCGCGCTATTGCCGAAACCGATGGCGAAATGGTGCTGATTCCCATTGCCAAAATGGAAGAATGGGTTGTAAAATACCCTTCCTGGCGGAATTTTGTATTCGAAAGCTATAACGCCCGTTTAATGGAAATGCTGGAAGCCATCGATACGCTTGCCTTTATGAATCTGGACGAGCGTCTGTATAAATTTATTACCGACAAAGCAAAAGTATTGGGCACCACCGAAATCAGTACGACACATCAGGAAATCGCTTCCGAAATGCATACTTCCCGGGTTGTAATATCCCGTTTGCTAAAGCATCTGCAGGACGAGCAAAAAATCAAATTACACCGTAACAAAATCGAAATTCTTGTTTTTTAAAATGGAATCGTTTTTTGGGTATATCGGTGCACTTTGCATCGGATTGATTTTAGGGCTAACCGGTGGTGGCGGTTCCATCCTGACAGTTCCCGTACTGGTTTATCTTTTGGGAATTCCGCCGGTTACGGCTACAGCCTATTCCCTGTTTATTGTAGGAACAACTTCCGGTTTTGGAGCCATTCGCAATTATTTTAAAGGAATGGTAGCTGTAAAAACCGCTTTTTTATTTGCGATTCCGTCGTTTATTGCGGTCTTCCTCACCCGTCGTTTTTTAGTTCCGGCGCTACCGGATACGCTTATAAAAACAGATTTTATCACATTGTCAAAAAATACCTTTTTGATGGGATTTTTTGCGATTATCATGTTTCTGGCGGCATTGGCGATGCTTCGAAAAAAAGCAAACGGCGACGAAACCGAAGCGGATACCTCAAAAAACAATTTCCTCCTACTCATTCCGCAGATTTTTCTGATTGGAGTGGTTATTGGATTAATTGGTGCCGGTGGCGGTTTTTTAATCATCCCGTCTCTGGTTTTCTTTGCTAAACTTCCGATGAAAAAAGCCGTTGGTACTTCTTTATTGATCATCGCGATAAACTCCTTAATTGGTTTTACCGGAGATCTGGAAAATCTAAATGCCGACTGGACGTTTCTTTTAACTTTTTCTTTGGTATCGGTTTTCGGTATCTTTGCAGGGATTTACCTCAACAGGTTTGTTAACGAAACACAATTAAAAAAAGGTTTTGGATGGTTTGTCCTTGTAATGGCGGTTTATATTCTGCTTAAGGAAAGTTTTCATTTGTGACAAAAGTCACTTTTCGAAAAAAAGCAACCCCTTATCTTTACACAAAATAAAAAAATGCAATTATGAAAATAGAACAGATTTATACCGGATGTATTGCTCACGCCGCCTATTATTTGGAGAGCAATGGTGAAGCAGCCATTTTTGATCCGCTTCGCGAAGTACAGCCTTATATTGATAAAGCCACTAAAGACAACGCAACGATCAAGTATATTTTTGAAACCCATTTCCATGCCGATTTTGTTTCCGGACATTTGGATCTGGCACAAAAAACCGGTGCTACAATTGTATACGGTCCAACTGCACAACCTAGTTTTGAAGCCACAATCGCTACAGACGGTCAGGAATTTAAAATCGGAAACTATACGGTAAAAGCGATTCATACGCCCGGGCATACGCTGGAAAGTACCTGTTATTTATTATTGAATGAAAACGGAGAAATGCACGGTATTATAACCGGAGACACCTTATTTATTGGTGATGTGGGACGTCCGGATCTGGCACAGAAACTGGTATCCGATTTAACGCAGGAAAAACTGGCGTCTATGTTATACGATTCCTTACGCGATAAAATCATGCCATTACCGGATCATCTGATTGTATATCCAAATCACGGAGCCGGAAGTGCCTGTGGTAAAAATATGAGTAAGGAAACGACCGATACGCTAGGGAATCAGAAAAATGTAAACTATGCGTTACGCGCCGATATGACCAAAGACGAATTTATTTCGGAATTATTGGATGGTTTAGGAGCGCCACCGGCCTATTTTCCTCAGAATGTTTTGATGAATATTCAGGGTTATGACAGTCTGGAGACTGTTATGGCAAAAGCCGATACACCGCTTCATCCGGAAGCGTTTAAAACGGTAGCTGGTCAGTCGGAAGCATTAATTCTGGACGTACGTCATGAAAGTGAATTTGTAAAAGAACATATACCGGGATCCATTTTTATTGGCTTACAAGGCAACTTTGCACCGTGGGTAGGTGCTTTAATTATGGATGTACAACAACCGATCTTATTAATTGTAACGGAAGGTAAAGAAAAAGAAGCCATCACCCGATTGTCGCGTGTAGGATTTGACAATTGTCTTGGATATCTGGAAGGCGGAGTTGAAGCCTGGAAAGCAGCCGGATTTGAAACCGACAGTGTTATTTCGATCAGTCCGGAACAATTTGCGACCGATAAAGACATGTCCAAACTGACCATCGTTGATGCCCGAAAACCGGGAGAATTCAGTGCCGAGCACGTAGAAGGCGCCATCAACATTCCGCTGGATTTTGTAAACAATCAGCTGGCAGAAGTACCTACTGAAAATGATTTCTACCTGCATTGTGCCGGGGGTTATCGTTCGGTGATTATGGCTTCCATTTTAAAAGCCAGAGGCTATCACAACATCATCAATGTTGAAAAAGGAATGTCCGGAATCCGGAATACGCCTGTAGCCTTGTCTAAATTTGTCTGCCCTTCCACTCAAAACTAATTACAAAAGCCCCAAAATCGGAACAATACGATTTTGGGGCTTTGTGTATCCAACTGTTAAAAATAATCTATTTAGCAACTGCTTTTAATCAGTTTTTAAATACATTTGTAACATAACAAATTAAAAATAACAATGAAGAAACTTTTTTTAGTACTGTCAATTGCTGCCGTATTTGCTTCTTGTAAAAAAGACAATGGTTTTACCATTTCCGGAGAAGCTAAAGGAGTCGATAATGACAAAATGGTTATTATTGCCACACAAAGCGAATTAGGTCCTATCTCTAAAGACACTGTAAAAATTAAAGACGGAAAATTCGAATTTAAAGGAATAGCCGATAAACCGGAATTTTGTTTCCTAAGAATTCAGGACATCGGAGACATGATACCTTTTATATTGGAAAACGGAACAATTAAAGTCGATTTTGTAAAAGATTCTATTCGTAATTCACGCGTTACCGGAACCATTACTAACGATCAGTTCCAAAAATATAACGACGAATCGAAAGTTATCTTTAAAAAGATGCAGGCTTTCCAGATTGCCAACAATCAAAAGATGGCAATGGCACAGCAATCTCAGGATACAGTTACTGTTAACAGTCTTAGAAAAGAATACATGGTATTCCAGAATGCTTTAAATAAAAAATCGGAAGATTTCATCGAGAAACACCCGGATTCTTTCTTATCGGTTATGTTATTGGAAAACTTTACGATGTATCAGTCATTACCGGTTGACAAAATCGAAAAGCTTTACAAATCACTTACACCTGAAGCCAAAGACAACAAACACGGAAAAACCGTAAAAGACTTTTTAGAAAAACAAAATGCGGTACAGGTTGGAAAAGCAGCTCCTGATTTTTCGGCTCCGAATCCGGAAGGAAAAACCGTATCGTTAAAAGAATCATTAGGAAAAGTAACGATCATCGATTTCTGGGCGTCATGGTGTGGTCCGTGTCGTGCGGAAAACCCTAACGTAGTCGCTTTATATAACGAATTACACCCACAAGGTTTAAACATCATCGGTGTTTCGTTAGACAAAGAAGCCGACAAATGGAAAGAAGCGATTGCAAAAGATAAATTAACCTGGACACAAGTTTCAAATTTAAAATTCTGGCAGGATCCGATTGCAGAAAAATATAATGTAAAATCGATTCCGCAAACATTTATTCTGGATGCTTCCGGAAAAATTGTAGCAAAAGACCTTAGAGGTGCCGAATTAAAAGCAAAAATATTGGAGCTTTTAGCAGCAAAATAAAGCCCTGACACAAAAATCCCCTTATGGGGATTTTTTTATTTACCTCAACAACAACGGCTTAAAAAAAAGTCAGAAATTATATTAGAAATAAGTTTGCATACTAAAAAAACAGTCCTATATTTGCACTCGAAATAATCAAGGAAACACTTGGTTAGCCAATGGGGAGATACTCAAGCGGCCAACGAGGGCAGACTGTAAATCTGCTGACTAAGTCTTCGCAGGTTCGA
>NZ_JASLCE010000096.1 GCF_030146175.1 Flavobacterium sp. | reverse complement strand
CCAGTCAGGCTTTCTGTAAATCGACCAATCCAACGGTAGCGTCGATTCAGGTGAATGAAACCGGAGTGATCTGGTACAATGCACCAACCGGCGGAACAGTAGTCACTTCAACTACGCCATTAACAACGGGAACCTACTATGCCGCTTTGGTTGATCCAACTTCGGGTTGTGAAAGCTCTATCCGATTGGCGGTAGCGGTTCAGATAAACGATGCGCCAACGCCAACAACAAACGATACGACTCAGGACTTCTGTCAGACTGCCAATCCAACGGTAGCGTCGATTCAGGTAAACGAAACCGGAGTAATCTGGTACAATGCGCCAACCGGCGGAACCGTAGTGGCATCAAACACACCATTAACGGCAGGAACCTATTATGGTGTACTGGTTGATCCGGTTACCGGTTGTGAGAGCTCCATCCGATTGGCTGTTGCGGTTCAGTTCTTTAACGGAACACAGGCAACCATCACAGGTGGTTCTCCAACAGCTTGTATTCAGGATCAGGTGACGTATACAACCAATACCGGAATGTCCAACTATGTATGGGTGGTAAGCAGTGGCGGACAGATTGTAAACGGTGGTACAACAACCGATAATACAATTACCGTACTGTGGACACAAATCGGAGCCAATACCGTTAGCGTATCCTACAACGATGCCAACGGATGTAGCACGAGTAACTCGGCTGCAATGAATCTGAATGTAACCAACTGTTCGGATATCACTATTACCAAATCGGTTGACAATCCGACACCGTTTATTGATGACAATGTAGTCTTTACGATTACCGTTACCAATACGGGTCAGGCACAATTCCAGAATATTATTGTAAACGAAGCAATTCCGAATGGCTATGCATTTGTGAGTATGGTAGTTTCCCACGGAACCTATAACAACAATACCGGAATCTGGACGATTCCGACGCTAAATGCCAATCAGGTGGCAACTTTACAACTTACCGTTAAAGTTTTATTCTCAGGCGATTATTTGAATACGGCTACCATAACGAGTTCCGACCCGGTAGATGTAGATGTAAACAACAATACCGCCAGTGCTTCAGTAGAACCGAAATGTTTGGTGGTATACAACGAGTTTACCCCTAACGACGACGGAGCCAACGATGTATTCACGATTAAATGTGCCGAACATTTCCCGAATAACTCCTTAGAAATATTCAACCGTTACGGTAATCTGGTTTATAAAACAAGATATTACCAAAACGACTGGAAAGGAATTTCGAATGTCAACGGAACGTTTGACGGATCCGTTTTACCTACAGGAACATATTACTATGTTTTTGATACGGGAGACAATACAGGTACTGTTAAAACCGGATGGGTTTATATCATGAGATAATCATGATATAACCTTTCCAAAGTTTTTTATCAATTAAATACGACGCAATATGAGAATCAATATAAAACTAATAGCCATAAGTTTTTTAGGAGCGGCATTTTTGCTACCTCAAAAGACAAAAGCACAACAAAATCCGGAGTATACGCAGTACATGTACAATACCATCACCATCAATCCCGGATATACAGGTTCACCCGGAGTACTGGAAGCCAATTTGCTACTCCGTTCGCAATGGGTGGGAATCGATGGTGCTCCGAGAACAGGAACGTTGGGAGTACATTCGCCGATATCCGATAAAATCGGTTTGGGGCTAAATGTAATCGCCGACAAAATCGGGCCGTCTACCGAGACGTCTGCATCCGGAAACTTTTCATACACCCTTAACCTGGGCTATAAAGCCAAATTGGCATTCGGTTTAAAAGCCGGTGCCAGGGTTTTAAATGTCGACTGGTCCAAAGGGCGGTATTTAGATAGTAATGATGTGCTGTTAAACAACAATATTTCCAATAAGATCATGCCATTAATCGGTGCCGGTTTGTACTTGTATGGCGAAAAGTGGTATTTGGGTGCCTCTGTTCCGAATTTCATCAAACAGGATTATTACGATGATATTCAGGAATCGGTAATGGCCGACAAACTACACTATTATCTTATCGGAGGATATGTATTTGATGTCACGGATGGGCTTAAATTCAAACCTTCCGTAATGTTAAAAGCGGTTTCGGGAGCACCGTTGGCCGCCGATTTATCGGCAAATTTCTTGATTCAGGAAAAGGTAACATTGGGTGCTTCCTATCGTTGGGACGACTCGGTGAGTGCGATGGCCGGATTGCAATTCCTGGATCATTTCTTTATAGGATATGCATTCGATTATTCCACAACCAAATTAAACAAATACAACGATGGAACGCATGAAATCATTTTGCGTTTCCAACTGCCACCGAAATCATCAGCAATTAAATCACCACGATTTTTCTAATACCGAAGTATATGAAGAAAATACTATTTTTCAGCCTGTTATTTTGTATCCATTTTACCTATGCTCAGCAAAAGCTGAAGGACGCCGACAAACTGTTTCACGGAATGTGTTATGTAGATGCGGCCAAAGCATATGAAGAATATTTGGAAAAGGAACCCAATCCGTCGATACAAACGTTAATGAATGTAGGGGATACGTACTATTATCTTGGTGATATGCGTAAAGCCTTAACCTGGTATAAGAAATTATATACGGTACAGGGGCAAAACCTGAACGAAGTATATATGTTGCGCTACACGCAAACGCTTCGTGGCGTACGCGATTATGAAGATGCAAATAAGATCACTAAAGAATACCTCAAAGGCAAAGGAAATCAGGAGATGATCGATAGTTTTAATGCCCAGCAGAAATACAATGACAGTTTGGCACAGAAGCCATCACTTTATAAGATTGTACCGTTGGAAATTAATACATCGTATTCCGATTTCGGATCGACTTTCTATGGAAACCAGTTGGTGTATTCATCCAGTAAAAAAGGAGGAAAACTGATCAAACGACTGTATTCCTGGAACGAACAACCTTTCCTGTCGTTTTATGTAGCCGACAGAAATGCGTCGACCGGTGCTTTGTTTAACGAAAAGCCGTTTTATGAAGAAATCAACTCCAATTATCACGATGCGACCTTGACGTTTTCACCGGATTTAAAAACGATCTATTTTACAACCAATGCGACCAAAAAGAATAAAAACAAACTGAAAATCGACAAGGAAGGTGTGAACAACTTCCAGATCTTCCGCGGAACAATTGAAAACGGAAAAGTGATCAATATCGAAAAAATGTTTTTCAACAGTTATGAATATAGCGTTGGACATCCGTCGTTAAGTCCGGATGGGAAATGGTTGTTTTTTGTGTCTGATATGCCGGGCGGATATGGGGAAACCGACATTTATGTAGCCGAAGTTTTTGCCGACGGAAGTATTAATACGCCACAAAATCTGGGACCAAAAATCAATACGATCGGACGGGAAATGTTTCCGTATTACAACAACGGTATATTGTATTTTTCATCCGATGGACATTACGGTTTTGGTGGATTGGATGTGTACGAAAGCAAACATTCCGGTAAGTTAAATTTTGACGAGCCTAAAAACCTGGGCGAACCGGTTAATAGTAATAAAGATGATTTTTCGTATATCATTGATGCTGAAACCAAATATGGCTATTTTTCGTCCAATCGTGACGGAGGTAAAGGCGATGACGATATTTATTTCTTTACGAAGTCAAAAGCCGAATGCAACCAGTTTGTATCCGGAACGGTTGTAAGTGCTAAAACAAAACTGCCTATTGCCGGTGCGGCGATAAAAGTGTACGATTCGTTTGGCGATTTAAAATTCGAAACCGCAACGGGCGAAGATGGCAAATACCAGATCACAATTCCGTGTAGTGCGACCTATAAATTTGATGCTTCGAAAGAGGGATTTGCCAATCAAGATAAACCGGTAGTAGCCAACGCTAAAAATGAAGCAAAATTGTCGGTAGATTTTGAATTGGCGAAACTGGAAGATTTTACCGTTAAAGATGGTAAAAATGAAAAAATTGATGTGAATCCGATTTATTTCGATTACAACAAATGGGATATTACACCACAAGCGGTAACCGAATTGGATCGCGTGGTTTATGTAATGCGAACATTCCCAAAAGTAAAAATCAAAATCGAATCGCACACCGATTCCAGAGGAACGGATTCCTATAACCTGAAATTATCGGATAATCGTGCCAAAGCGACACAACGCTATATTATCGAATCCGGAATTGAGCCGGAACGAGTTTTAAGCGCGATCGGATATAGCGAAACGCGACCAAAAAACAAATGCCGCAACGGAGTAAAATGTACCGAAGCGGAATATGCGGTGAACCGTCGTTCCGATTTTATTATCGTAGAAAAATAAATTAGACTTAATAAAAACAAAAAGGAGTTCCAGTCGGAACTCCTTTTTTAATTAAAGATATCAAGAACACCTTTTATTTTCCAAATCTCATCTATTTTGTCTTTCTTGATCTCATTTTTAGCAGAAAAGATGGACTCTTTTCGCGATATAAGTGTTAATTGCGATTCGTCAGTTTCATTTTGTAAAACTTTAGACATATACAATCCTTTTTCTTTGCTGATCAAAACAGCGTACGAATTGCTGGCAATATCGCTGGCGCTGGCTTCTTCGCAGATTACGAAAGTATTTTCTTTAATATCCGGTTCCATTTCGGAAGTATTCACCTGGAATACCATCGAACGCTTTTGTTGTAAAAATGGGATATTAATGGTTGGAATATCGCTTCTTTCAAGATTTAACTCACCGGTAGTATATTGAAAAAGCATCTCTTTCGTAATAATCGGTGTTGTTTTTTTCTTAAAGTTGAAGTTCTCATTTCCAAGGAAAATCTCGTTCAGATCAATGTTAGCTTTGTTACATTGCGCGATGATGGATTCATAGTCGAGCGTATTTCGCTTCTTCCAACTAGAGATGGTGTTCGGCTTAATATTCAGTAATTCGGCTAATTGTGCATCTGTTTTTATTTTAAAGACCTTTTTAACACGCGTTAAGATACTTTTCGCGGTTTGTATGTTTCCCTCTTGCATTTTCAGGTTCTAATATAATTATCAATTCATTAACTGTTCCTAAACTATTTTGTCAAAAAATATGCCATGATTGTAAGGAAAATTATTTTTTTTACAATAAGGTGTTCTTTTTTTAACAGCGCTGTAAAATGGAATTAATTTACTTATATAAATAATTTTGGATTTGAATTACGGTTTTTCCGTAATTTTTACAACAGAACAAAAATAATTACTTTTTTGGTTTCTAGGAACATAATTTTCACAATTATTTACTAAAAATCGCAAGACGCTATTTTTTATAAGAAAAATAGGAAAAATAATGCCATTCCTCTAAGGTTTATCATAAAGGAATGGCTGGGAGATATGGGGTATAGGGCTAACGTAAACGTTCAACAAGAATTATGGAGCGGTAGGATGTTCCGGATTTTCCGGTAATGGTATAAGGAATACTGCCATCATTCTGTACTGAAAAATAGATGGGAGTGGAGGCGGCTGTCAGCGTAACGAAGTCGTTAAAAATGCAATCATTTTTTACTAAATCGGCAGCAATACCCAAACTTAGAAGTCCGGTGGCATTAAAGGTGGAATATTGACGGGAGTATTCCGTGCCATTTACATAGAAACGGAAATTAAGGTTATTGGTAGTCGAAAGACTTAATAAACCGCTACTACCGTTTGTATAGGATGCTTTTAGGGTAATTTTATAAGTTCCCGGTGGTAAATTGATAAAATCCTTATCGGTGGCAAGTGCGCCTCCTTCGGTAAAGGAGCTTCCGGTTATCGTATTGATAAAATTGTTACCACCCATTTCGGTAGCGTCATTA
>NZ_JASLCE010000090.1 GCF_030146175.1 Flavobacterium sp. | reverse complement strand
AGGGGAATCGAACCCCTGTTACCAGGATGAAAACCTGGCGTCCTAACCCCTAGACGAACGGACCTTTATTGCTTTATTGCGGATGCAAAAGTACAACATTTTTTCAATCTCGCAAGAACAACTCTATTTTTTTTCGATTTTTTTTTAGTACGCTTTTGCAAAAAGCACCCTTCCTTTTGAAAGAGAACCAGTTAGCACACACTTGCCTTCTTCCTCTTTTCTATCCAATGGAATACAACGAATCGTAGCTTTGGTAAGGTCTTTAATCTTTTCTTCGGTTTCTGCCGTTCCATCCCAATGCGCCGAAACAAATCCGGTTTTATTTTCAAGCACATCCTTAAACTCCTCAAACGTATTTACCTCGGTTATATGCGCGTTTCGGAATTCTAACGAACGTGCAAACATTTCTTCCTGGATCGTCTCTAATAAGTCCTGAATATACGTTACCGCACCCTCTTTAGCAACCACTTCTTTTGTCAACGTGTCACGTCTTGCAATTTCATAGGTTCCATTCTCCAAATCGTTCGGACCAATAGCAATTCGCACCGGCACTCCTTTTAACTCATATTCATTAAACTTCCATCCCGGCTTATGCGTCGTACGGTCGTCGTATTTTACAGAGATTTTCAGTTTGCGTAATTGTTTCACCAATTCGTTTACCTGAGCCGAAATTGCCTCCAATTGCTCATCGGTTCTATGAATCGGAACAATAACCACCTGGATTGGCGCTAAGTTTGGCGGCAATACCAGACCATTATCATCGGAATGTGTCATTACTAGGGCTCCCATCAAACGGGTAGATACTCCCCATGACGTCCCCCATACATGTTCCAGTTTCCCTTCGGCATTCGAAAATTTCACATCAAACGCTTTGGCAAAGTTTTGCCCTAAAAAGTGCGACGTACCTGCCTGTAACGCTTTTCCATCCTGCATTAATGCTTCAATACAATAGGTTTCATCCGCTCCTGCAAAACGCTCGGTTTCCGTTTTAATTCCTTTTACTACCGGAATAGCCATAAAGTTTTCCGCGAAATCGGCATATACATTCATCATCTGTACCGATTCCGACAATGCTTCCTGTTTGGTAGCATGTGCCGTATGCCCTTCCTGCCATAAAAATTCGGCCGTTCTTAAAAACAAACGCGTTCTCATTTCCCAACGCACTACATTTGCCCATTGGTTAATTAACAACGGTAAATCGCGATAGGATTGCACCCATCCTTTATACGTACTCCAGATAATTGCTTCACTGGTTGGACGAACAATCAATTCCTCTTCCAGCTTCGCATTTGGATCTACTATTAATTTCCCTTTATTTTCAGGATCATTTGTCAGTCTATAATGAGTTACAATCGCACATTCTTTCGCAAACCCTTCTGCATTTTTCTCTTCGGCTTCAAACATGCTTTTGGGAACAAACAACGGAAAATATGCGTTCTGATGTCCTGTTTCTTTAAACATTCTATCCAATTCGGCTTGCATTTTTTCCCAAATAGCATAACCGTATGGTTTAATAACCATACAACCTCTAACTCCTGAATTCTCAGCCAGGTCTGCTTTGACAACCAGTTCGTTATACCATTTCGAATAATCCTCTGATCGTTTTGTTAAGTTCTTACTCATTTTGATTAGTTTGGCACAAATATTGTTTTACTTATTTTAACTAAATAGTTTGACAAAACTAACTATTTTTGTGTTGTCCAACAATAAAAATACCCAGAGATATGAAAACTTATTACCTATCCAGCAGAAAACTATCCATTTACTCCGTAATTGGATTCTTCGGACTTGTGGTATCCTCCTGTGGTTCTTACCAAAACGCGTCTTACTACGATCATGACGGTGTTTACGGTTCTGAAAGACCGCGAAGCGATTACAACAACAGATACAGCGAACAGAACATGGCGCAAGCCAATAATTACAAAGACTACTTCAGCGACCTTCAGAAAGATGCTAATAACGGTGTTTTTACAGATGTGGACAATTACTCTTCTCAAGATCAGCAGGATTCTATTTCAAATGTAACCACCAACCGCGATCAGTATGCCGGTACTACCGGATATGCCGGATGGGGTGACAATTCAAGTAATATTACCGTTAACGTATACAACAACGACCCATGGTACTGGAACAGAGGTTACTGGAATTCCTGGTACACTCCTTATTATGGATGGGGATGGAATGGCGGTTACTACGGTTCCGGATGGAGCATTGGTCTGGGATGGGGATGGAATTCCTGGTATGGACCAAACTACGGATGGGGCTGGAATAACTGGTACGGACCGGGATGGGGTTGGAACAACTGGTATGGACCAGGATGGTACAATGGTTACTACAACAACCGTGTTTATAATGGCGGACCAAGAGGCGGATCGGCCTACTATAACGGACGATACAACAACTCCGTATACGGATACAATAACGCCGGAACCCGTAATTACAACAGCCGCAGAGATGTTGACTTCAACCGAACTTATGGTACCGGAACAAGAGATTACAACAATTACAACAACGGAACCCGTAACTATAATAACGGAACGCGAAATTACAACAATGGCGCTACACGGGATTACAACAACACTAACAGTTCCGGAACCCGTAATTATAATTACAACAACAATAACAACAACTCCGGAACCCGTAATTACAATTACAACAACTCCAACAATAGCGGAACCCGTAGCAACAGTAACTATTCTGCTCCTACGCGAAGCTATAATAATTCCGGAGGCAACTTTGGTGGTTCCCGTGGTGGCGGAAGCTTCGGCGGCGGTGGCGGAGGTGGAAGATCCGGCGGTGGCGGAAGACGTTAATCAAATCCTGTAAGTTTTAAAAAAGTACATCCTCATGAAAAAATATATATTTACAGCTATTACTGCCCTATCCGCAGTAATAGCCTCCGCACAGGAGCTGGCTCCATCTGACGGACTGCGGTATGCTATGGACAATTTAAACGGAACTGCCCGATTCCGCGGTATGAGCGGTGCCTTTGGAGCCGTTGGTGGCGATATGTCGGCCATACATGTTAACCCGGCCGGTGGTGCTATCTTTAACTACAATACTGCTGCGGCTACTTTAAATTTGTTAAGTACCAAAAGTAATTCCCGTTATTTCGGAACAACTACAAATGACCGTGATACTTCATTCGACCTGAATCAGGCCGGTGGTATCTTTGTTTTCCACAATCAGGATCTTAGTAGCGGATGGACCAAATTCACTTTCGGGATTGCCTATGACAATGCCAATAACTTTGACAATAGTTTTAATTACAGAGGAACCGGCACCCGTTCAATCGATCAGTTTTTCTTAAATCAGGCTAATGGCTTACCAGTTGGTGTAATCGACAACAATTACCGATATGACGAACTGAGCTTTCAGGATCAACAGGCCTATTTAGCTTACCAGACCTATCTTATCGACACCAGCACGTATCCGTTTAATCCGGACAACCCGAACTATGTTTCCAATGTTCCGCAAACCGGAAGTTATGCGCATCAGAATTATGTTAACACAAACGGTTATAACGGAAAACTGGCTTTTAACTTTGCCAGTTCCTATAAAGACCGCCTTTACATCGGACTTAATCTGAATGCCCATTTTACCGATTATACTAAAAACTCAACGGTTTACGAATCCAATAACGGCCCGGTAAACACCGATCCGAATTACGCTACGATTCGTCAGATTCAATTTAACAATGACACACACACCTACGGAAGTGGTTTCTCGTTTAACATTGGTGCTATCGCTAAAATTACCGATGAATTGCGTTTAGGTGCGGCTTACGAATCACCAACATGGTATCGTTTAACAGACGAATTGTCACAAAGTTTATACACTACTTATGTTGCTCCGGCCAATTCACCAACAAGTCCGGGTGCTACGCGATCGGCTTCGCTTAATCCGAATATCGTAAACGTATATCCAACTTATACGCTTCAAACACCGGGTAAATTCACTGGAAGTTTGGCGTATATCTTCGGAAAATCCGGCTTGATCAGCTTTGATTATGGCGTTAAAGATTACAGCAATATCAAATTCAAACCAAACAATTCGTATAATAGTTCTTTAAACGATGTTTATAAAAATACACTAACCACCGCACAGGAATTCCGCGTGGGTGCCGAATACAAAATCAAACAGGTAAGCCTTCGCGGCGGGTACCGTTTTGAAGAAAGTCCGTATAAAGACGAAAAAATTGTAGGTGACTTAAAAGGATATTCTGCCGGTATTGGTTATAACTTTGGCTCTGCCCGATTGGATTTTGCCTATGGTCATTCACAAAGAGAAATGGACGTTCCATTATTATCCAGCATGACCGATTCTGCAAGAATTAATAGTAAAATAGATTCCTTTACACTTACCTATACGGTTGGTTTCTAAAAATAAAAACACAAAAAAAAAGGCGGTTTCTATAAGAAGCCGCCTTTTTTGTATCAAATCGTCTGGAAATTATAGCCTCGAAAGCAATAAGAAATAGTAAAACATCATAAATTTCACCTAACGATGATGATGCTAATTATAAAAAACGTAATTTTGCACTCCAATTTTTCAATTCTATGAGAACCAAGTCTTTAAAGAAAAACAAAATCAATGTCATCACTTTAGGTTGTTCTAAAAATGTTTACGACAGCGAAGTACTGATGGGTCAGTTAAAAGCCAGCGGTAAGGACGTGCAACACGAAGCCCCTAAAAATGATGAAGGAAACATTATTGTGATCAACACTTGTGGGTTTATCAATAATGCCAAAGAAGAGTCTGTTAATACGATTCTGGAGTATGTCGACAAAAAAGAACAGGGTATCGTAGATAAGGTTTTTGTAACCGGATGTTTGTCGGAACGGTACCGCCCGGATCTTGAAAAAGAAATCCCGGATGTGGATCGTTATTTCGGAACTACCGAATTACCCTTGCTTTTAAAAGCTTTGGGAGCCGATTATAAGCACGAACTTTTAGGAGAACGTCTAACGACAACGCCTAAAAATTATGCTTATCTGAAAATTGCCGAAGGTTGTGACCGTCCGTGTAGTTTTTGCGCGATTCCGCTAATGCGCGGAAAACACGTATCGCAACCGATTGAAAAACTGGTA
Organism: Flavobacterium sp.; assembly: GCF_030146175.1. Taxonomy (GTDB): domain Bacteria; phylum Bacteroidota; class Bacteroidia; order Flavobacteriales; family Flavobacteriaceae; genus Flavobacterium. Next base: position 7,423 of record NZ_JASLCE010000090.1, on the reverse strand, counting down.
AAAGAAGCCGAAGGTTTAGCCGCCAAAGGTGTAAAAGAACTGATTTTAATCGCTCAGGATTTAACCTATTACGGGTTGGATTTATATAAAAAACGAAATTTAGCCGAGTTACTGGAAAATCTGGTACAAGTGGAAGGAATCGAATGGATTCGTTTGCATTATGCCTTCCCTTCCGGATTCCCGATGGATGTGTTGGACTTGATGAAACGCGAGCCTAAAATCTGTAATTATATCGATATTCCATTACAGCATATTTCGGATAATATTCTAAAATCGATGCGTCGTGGAACAACGTATGAAAAAACGACCAAACTGCTAAAAGATTTCCGCGAAGCGGTTCCGGGAATGGCTATCCGTACTACGCTAATCGTAGGTTATCCGGGTGAAACCGAAGAAGATTTCCAAATCCTGAAAAACTGGGTCGAAGAAATGCGTTTTGAGCGTTTGGGTTGTTTTGCCTATTCACACGAAGAGAATACCCATGCGTATTTGTTGGAAGACGATGTACCGGAAGAAGTAAAACAACAACGTGCCGCTGAAATTATGGATATTCAAGCGCAAATTTCATGGGATCTGAATCAGGAAAAAATCGGACAAACGTTCCGTTGTATCATCGATCGTAAAGAAGGTGGTTACTTTATCGGACGTACCGAATTTGACAGTCCGGACGTGGATAACGAAGTGTTGATCGATGCGACGCAACATTATTTAAAAACCGGTGATTTTACAATGATCAAAATCACGGATGCCACAGAATTCGACTTATACGGGGAACCGGTACAAGCATAAAAACAAAAAGCTGTCTAAAATTAGACAGCTTTTTTAATTATAATTATAACACCTGACAGGTTTTAAAAACCTGTCAGGTGTGTTTTTTTATTGCTTTACGATTTTAGTCCAGCTTTTATTTCCATCGACTGTTGTTACCGCTAGCAGATACACCCCACTACTCAAACGACTACAGTCTAAAGAAGCCATTGTTGCATTTGGTTTTTCGGTTCCCACCAAGGCTCCACTAAGCGTATATACCTGGATTTCCTGAATAACCTGATCTGGCAATGTCAGATATACGTTATCACGAACCGGATTCGGATAAACCGCTATCGTTTTTGCATTATGATCATCAATATTTAAAACCTGACCATTACGGTATAATTTGGCTACCGCTGTCGTTCCGGTACCAATACCGGTGATCAAAACATCCTTATCACCATCATTATCCACATCGGCAAATACAATATTTCCGGTAGAATGCGAGGTAAACGGCATATCTTCCATTTTTATGTAGCCACCCGTTCCATCATTCAAATATAAATTCGCCTCCTGTATGTTGTTTCCAGTTGTGGTTTCGGAATATTTCCGTCCCATCGAAAGAATATCCTGGTAACCATCATTATTGACATCCGCAAAAGCGATCGCCAAATTATCACCTATCCCTACAAATGGCATTCCTTCGGCCATTGTAAAATTCGCATTTCCGTCATTATAATACAATTGCATACGGAACCAAAGTGCCGGATTTCCGGACGATGAAGGCATATTCCCGGCTATCAGTAAATCCTGATCGCCATCGTTATCCACATCCGCCAAAGCCACCTTTCCCAATAAAGCCGTTATAGCCGGTTGCGGATGATGCGCAAAAACACCACCACCCTGATTTAGAAATATTCTGATATTAGTAGCCGTAGCATTAATACCTACTTTTCCCGATGTTACAATATCCGGTTTCCCGTCACCATTCACATCAGCCACCACCACAGAAGCCAGATACATACCGTACGATTCCAATCCGCTTTGAAGATTACGTGTAAATATTCCGGTTCCATCATTTGTATATAATGCCATCGCAAAACCATTACTGGTATACATTCCGGTTATCAGAATATCCTGATCACCGTCGTTATCAAAATCGGCCATATTCACATCACCGTTCATTGTCCCGATAAAGTTCGAATTTGGCGACAAACTAAAGTTGCCGGCACCGTCATTCAGATATAATTTTGCATTAACGCCATTTGCACTTCCCGCAACGATCAAATCCGGAAATCCATCGCCGTTAACATCGCCAAAAGCGGCACCGCCTTCACGGCACTTTATAAACGTTTGATCATCGTGAAGCGTAAAATGACCGGTTCCGTCGTTTTTATACATCCGACTACTACCGGCATTCGGACTTCCGCCCATGGCAAATAAATCCAGATCGCCATCGCCGTCAATATCGGCAAACTTGCAGGTGCTGTACTGAACCGGAACAATTCCCGAGTTTGAAACCAGTGTAAAATTTTGGGTAAAAGCGCTAAAGGAACCTAATAGCGTTATGGCAAGTAGTGTTTTTTTCATAGGGTATTTTGGTTAGGGATTCGCAATTCTCAATGGGTTATTTTCGGATACCCTATAATTGCTTTATTTCTGCTCACCCCTATTCCATCCGCTACATTTAAAAAAACAATTATGCGTACGCCTCCAAATGTAACCAAAAAAGCCAAAAACTAAACTATATTCATTTTTTTAACAATTAAAATTATTTAATTATAACAAAATTAAAATAAGCAGCAATAAAATTTCAAATCAATTTTATTATATCACAGCGTCGAGAAAATAAATTACCGAAACAATCGGGCATAAAAAAACCGCCCTGGAAATTCCAAGGCGGTTTTCGCATTTCAATCTAATAATTATGAACTAAATAACTGTTCCTTTGAATACAAGCACTTTTGGTGCTTCTTCTGCATTGGTTGTAACCGTTACCGTTTTGGTAAACACCCCTTTTGCAGCAGCGTTAAAAGTAGCTGTGATTTTTGCGTTTCCGTTTGGTGCAATTGGCGTTTTAGTATAATCGGTTGCCGTACATCCGCAAGACGCTTTTACATTTGTGATGATCACTGCAGTTTTACCAGTGTTTTTAAATTCGAAGTCGATTTTAGCTGGTTTTCCCTGAGGAATTTCTCCTAAATCGATTGTCTCACTTTTCCATTGGATTGGTGATCCTGCGTTTACAGAAACAGCTACCGTTTCGTTTGTTTTAACCGGGTTTCCGGCAAATGACATTAATCCTAATGCTAATGCTAAAACTGAAAGTTTGATCATTTTCATAATTTTGTATTTTAAATTATTATTATTTTGTTGGTTCATTGTGATAGTTCAAAAGTATCTCAGTCTTGCCAAGGTTGCTGTTAACCGTTTTTAAAAGTTTGTTAATGACTTGTTAACAGGGTAAAAAAAGTATATTTTTCAGTAATATTACACTACTCAACAGTACAGATTTTGAAAATTAACCGACTTAACAGTATTATTATTCTCGGATTGGTAGCCATTGTGGGGATTATCATCGCACAATTGCTTTGGACCAAAGAGGCTTTTAATCTGGAAGAGAAGAAGTTCACGCAGAAAGTACATATCGCATTACTGGAAGTCGCTAAAAAACTTTACGAAGGGAAGAATCACGAACTTCCGGCCAATAGTCCGATTAATAAAGTCTCAAACGATTATTATATCGTTAATGTCGACAATGATTTTGAACCGGAAATACTCGAATATTATTTAAAAACGGTTTTTAAAAAGTTTAATATTACCACCGATTTCGAATATGCCATGTACAATTGCGAAAGTGATGAGATGGTTTATGGAAATTATGTCGCGATTAGCGATACTTCCAAAAAGGAAAATTCGGTTTATTTTCCAAAACACAAAAACCTGGTTTATTATTTTGCGGTTCGCTTTCCCAATGAAACCTCCTATCTCTTCAGTTCCCTGAAATTTTGGTTTATGCTTTCTTTTGCCTTGATTGTGATCCTGATTGTCTATGTATATTCTATTTTTACCTTATTACAGCAGAAAAAATATTCGGAGTTGCAACGCGATTTTATCAATAATATGACGCATGAGTTTAAAACGCCGCTTTCTTCGATTTTGATTGCCTCAAATTACCTCAGCAAACAGGAACCAATACAAAAGGATCCAAAACTGGATAAATATGCCGCTATCATTATTGAACAGAGTAAAAAACTGAACCATCATATCGAAAAAATATTGAATATTGCGAAGTCGGACGATACGCCATTAAAACTTCAAAAAAATGACATTTTGTTGGCTTCCGTATTACAGGATGTCACCGAAAACATACAATTACGTTATCCGGAAGCCCATATTACAGTGACAAATCCGGACGAATCGCTACAGATTTATGGCGATGAATTCCATTTTACCAATATCGTGTACAATCTGATTGATAATGCGGTAAAATATTGCGAAATCTCTCCGGAAATTCATATTACGGTTAGTCGGGAAGCACATCGCATCCGACTGGTATTTACCGATAACGGAATTGGTATTTCTCAAAAAAATATTTCTTTTATATTTGACAAATTCTACCGGATTCCGAGTACGAAAAGTAACGAAGTGACCGGTTTTGGACTAGGATTGTACTATGTACATAAAATCTGTAAGCTTCATAACTGGAAAATAACAGCCAAAAGTCACCTTGAAAAAGGAACAACCATAACCCTGATAATACCTGAAAAATAATGTCAAAATATAAAATCCTATACGCTGAAGATGATGAAACCCTGGCTTTTCTAACCAAAGATAATTTGGAACTGAACGGTTATGACGTTTTTCATTGTCCAAACGGGGAAAATTGTCTGGAACAATTCAAAGCCGGTTCCTTTGACATTTGTATTTTGGATATTATGATGCCGAAAATCGACGGTTTTGAATTGGCTGCCGCCATTCGGCAAATCGATACGGAAATCCCGATCATTTTCCTTTCGGCTAAAACACTAAAAGAAGATCGGATTAAAGGATTACGACTAGGTGCCGATGATTATCTTGTAAAGCCTTTTAGTATCGAGGAATTGTTACTAAAAATTGAGATTTTCCTAAAACGCTCGCAAAAGAAAGTGGTACCCGAAAAAAACAGCTATACTGTTGGCGCTTTCCAGTTTGACGCTGAAAATTATACCTTGAGTAAAGGTTCGTCTAAAACAGTACTGACACAACGCGAAGCGGAGCTTTTAAAATTATTTCTGGATAACAAAAATACCGTACTAAAACGGGAACAGATACTCACGGCCTTATGGGGTACCGATGATTATTTTATGGGGCGTAGTCTTGATGTTTTTATCTCCAGACTTCGCAAATTGTTATCGGAAGAAGATGGTATACAAATTGAAAACCTACACGGTATCGGTTTTAAGTTTAATATAAAAGCCTAACGTACTACAATGCCAGAAGACCGGAGCTTCGTAAGGTATTAATTGGTTTTGAATACCAAAACAATTCAAAATCTTCACGAGCTGTATTTTCATAATCGGCTTTTACCTCGTTAAATGTCAGTATTTTATTTTGAGTAACCGAAATTTTTGGCAAAACTGCTGTTAGCCAATCCGCATCATCTTTATTAACCTGAATCGCAAAACTTTCTTTTTTATCGTGAAAAGTCAGACTCGCCATTTCGAACTGTCTTCCTTTTTTGTTTTTGGTAAAATACGATACAGCCGGTTTGCCACCTGTCCAGACAATTTTAGCCGTTGGTTTTACGGTAAAAGTATCTTCATCCTGTAAAGCATTATAAATATAATCCGGCGAAACTTTTGTTCGTGGTACTTTAAAATCGAACCAATCCTGCAAAGAGTAATCAAAACAGATTCCGTGCATATAATTAAACAAGGATTTTTTTAATCCAAAACTGAATTTATCGTGATTCGTACCGGTTTTATCAACATGGACAATATCATTGTTCGCAAAAGATCCGATTGCCTCCGTTTCTTTTAGTACGCCAAATTTTTCGGGATACATCCCGACGGGGCTATGAGCCGTCATCGCAAATTGATGCCAAAATCCGGATTGTAAAATTCCGAGTTCGAATAATTGCCGTACCATTTCCAGACTATCAATAGTTTCCTGTGCCGTTTGCGTTGGAAAACCATACATCAGGTACGCATGTACCATAATTCCGGCTTCGGTGAAATTGCGGTTTACCCGCGCTACCTGAGCTACCGTTACTCCTTTCTGAATCAACTCCAGTAAACGGTCGGAAGCCACTTCCAATCCGCCGGAAACAGCAATACAACCGGATGCTTTTAATAGCAAACACAGGTCTTTTGTAAAGCTTTTTTCAAACCGGATGTTGGTCCACCAGGTCACCGCCAATTTTCGTTTTAATATTTCCAGCGCTACCGCACGCATCAAGGCAGGTGGTGCTGCTTCGTCTACAAAATGGAAGCCGTTTTGCCCGGTTTGTGCAATCAGCTCCTCCATTCTGTCCACTAACATTTTGGCCGCGACAGGTTCGTAAACTTTAATATAATCCAACGAAATATCGCAAAAAGTGCATTTCCCCCAATAGCATCCATGTGCCATTGTTAGTTTATTCCAGCGTCCGTCGCTCCACATTCGATGCATCGGATTTACAATTTCAATAACCGAAATATAACGATCCAACAACAGGTCGGTATAATCGGGTGTTCCCACTTCCGATTGTTTGTAATCCCGGCAGGCTGTATTATTGATATAAACCACTTTGCCTTCGTCCAGTATAAAGGTACGTTTCAGTTCTTCCTTACTGATTTTACCATCCACATAAGCGATCATATTTTCTACCGGTGCTTCTCCGTCGTCGAGTGTAATAAAATCAAAGAACTCCATTACCCGTATATCACTAAGGGATCGCAATTCGGTATTCGGAAAACCGCCTCCCATCGCTACTTTAATTTCCGGTCGGTGCTTTTTAATCCATTGCGCACATCGGAAGGCACTGTACAAATTGCCCGGAAAAGGAACTGAAAAAGCTACAATTTTCGGATTTATTACGTTCAACCTTTCTTCCAATAACTGTAAGGTGATTTTATCGATATAAGTGTATTCCTGATGAAGATAGCTGTACAATTCGTCAAAAGAATTGGCCGAACGTCCCAATCGCTCCGCATAACGACTAAAACCAAAATTAGGATCAATGCATTCTACGATCAGATCGGAAATATCTTCCAGGTAAAGCGTTGCCAAATGTTTGGCCTTATCCTGAGTACCCATAGTACCAAAAGCCCAGTCCAATTCTTCCAATTGTGCAAAACGAGAGGCTTCCGGAAGAAAATCTTCCTGGCATATCAAATGCGCCAACGTCGGATTTTTCCCCTGAAGAAACAAAATAACCGGGTCAATTGTTTTAATGTATTCGTCCTGTAACGCTATAATACGCTGACAGTTATCCGATAACGCTTCCGCTTTTTGTTCGCTTTCGGCAAACATTTGGGTTAGTCCTTCTTTTGAAAACAATTTTAAGATAACTTCAATACCCAAATCCGCCTGAAAGGAGGAAATATTTTTGGTATTCAGGAATCCCTTTACGTAGGCCGTGCCCGGATATGGGGTATTGAGCTGCGTAAAAGGTGGCGTGATCAGAAAAATTGTTGTCGGCTTCATTGGC
>NZ_JASLCE010000086.1 GCF_030146175.1 Flavobacterium sp. | reverse complement strand
AAAATAAAAGTAAAATCACCCGATTTAATTTTGTAGGACAAATAGGTAAAACGGCTCCCGGAGATATTTCCCTGATACAAGGGGTACATGTATTTGTTTTCAAAAATGATGTTTATAACAATAGGTTTAAAATTCCGTTTTCAGGAACTTCTTTAGCTCATTTTTATCTGGATAATGCCAATCCGGGGCTGTTAAAAAGAATCGAAGATGAGAAGATTATTATATCGGTTGATCTGAATCTGGCTGGTAAAGAATTGGTTTTGGAAGCAGGTTCTTATTGGTTGGCTTTTGCTCCGGTTGTAGCTACCGATGGTTTGCCGGAAGATAAAGTTTGGTATTGGTACGATGGTGATGGTGGCGGATATGACATGCTGGTATGGCAAAGCGGAGATACAGAATGGCGTTACAGGGGTGATCTGCGTTCTACAGCATTTAGTATTGAAGGTACAAAAGTAACGTTGGGTACTTCGGTATTGGATTCGCATACCGCTGTAGCGGCGATTTATCCTAATCCGACTGATGGTGTTTTTGCGATTACTCCGGGGCAAGGGATTGTTTTGACCGAAGTCTATAACATAACCGGGCAATTACTATTAAAAGGAAATTCGGATACAATAGATTTGTCAACTTACCCTAAGGGAACTTATTTAGTAGTTATTACGTATGGAAATGGCCATAAATCCAATACAAAACTAATTAAAGAATAAGATATCGGGATGTATAAACAAGAGTGTTCATTATTAGAGATACTAAAAAAATATATAAGCCATGATAAAAAAAATATTAGTACTGACCCTTTTATTGCCGCTATTTTCATTTGCACAACAGTTGCAATTACCGAAGTTTACCTATCAAGTTAACGAAGAAATCATTCTATACTATAAAAAATTTCCAGAAGCGGGAACGGATTGGATTGTATTTGGTAGAAAAGATACGGGGGAGGAGTTAAGAACTAGCGAACTTCTGACTGGAAATGGAACGTGGTCCAACAGTATCGGTGAACCGGGAACGTATTATTTTGGAGTGCAAAAACTTAGGGATGGTTCCCGTAATCTGGATGAAATATATGATTTTGTTGTTGTAGCGGATTCTTCAGCCGAAGAATCAATAATTTTTCAACGGAATGTTGATCCCGATGATATTTCGACGGGGTTTAAAGCAAGTATAACAAAGAGTGATCATGATAGTGTCTTTACTGACAGTTTTCAGACTTCGGAATCTTTTGATTTGTCAAGTATTACCTTTTATGGATTTCAAGTGCAGGATTTTTCATTTAATTCCGGTTTAGGGGTATCTATATATAAAGACAAAGATGGATCCCCTTCTGGGAAACCAACGGTGGAAGGTGAGGATGTAGTCATGGATCTTTTGCTTCATGAGGATTCTAAAGCTATTTACCAACATCTGACTTTAATAAGTGATGAACCTGACAATCGTAAAGAACTTAATGATTATACTGTCGATGTGAAACGTGCACTTGAGTTGGATGGAGCGCCGGCAGTGACTTTGGAAAAAAATGTAAGATACTGGGTATCTTTTGCGCCGTTATTTTCAGATGGTTTGTTAGCAGAATGGTTTTGGAGATCATTAAAAACCGAAGCCGGTCCGTATGCAAAAAGATTTGATTTTGGATTAGACGATTGGGTTGCTTTAAAGGCTGTTAATTTCGCCTTTACGGTAAGAGGTGTTAAAAGTAAAAAACTTAAAAACGAAGATTTTGTCTTAAGTCAGATAAGAGAAATTAAGATACTACCGAATCCGTCCGAAGGTTTATTTACGGTATTGTCAGATCAGAATATACGCTCGTTAAAAGGGTATGATGTAATGGGAAGGTTAATTACCCGGTCGGAGACAAATCAGGTAGATCTTACTTCGAATGAAAAAGGAATGTATTTGCTAATTGTCGAAGACGACGAAGGAATGCAAACAACGAAAAAAATCATAAAAAAATAAGAGAGATATACAGACATATATTAGACTTAAAACATACGATTTAAAATATAAATATAAACTGCACCCAAATGTCAGACGCTATCTTTGGGTGCGGTTTATTTCTAAATATCATTTATCTTTTTAATGCCAGTGTAACGCCATAATCAGAAAGTCTGTCTAATGCTTCCTGGCTGGTGTGGTCAAAATTATTGGTGTGTTCAGCGTGTTCTTTCTTGGTCTTTATTCGTCGAAGGGAATCATAAAAACGACGCACTTCGTCCAAAGTGGATAATATCGGTTTGGGTACGGCAATACTATTACCATTATCATCTTGGGCTACCATCGTAAAATAAGAGGAATTGCTGTGTTTTATTTTTCCAGTCTGGATGTTTTGCGAAACAACCCGAATACCAACAACCATAGAGCTTCGGCCTACATAATTGACACAAGCTTTTAACGTAACCAGTTCGCCTACTTCAATCGGATTTAGGAAATCGACTGTATCAACCGATGCGGTTACACAATAGCGACCCGAATATTTCGAAGCACAGGCAAACGCAATCTGATCCATTAACGAGAGGAGATAACCTCCGTGTATTTTTCCGCTAAAATTGGAATGCGAAGGCAGCATCAGTTCGGAAATACTGATCCGCGAAGAGCTGATTTTCTTAGGTTCGGTACTCATTTTTATTCGGTTAGTTCGTTGTTATTAGCACGGTTTAGGATGCTTTCGGGTAATGCCTTTTTGGCTTTGGCGCCCATCTTTTTTAATTTTTCTACACTGGTGATCAAGTTTCCTTTTCCGTCAACCAGTTTGTTCATGGCGCCCTGGTATTCGGTTTTGGCTTCGTCCATTTTTTTACCAATCTTGATCAGATCGTTTACAAAGCCTTCGAATTTGTCGTATAAAGCACCGGCCTGACGGGCAATTTCATAAGCGTTTTCCTGTTGTTTCTGATTGGTCCACATACTGTCAATGGTACGCAAAGTTGCCAATAAGGTCGACGGAGTAACGATCACAATATTTTTTTCAAAAGCCTTGTTGTATAAGGTAGCATCTTCATTTAAAGCGATTGCAAAAGCAGGTTCCATCGGGATAAATAGCAATACAAAATCCGGACTTTCCATCTGATACAGATCGTGATAGTTTTTACCGCCCAGTTGGTCAACATGACGTTTTATCGAGTTAACATGCTCTTTCAGGTAGTGAATTCGAGTCGTTTCGTCGTCTTCGTTTACATAACGTTCGTAAGCGGTAAGGGATACTTTGGAATCGACGATCATTTTTTTACCGTCCGGTAAGTTGATCACAACGTCCGGCTGTACACGATTGCCTTCTTCAGTTACAAAACTTTGCTGTACTTCATATTCGCGTCCTTTTTCCAATCCTGATTTTTCCAGTACTTTTTCCAAAATCAGCTCGCCCCAGTTTCCTTGCATTTTGGTGTCGCCTTTCAATGCCTTGGTTAGGTTTAGCGTTTCTTTGCTCATCTGCTCGTTTGTTTCCCGCAGATTTAGAATTTGCTGACGTAAAGCAGCGTGATAGTCGATACTCTCTTTATGGGTATCTTCAACTTTCTTTTCAAATAAGTGAATACGCTCCTGTAATGGCGATAGTATGTTTTTTAAGTTTTCTTTGTTCTGTTCGGTAAACTTATTGGTTTTTTCTTCCAGGATTTTATTAGCCAGATTTTCGAATTCTTTGGTGAATTTTTCCTGTAGCTGGTTTACTTCCTCTTTTTGTTCTTTGTTGCGTTCCCAAAGATTTTCAAAGTCGACTTCTTTTTTGGAAAGCTGTATGGCCAGCGCTTCTTTTTCGTTGCGGATGTTTTCCTTTTCAGTCTGAACCAATGCCAACTGTCGCTCAAACTGACTGCGTTCCTGTAAAAACTGTTGTTTGAGTTGTTCCTGTTGTGCTAACAGACCGTTAATACGCTCTTCCAATCCCGATTTTTCCGATTGTGAACGCGCGCTGAATAGGGCTTTTCCAAGATAGATTCCGATAGCCAGTGCTAAAATAAATGCGGCGAGTAAAACTAGAGTTTGTAACATCGTTTGTTTTGTTATGTAATGGTTCTGTAAAAATAGCTATTTGTTTTTTAGGAATGCAAAAAAAGAAGTCCCGTTCAAACGGGATAAAATTGATCAAAATAAGCTAAGATACCGGTACGGAAATCCGTATAAAAAAGGAAAGTGTTTTTAAGATATTGGGAGAGAGCGATAAGAATCCAATAAAAGTAACCTGTTACGGTAGCAACTTTTTGGTTTCCAGTCCGTGTTTTAATAAAGCAATCAGTTCGTCTTTTTCCTGCAGGCGTTTTTCGTATTGTTCGATTAGCTTTTGGTACACTTCGTCTAGAGCGATCAAAGTATCCCGCAATTGTAGTTTATCCTTTTGTTTTTTAGCAGGAGAACCCTCTTTTTGTTTAGACAAAAAACTCTTCGGCTTTACCTCAAAAATCGTACTTAGCTGTTCAATATGCGAAGCCCAGGATTGACTTTCTCCGTTTTCGATACGGGCATAAGCCGATTGTGAGATGTTGAGTTTTTCGGCAACTTCTTCTTGTGAATAACCGCGTGTTTTTCTCAAATGGCGAATTTTTGCTCCTACAGTCCGATTCATCTAATTACTCTTTTTTTAGGTCTTAAAAATATAAAAAATAAATATTATCCTATAAAAAACGGGTAAAATTACCCTTAAAACGAATAAGAACCTATTTTTTTACTTCCTAAATTTGAAAAAAACAAGATTTTTAATCATGTCAAATGCGATTCATTAAAAATTTTAATGGTTCAAAATGCATTGTTTTTTTAAGGTTGTTACCAGGTCGAATATAACATTTTCGAAGCGGTAAAACCATTTTAAATACCGCAACCAATCAAATTTATTATACAATGAAACGATTAAATTTAAAAAAGAAAGTAGTTTCCGTTTTAACGGATAAGGAAAAAGCAAACATCCAGGGTGGTGGAACAAACGAAACATGTGCCAGCTTCGCAACGGAAGTAAAATGGACAGATCCGGAGCCTTGTGGTGTAAAATTAACAAGAAGGGATTGTGTAAGTATACAAATCGAATGTGTGACACATCACTATTGTCCGACCTATACTTGGGAAGAGATGTAAAAAGAGCATCGTAGCATAAATAGCGATTGCACACCATCGCATTTATAATTGTATAAATGCATTGTAATATGCAATAGTGTAAAATTGTGCTATTTAAACCGTTGGAGAATACCGGTTCTTCAACGGTTTTGCATTTAATAATGACCTTGAACCTACTTTTGTTTATGAATTTTGATAGTTATAAGGAACTGAATACAATAGCGGCATATCTGCAAAACGAAACAGTACTTTTTCGTGATAATAAAGTCGCCCAAATCGCATTACATACCGGATTACCCGGGATCATTCTCACACTGACAGCTATCCGGAAGCAATTTCCGGAACTAGTAGATCCTGTCATTCTTACAAAATATATTGATAAAGTATATGCTATACTTTCGGAAAGTGAAGCGTTTTATCCGTCTTTTAGCGGTGGTCTGGCTGGTTATGCATTCCTTTTGTACCAGTTAGCAGCAGAGAAACATATCGATATTGCCGATTATAAAGAAGTTATCGAAGAAATTGACGAAATTATCGCAGAGCATCTGGATGATAATCTCGATGAAGATCATGTGGATATACTACATGGTGCGATGGGAATGGCACTTTATTTTATTGAAAAAGGACAGGCGGATTATGCTGAAAAGGTAATCGACCGCTTGAATATAACCGCTAAAAGAGAAGAAAATCGCTGTTATTGGAGTACGTTCGATTTTTTTAAAACAAAAGCCTATAAGATTGATTTTGGTCTGGCACACGGAAATGCCGGAATCCAATACTTTTTAGGTAAATGTATCAAACACAATATCCAAACGGATACCTGTAGAAAATTGCTGGAAGAAAGTCTGAATTTTTACCGCCACAATACTCAGGAATTAGGAACTATAAAATCGTATTATCCGACGATGTTGTTGGAAGAGGATTATCGAAACGGGACGACAAAACCGGAAACATCGAGAGTAGCCTGGTGTTACGGTGATCTTGGGATTTTATATACGCATTTATTATTGGCGGATGTCTTACAGGATGAGGCTTTACAGGCGGAAACGATAACAAAATTAAAACAGGTAGCCGGTCGGAGATTGATCGCTGAAACGATGCACCACGACGCCGGATTGTGTCACGGAACGGCCGGATTGGCATTGCTGTTTAAAAACAGTTACGACCGTACCGGCGAAATAATGTTCCGGGAAACCGCGGACTATTGGCTGCAAAAAACATACGATTATAAAACAGGAACCGATTCCGAAATAGGATATTGCCTTTATGATGGAGGCGAACGTAAGGAAAACGACAGTTCGTTGCTCGAAGGGCTTTCGGGAGTCGCTACGGCCTATCTGGCGACACTTTCTCCAATGGGAGCGCCTTTGGTTGACAAAGCGGTATTCCTTAGTTTGTAATGATTCAACACAATGTACATGGAACAAAAATCGCCCTATATAAACTTTGATAATTACGTCTTAAGAACACCTTTACTTCCAGTTGATCATTTTCTAAAACTGACTGCCGGAAAAGAGGTATCGGACGAAAACATAAAAAAACAATTTGAAAACCCGGTTGTAAAAGAAGCCGTTTTTCTGGCTTCGCCGGTTTTATACCGCGAAATAGAAAAATGGGTGTCGGGAAATAGTAAGGATCCAAAAGAGATCCAAAAAATTCGTCTCTCTTTCCTGAAATACCTGACCCGAATGGCTTCCCGATCGACTCCTTTTGGGCTTTTTGCCGGTTGTGGATTAGGAACTTTTGCAGAAGAAAGTGCTATCCGAAATACCGATTATACACAAAATAAACGCCATACCCGTTTGGATATGAATTTTGTGGGAGCGTTAAATCAATCGTTTACCACCAATCCGTCGATCCGGGAACAACTGCGGTATTATCCGAATTCCAGTCTCTATTTTATAGGTGATCATATCCGCTATGTGGAATGTCTGTATAAAAACGGAAACCGTATCCATCATCTGATCGAGATTGAAGGCTCGGATTATATTCGGGATTGCCTAAAACAGGCGCAAACGGGTGTTTTAAAAGCGACGTTGGCTGAGGCATTGGTTTCCGATGAAATTACCCAAGCGGAAGCAACGGAATTTATCGACGAGTTAATCGATAATCAGATATTGGTTAGCGAAATGGAACTTTCGGTTTCGGGCACGGAATTTATCGGACAAACGCTTAACATTCTTAAAAAAATAAAAGGAGCGGAAGCACAGGTGGCGTTATTGGAAGAAGTTGCCGTAAAAATAGGCGCACTTGATCATACTTTAGGGAACGATCCGGAACGCTATCATGATCTGATAGAAACACTACGCCGGTTTGAAATCCCTTTTGATGAAAAGTTTATTTTTCAAACGGATATGTTTCTGAACGCCAGTCGGAATGTATTGGCACAGGAAGTAACGGTTCCGCTTCAAAAGGCGATCACCGTATTAAATCGGATCACGCCCAAAAACGAAAATCCGCAATTACAGCAATTTATCGAAAAGTTCCGGCAACGTTACGAAGACCGGGAGGTTCCGTTATCGTTGGTGTTGGATAATGAATTGGGTATTGGTTATCCTGTAAATAATTACAAAGGAGGAATTAATACACTGTTGCATAATATCCGTGTGCCGAATGTTGGAACACAAAAACGAAAAGAAGTACGCTGGACGGCACTCGATAGTATTTTATATCGGAAAATGCAGGAAGCCCGGGAAAATAAAAGCAACGTAATCCGGATCGAGGAAGCCGATTTAAAAGGAACCGAAGCCGGATGGAACGATCTTCCGGATACCTTTTCGATCGTTGCTGAGGTGGTAAAAGGGGAAACCTCGGAGCAGTTGGTGATTCGATCTGTAGGCGGATCGGGCGCGGCCAATCTGATGGGACGCTTCTGTTTGGGCGATCCGGAAATGGACAAACATGCACGCACTATTATTCGGGCGGAAGAAGAACTAAATCCGGATAAATTAGTATCGGAAATCATTCACCTACCCGAAAACAGAGTTGGAAATGTGCTGATGCGACCGGATTTCAGGCAATTTGAGATTCCGTATCTGGCAACTTCAGGTAAACCTGTAGAAAATCAGCTTCCGATAACCGATTTAAGCGTTTCGGTAAAAAGCGGCCGGATCGTATTGCGTTCCCGTAAGCACAATAAAGAAGTTTTACCGCGACTCACAAATGCGCATAATTACAGTTATAACGCATTGCCGGTTTATCATTTCCTATGCGATTTACAGGCGCAGGGTAAAAGAGGCGGTTTGTATCTGAACTGGGGCGTTCACCGCGACGAATCGAATTTTCTGCCACGAGTGGAATACGAAAATGTTATCCTGTCGAAAGCCAAATGGAAAGTATTGGGCAAAGAATTTGAAAAACTAAAAGAAATCGATACCATCTCCGGTTTAACGGAAGTTACCCAATGGCGGGACGAACGAAAGATTCCGCAATATGTCTTTTTGGTTGAAGGGGATAATAAGTTATTATTAAATCTGGAAAACCTGACGTCCTTTCAGATGTTGGTTTCGGCTGTTGCGAAAAAAAGCGTGTTCGAGTTGGAAGAATTTCTGGGAACCGATGTGACGCTGGTAGGCGGAAACGAAACGGAGTATTTCGCCAATGAGTTTATTTTTTCTTTTTTTAAAACCGGATCTTAAAAAGAAACAAAATGGAGAACAATGTTAAAGCCTCGTTTCTTATAGGAGAAGAATGGCTGTATTATAAGATTTATACCGGTTTTGCAACAACCGATTCGGTGTTGTACAACCATTTTTATACGGTGGTAACCGGTTTGTTACGCGACGGATTAATCGACAAATGGTTTTTTATCCGCTATGCCGATCCGGAACATCACCTGCGACTGCGATTGCATCTTACGCAACCGGAACATATCGGAATGGTAATTCTCGCTTTTCGGGATACCTTTCGTCGTTTATCGGATCAGCATACGATCTGGAAAATCCAAACCGAAACCTACGAACGGGAATTGAGTCGTTACGGAGAAATGGTAATGGAAGAAACCGAAACGCTGTTTTTTTACGATAGCGAATGCATTGTCAAACTGCTTACGGTATTGGAACTTACCGATAATGATAATGAAAGATGGATGGTCGGAATGGCGGCAATCGATTCGTTTTTGGACGTGTTCGGTTATGATAGGGAAGCGCGGAAAAACCTGGTCGAACATCTTAGAGCAGGATTTTTTAAGGAATTCCAGGTAAATGCGGCGACTAAAAAAGACCTGAGTACCAAATACCGGAATCATAAAAATGAAATCGATCGTTTTATGAAAAGCGATCCCGATTCAAACGACCTAAAAGCATTGCTTCGGGAAAGAGATCACACGATTTTGGTTGCGGCGAATAGAATACGGCAAGCGTTGGAACCGGAACGTTTAAGCGATGTATTGGGAAGTCATATACATATGATGATGAACCGTTTGTTTGATTCCAATAACCGTCAGTGTGAAATGATATTATACGACCTGTTGTGCAGTTATTACACTTCGGTATTGGCGCGCGAAAAGAAAGCACAGTTAACGATTTCCGGCTAATCGATACAATTAAAAAAGTGTATTTTTGCCGCAAATACCACTGTTATGGCACACCATCATTTTCTGATCCACAAACCGCATGGCTATCTGAGTCAGTTTATTTATGAAAAGAAACGACATAAAAAACTACTGGGCGAACTCCATGCTTTTCCGGAAGGAACGATGGCTATCGGCCGACTGGATGAAGATTCGGAGGGCTTATTGCTCCTCACAACCGACGGTATGATGAGTGAACGAGTGCGTAGCAAAACCGTAGCCAAAGAATACTATGCTCAGGTAGACGGAATCATCACGGCCGAAGCAGTCGAAGCCTTGCAAAAGGGCGTCGAAATCGGGGTAAAAGGAACGCGGTACACTACAAAAAACTGTGAAGCGAGGGGTATAACCGAATTACCGGATTATATAGGAGTGGGACGAAGAATCCGCGACGAACGACACGGACCAACCAGTTGGGTTTCGATAACGCTTACCGAAGGGAAATTCCGTCAGGTACGAAAAATGACAGCAGCTGTGGGCTTTCCAACGTTACGTCTCGTTCGCGTGCGAATTGGAACTATAACACTACAAAATCTCGAAGCCGGAGCAGTGCGCGAAGTAGCACATTTTGAATTGCCGGAATCACTATAATAGCGCATTTTTTTTACTAGAAAATCACCAGTTGATCATCCTAAAAAATAACGAGCAGTTTACGCGTCGGATTTGAATATTGGCTACATTTGAGGTTCCAAACAAAACAAACAAAAAACAACAAAATTATGGCAAATGTAAATCCTTATCTAACATTCAACGGTACCTGTGAGGCGGCGTTTGATTTTTACCAATCGGTATTTGGTGGTGAATTCCAATACAAAGGGAAGTTTAAAGATATGCCTTCCGAACAACCTATTCCGGAATCGGAACAAGAAAAAATCATGCACGTAAGTCTTCCAATTGGCGGAACGGTATTAATGGGAAGTGATACATCTGAAGGTTGCGGCGGACATGCTGTTACAGCCGGGGATAATATTTCGATCTCGATCAATGCTGATTCGGAAGCGGATGCAAAACGTATTTTCGAAGGACTTTCAGCCGGAGGAAAAGTAACCATGCCTTTGGAAAAAACATTCTGGGGTGCTTTATTCGGAATGTTTACCGATAAATTCGGAATCCACTGGATGGTAAACTACGATTACGAACAAAAAGGATCATAACACCTTGATCATTCTATAAAATAAGACCTGTCCGGTTTCCAAAACCGGACAGGTCTTCGTATTAATTATAACCAGTCAGGTTTCTAAAACCTGACTGGTTTTTTATTTCTATACTTTATTTAAAAATCTCATCAAAAAAGTCAAGCATGGCTTTCCACGAACGCTTGGCTGCTTTTTCGTTATAGGCTACGCCTTTACTGTTATCGCTTCCGGCATCTTTATGCGTAAAACCGTGAACGGAATTGGCATAATACACCATCTGCCAGTCGGCTTTGGCATCGCGCATTTCCTGTTGAAAACTTTTAATGTCGCTTTCCGGTACATACGGATCATCGGCACCGTGAAGGATCAGTACTTTTGGTTGGATCAATCCGGTTTTTTCACCCTGTTCTTTTCCTAATCCACCGTGAAAAGAGACAATACCTTTTACCGGGAAATTTGCCCGTGCAGCTTCAATGGCTCCGGTTCCGCCAAAACAATACCCTATTACGGCCAGTTCTTTCGGATTGGCACCTTGTTTTACCAGTTCGTCCATGGCCAATCGGATGCGTTTTTGATATTCCGACGGATTCTTTTTGTAAAAACCGGCGCGTTCTCCGGCCTGTTTGGTATTTTCCGGTTTGTTGCCCACACCGTAAATATCGGCTACAAAAGCGTAGTAACCCAGTTTTTCCAATTCCTGAGCGCTTTCTTTTGCATTGGCATCAATGCCCATCCAGGCAGGTAAAATCAGGACACCCGGTTTATTGGCTTTTGCTTTTTTGGGAGTGGCTATCAAACCCTGAAGGGCTTGTTTACCATCGGAATAATCGATTGTTTTGAGTTGCGCCTGAGCAATACTGCTGGTTAGCATTAATATCAGAGCAGTGGTTGGGGTTTTCCAGTTCATGATAATTTTTTTTGTTCGGTTAAAATTACAAAACCGAATTGGATTTAGCGAATGATAAACTTCCCTTTTTCGCTGTCGAATACAATGTTTTCGTCTTTAAAAAGCTGATCAAATATCTGATTCGCAATTAGGTTACACGGCGTATCCTGTAAAACGGTTCCCGGTAACATCACAATCATTTCATCGCTAAGTTGTATGGCCAGGTCGATATCATGAGTGGAAAACAAAATACATTTTCCGGTTTCGTGTGCCAGTCGTTTTAAAAGTTGAAACAAGGTCACTTTGTGTAAAAGATCCAGATGGGTAGTCGGTTCATCCAGAATGATCAGCGGCGTATCCTGAGCCAACGCACGGGCTACGAGTACTTTTTGTAATTGTCCGTCGCTAATCTCATAATGTCTTTTATCGGACAGATGTGAGATCTGGGTGAGTTCCAAAGCTTTTTTAACCTGAGCGATGTCGTCATCAGAAAGTGTACCAAGCCAGTTGGTATACGGTTGCCGACCCAGTGCTACCAGTTCGAAAACACTAAGGTTACTCGGCGGTAGTTTTTCGGTAAGTACCAGGCTTAGATGTTGCGCCAGTTCAAGCGGATCGTAAGCGCTAATATTTTTATCGTTAAGTAAAACGGTTCCTTCCAACGGTTTCTGAATCCCGGTAAGGGTGCGTAATAAGGTCGATTTTCCAATACCATTACTACCGATTAATGTGATGAGTTTCCCTAATGGTAATTCCAGTTGCAGTTGTTCGGCGATAACGGTGGTGACCTTTTTGGTTTTGTAACCAATGGTCAGACCGGAAGCTGTTAGGATGTTGTTTTGTAGGGCCTCCATTAGTTGATCATTTTGCGTTTTCGGAGTAATAACCAGATCACTACCGGAGCACCGATCAGTGACGTGATGGCGTTAATCGGTAAGGTCATTTCACTACCCGGCATTTGCGAAAGCGTATCGCATAAAAGCATAATCGCCGCGCCTAATACTAAAGTCGCCCAAAATAATATGGCATGATTGCTGGTTTGGAACAACAGTTTGGCCATATGTGGCACGGCTAATCCGACAAAAGCAATAGGTCCGGCAAAAGCGGTAATGCTTCCGGCCAATAAACTCGTGGCGATGATAATGATAAAACGGATTCTTCCAAAATTGATCCCAAGGCTACGGGCATAATTTTCACCTAAAAGCAACGCATTTAAGGGCTTGATACTGATAAGGCTTAACAGCATACCGATAAACACGGTGGTACAAAGTATTGTGATCGAAGTCCACGACAGGTTTCCGAGACTTCCCAACGACCAGAATGTGAATTTTTGCAATTGTTCGGCGGTACTGAAATAGGTTAGTACGCCAACAATGGCCGAGGCAAAGTTCCCAAACATCAAACCAACGATCAGTATCGCCATCGTATCCCGTAACTGACGTGATACAAACAGAACGGCCATTAAAACCAAAAAGCTACCCAATGTAGAAGCGATTACGATGCCGTAGGAGGAAACCAGCAGATCGCGTAAAAAAACCGGTAAAATTCCAGCGCCCAAGATGACAAACGCCACTCCCAAACTCGCTCCCGAACTTAATCCGAGAACATAAGGTCCGGCCAGCGGATTGCGGAATAAGGTCTGCATTAGTAAACCGCTAATCGATAAGCCCATTCCGGCCAATATGGCGGTGAACGCTTTGGGTAGACGGTAATTCAGGATAATATATTCCCACGATTTTTTACTGACTTCATTACCGGTGAGACTGTTTAGGATTTCCTTTAAAGGTACGGAAACAGAACCCGTTCCGATATTGATCAGAAAAAGTACGATCAGGGTAATTCCCAGTAATCCGAATAACAGTTTATGGCGGTTGGTAGCGATCAAATTACTTTAATTTTTGGAAAAAATACAGTTGGTAATCCGGTAGTAATTCCGGATGTACAATACGGATCATATCTTTTAAAACCAGATCCGGACGGGTTGGTGCCAGTTCAAAATACATAAAACCGCCTTTCGGACCTCTTTTTAAAGCAAATGAATAAACTTGTTTGTTTTTTAGTGCATTGAACTGCGCATAATGCGGATTGGCATCCAATAATTCTTTAATCGATGAATAATCGCCCGGCGCAATCCAGAAATCGGCATTCTGAGCCTTGTCAAAAACGGCTTCAAACGAAACGGAAGCACTTCCGGTTCCTTTGGAATCTTTCCATAAATAATTGGCATTGGCATCTTTTAGGAAAACGGCCGCCCAACTGTCGCCTTGCGGTAAATACCAGGTGTCCTGATACATCGCGCCGCTAAATACGGTCGGTTGTTTTGTGGCGTTTTTGGCAATAGCCTGTGCTTCGGTATAGTCTTTTTTGATGTTGTTAAACAGGGTTTCGGCTTCTTTGTTTTTTCCGAATAAAGCACCAATTAGTTTGATCCATTCGGCTTTCCCTAATGGGGTTTGCTCGGTCCAGTCGCCGTTATATACTACTTTTAAACCGGCTTTTTCCAGTGCGGAATACGTTTTATTATTACTGTCGATACTAAAACCAACGACAACACCCGGATCGAGGTCGATCATCACTTCGGTATTCAGACTTTCGTTTTTACCGACTTCTTTTACTTTTTTCGCATCGATACGCGCTCGTGTTTTTTCGGACGAAATATAATCCGTATTCGGGAAACCAACCAGTTTGTCTTCCACGCCTAATAATTCCAATGCCGGTATATGAGTGGTTGAGGTTACCACAACCGATTGTACCGGTACTGCAATCGTGGTATATTTCTGAAGACTGTCCGGAATAATTCCGCCTTTTTCCTGTAAAATATAGGTAAAACCTTCTTTTGCATCCGGCCACGGATTGGTCACTTTTACCACGCTGTATCCTTCGTACTGATAAAGGGAAAGTCCTTTGGCATATTCGATACTGTTGGTTCCGGTAGCCACTGTTTTTTCGGAAGTTTGTGGTTCTTTTTTACAGCTGGTTGCGGTTAGTAATCCCAGAGAAAGTAAAGCTAAAAGCGCTATTTTTTTCATAATATGGCGGTTGCGGTTTCTGCAAAAATAAATTTATTTTCGATGTATTTTTGTAGGATATGCAAAAAAAAGGTTTTAGGATTAGATAATTTCAATCTTACGACTATCTTTGCAACGTATTATGGTTATACTTAAGCGATTCGCTGAGTATATTAAAAGGGAATCAAGTGTCGTCCGGATTTATGGATATAATCTTGAGCTGTACCCGCAACTGTGAGCTTTGTTCTTCCGAAAAACCGGAGAATGCCTGTTGTTATGCTTCGACCACTGTAACGTATCGTTACGGGAAGGTGAACCACAGGACGCAAGCCAGGAGACCTGCCATAGTAAATAATAATTAAAAGCTTTCGGGAAAAAAGGCTTGTTAAGACTATGAGATTAAAACTGCTTTTCGCATTTCTGTTTTTGAGTCAGTTGCTATTGGCCCAGAACGATACTATTAACCTGAACGAAGTGATCGTGTCAGACGTTCAGCTACGCGATAATAACGTGTCGCAAACCGTTTTAAAACTAAACGATTCGATTATACAACAAAATCAACCGGCTTTAACTTCGCTTTTAAATTATAATTCCGTGATCTATTTTAAAGAAAACGGATACGGAATGGTGTCGTCGGCTTCATTTAGAGGAACTACGGCGCAACAAACGGCCGTGTTGTGGAACGGAATCAATATCAATTCCCAGCTATTGGGTCAGACGGATTTTAATACGGTAACCACGCGCGATTTTAATTCCATCTCGGTAAAATCGGGTGGGGGAAGTGTGGTCTACGGAAGTGGTGCCATCGGAGGAACGGTTCACTTAAATACCGATTTCCGATTCCGCGAAGCCTTTCAGAATGAATTGTACCTGGGTTATGGTAGTTTTAATACAATCAATACACAGTACCGTCTGAATGCCGGAACTAAAAAATGGAATACGCAAATCAGTTTTAGTCGCAACAGTTCGGACAACGATTATCCTTTTGTCGGATCGGATGAAAAAAATACCAATGGCGAATACTATAATGCGACGGTCAATGCCAATATCGGTTATAAGATCAACGATAAAAACATCCTGAAACTATACAGTCAGTTTTACGAAGACGAACGGCATTTTTCCATTACTTCCGAAAATGCGATCCGAACCAAATACCGCAATGCCAACAGTCGGAATTTGTTGGTGTGGACCAATAGCGCAGGACAATTTACCTCGAATGTAAAAGCGGCTTTTCTAAAAGAACGTTATCAATATTACGACAATATCCAAAGTGATGCCTTTTCGTTTGGAGAAGTACAGACTTTTATCGCCAAGTACGATGTGGTATATGCCATCACCAAAAACATAAAACTAAACGCCATTATCGATTATACGATCAATGATGGAGAAGGTGAAGGTATTGGTGAAGCCAAACGCAAAATTGGTTCCGGAGTAGTGTTGTTTAAGCATAAGGTATCCGATGCGTTTACCTACGAAGTAAGCGGACGAAAAGAAATTACCGATGCGTATCAAAGTCCGTTTTTGTTTTCGGCCGGAGCGACCTATGCCGTTACCAATTGGTATAAAGTAAAACTAAACGGTTCCCATAATTTCCGTATTCCGACGTTTAATGACCTCTATTGGAAACCGGGCGGAAACCTGAATCTTCGACCGGAAAGTGCCTATCAGGCCGACTTCGGACAGGAGTTTACCTTTGGCGGATTGCAGTTGACGGCTACCGCTTATTATATGAAAATAAAAGACATGTTGCGTTGGCTTCCTACGAGTGAAGGCTATTGGGCGCCGGTAAACACCGACAGAGTGCAGTCGTACGGAGCGGAAGTTTTATTGGATTACACCCATAAACTCGGATCGCATGAGTTGGGATTAAAAGGAACCTATGGCTATACGGTTTCGGAAGATGAAAATACGAATAAACAGCTTATTTATGTACCCTATCATAAACTGACCGGAGCGGTATCGTATGCCTTTAAAAATTTTGGAGCCTATTACCAGGCATTATATAATGGTGAGGTATTTACCTTATCGGACAACGATCCGAAATATATGGTAAAAGACTATCTGGTGTCCAATTTTGGGATTGATTACCGTATCGGAAAGAAAAACACCTACCGTCTTGGTGCGCAGGTTCGAAACCTGACCAATGAAAAATATGAAAGTGTTGCCAGTCGCTTAATGCCGGGCAGAAACTATAATGTAACCCTAACTTTAATTTTTTAAAACAAATGAAAATCAACAAATTACTTGGTTTAGGCCTTTTAACAGCTGTATTTTTTGCCTCTTGTACCGATGAGGAAATCGTTTACAAAGAAGCACCGGCTGCCGTGTCTAAAGGTGCCTACGAAAAAGGTGTCCTGGTAGTGAACGAAGGAAATTTCGGTTCCCCGAATGCAGAAATAAGTTATATCTCATCTGAATTCCCAACCTTATTCCAGAATAGTATTTTCAATACCGTTAACCCAACAAAAGTTTTGGGAAATACAGCACAGAGTATTGGATTTAACGGAGACCTGGCGTATATCGTTTTAAACGGAAGCAACAAAATTGAAGTGGTGAACCGCTATACTTTCGAAAGTGTGGCAACCATCCAAAC
The DNA here is from genome assembly GCF_030146175.1 of Flavobacterium sp. Classification (GTDB taxonomy): domain Bacteria; phylum Bacteroidota; class Bacteroidia; order Flavobacteriales; family Flavobacteriaceae; genus Flavobacterium. The sequence goes on along the minus strand of NZ_JASLCE010000086.1, from coordinate 34,237 downwards.
CGGATTACAAAACCCAAGATATATCGCTTTTGCCAATGGTAAAGGATATGTAACCAACTGGGGTGATGCCGGAGTAGCTACCGATGATTATGTGGCAATCGTAAACCTTACAACCAATCAGATTACAGGAAATATTGCTGTAGTGGAAGGACCGGAGCAAATCGTAGCCTATAATAACGCTTTATATGTAGCACATAAAGGAGGCTATAGTTTTAATGATAAAATTTCGTTGATCAATAGTTCTGATGTAGTGCAGACTACGATTACCGTAGGTGATGTGCCGTCTGTTATGGAAATAAACAATAACGAATTATATGTATTATGTTCCGGAAAACCGGCTTGGTCGGGTACCGAAACAAGTGCAAAACTGGTAACAGTAAACCTGGCGACCAATGCTTTGGCGCAGTCGCTTACTTTTGCTGCGGGTGAGCATCCAGCTCTTATGGATATCGAAGCAGGAAGCATTTACTTTATGAAAGGTAAAGGAGTTTATAAAAAAGATCTAGGTGCTGCGGCTTTACCAACAACACCGGTTTTCACTGCAACAGCAACTACTGTTTACGGTTTTGCAGCACAAAACAGTAAATTCTACGTAGGTGATGCTATCGATTATGTAGCAAACGGAAAAGTAACCGTTTACGACATGGCCGGAACACTTCAGAGAACGTATACCGTAGGGGTAATGCCAAACGGTTTCTATTTCAATAACTAATACGAATAACATCCGGTGATGAAAGGGTATAAAATAAAATGGAGCAGTAGTATAGCACTACTCCTTTTGTATTTCACTTTTGCTGCGTGTAGCAAAAGCGAAGACATTGTGGTGGAAACACCTTTGGAGGCCTATGATAACGGTGTTTTTATGCTGAACGAAGGTAACTTTATGACGCCAAATGCTTCGGTATCGTTCCTGTCGAATAACTTCCAGGACTTTCAGGCGAGTATTTTTCCAGCGGTTAATCCGGGTAAAATTTTAGGAGATGTAGCACAGAGCATGGCACTTTATGGTGATAAGGCTTTTATTGTGATCAACAATTCAAATAAAATTGAAGTAGTCAACCGTCATACGTTCGCTTCTTTGGGAATGATTACCGACGGATTGAGTCAGCCGCGTTATGGTGCTGCTATCAACGGGAAACTCTATGTGACCAATGCTGTTTCGAAAAATGTGACAGTATACGATACGGAAACGTTTGCAAAATTAGCTACGATTCCGGTAAATAAAACGGTTGAAAAAGTAGTGGCTGTTAACGGAAAAGTATACCTTCAAAACGCTTCTTTCGGAACCGGAAATGAAATCACAGTGATCGATGCTGCTACGAATACCATTAGCACCACGTTAACAGTGGTTGATGGTTTGAATTCTATCGAAGCCAAAGGAACACAGTTATATGCGTTATGCGGAAATACTACCGAAACCAAACTATATGCAATTAATACGGCGAATAATCAGATTGTTGGAACCAGTACGTTTCCGGTTTCTCTGGCAAATGCCCGTAATATGGATATCGATGGAGAAGTGGTCTATTTTACCAAAGGTAATGGCGTGTACCGTGTAGGATTGAATGAAACGACAGTAAGTGAAACGCCAATTTTTACGGTTGCGGATAACGACTTTTCGACATTCTATGGTTTTGCAGCGATTAACGGACGAATTTATGTTTCGGACGCCAAAGGTTTTGTAGCCAGAAGTCAGGTTACTGTTTTTAGTACTACGGGAGCGATATTAGTACAAAAAGAGACCGGTATAGGAACAAATGGTTTCTATCTCAATAATTAAAACTGAAATTATAAAAGTAGGCTACCTTATATAGGTAGCTTATTTTTTAGGTGCATTGCATCGAAAATCAAAAATAAATACAAAACAATGAAAAAAATACTACTTATCGCCTCGCTGGGGTTAACAGCAATTAGTAATGCACAATCCTATGCGCCACCGGCGGGACAGGAAGGATCAACGGCAATTGCGGCCGGTAGTTCTCAGTTTGTTGCATGGGCTACTGCGGCTACTGTGGTTCGCGGGCCACAAGATATCATTAATCCAAGCGGACCATTGGCAACTATAGGCTCCGCAGAATTGGCTACAGGCGCTGCCGACGGTAGTGGAATCGTAAGCTTAGGTGATGGTGGTAGTGCGGTATTGACATTTGCACAACCCATTGCCAACGGACCGGGATTTGATTTTGCCGTTTTTGAAAATAGTTTTTCGGATACTTTTTTAGAATTGGCTTTTGTAGAAGTGAGTTCGGATGGCGTAAATTTTTTCCGTTTCCCGGCACATAGCGAAACACAAACCGATACACAGGTAAATGGATTCGGAAATATAGACTGTCGTTATATCAATAATCTGGCCGGTAAATACAGAGCCAGTTTTGGTACGCCATTCGATTTGTCGGATATCCCGAATAATCCGTTGTTGAATAAAGATCGAATTACACATGTTAAAGTAATTGACGTAGTGGGAACGATCGATCCGCAATATGCAACCCGCGACAGCTTCGGAAATATAGTGAACGATCCGTATCCAACACCGTTTGGTTCCGGTGGTTTCGACCTTGATGCAGTTGGTGTAATCAATCAGGCAACACTGGGGACAAAAGATTTTGCTAACGAGCTGTTTGCAATTTATCCGAACCCGACCAGTGAAATCGTAAACATTCGTTCCGAAAAAGAAACAACAATTGTGATTTACGATCTATACGGACGTATGGTAAAACAACTACAAAAAGGAGACCATAAACAGATTTCCGTATCCGATTTAACAACAGGTACGTATCTGATTGTTTTGGAAAATGAAACACAAAAAGAAAGTAAAAAACTGATTATACGATAATCTGTTTATAAATGATCTAAAAGCCGGTGAACAATTCGTTTTACCGGCTTTTTTTATGATAATTTCAGACCGGCTTTATAATTAGTAACCATAAAACAGGAGTATAGTCATAGGATCAACCGGGAAAAATGAAAACGGACAGTTAGACGATAGCAGCTTTAAAGATCGTAGTCAGTTTGTACAAGTGGATTTCTATTTTTTTAAATCGTCATAAATACCTTTAATTTTATAATACTCCCAATCGCACCAAATAAAAACGACGATACAAACAAATCGGAAAACTATAGACAAAAGATGTCGAAAAAAGGACAATGAGGTTTAGTGTGGTTCTAAAGCGCTTATAGATAGTTAGTTATGATTATTTTTGCTTAAAAACGTACTGCTAATACAAAAAGTAAACGTCTATAAAAGACAAATTCGGAATAAACCAGCCCCACGAAAGTCTTTTAAACGTTCAAAAGAAGATTTTGAGGAACGACATTTAATAGTAACGAATAATTAATTTATTGATCATGAAAAAAATGATTTTTGTTTTTGGCGTACAACTAATTTCTATTATTGGATTTGCGCAGTGCATACAACAAGTTAAAACGGGGAAGAATCATATTGTTGTACTCGATGATAAAGGATATCTGTGGACAGGCGGAAGTAACGAAAGCGGAGAATTAGGTGATGGAACGGTAGAAAATAAAAAAAAATTCCATAAGATAGGAGATATGACATGGAAGCAGATTTTTGTTAGAGAGGGTATAAATCTTGCAATACGATCTGATGGAACTTTATGGGGATGGGGAAGTAATTTCTCAGGACAACTTGGTGATGGAACTAAGACATCGCGATTAAGCCCGGTTCAGATTGGAACCGATAACAACTGGAAATCGATTTCAATAGGATCCTATCATTGCATGGGATTAAAAACAGACGGAACTTTATGGGGATGGGGATTAAATGAAGACAAACAACTCGGATCCTGGATAACGAATATTGAAGAGTTGTCGCCGGTTCAAATAGGAACAGATTCAACATGGACGAATGTTTTTGCCGGGATAAGAAGCAATAGGGCTGTAAAAGAAGATGGATCGCTATGGAAGTGGGGATTAGTAGGAGAACCGGATCTGAAAAAGGTACTTGTTGATGGAATCAAACAGGTTGGAACGGAATACAATTGGAAACGTATTACGGGAACTGAAAGATATTTTTTTGGGTATAAAACAGATGGAACTTTATGGAGATGGGGAAGTAATGAAATTTCTTATCTGGGAGGTGAAAATGGAAACCTGATTAAGTTGAATGATGCAAAACTCTGGGTGGAATTAGTTTACAGTGACTATGACGATCACGCTTTAATGATTAAAGATGACGGTAGTTTATGGAGTGTCGGAGATAATAATTTTGGACAATTAGGCGATGGCACTACTGAAAGGAGAGAACATTTTATCCAGATTGGAAATGAGCATAAATGGAAAGCTGTTGCTGTTGGTGAAAATTTTTCCGCAGCTATTAGTGAAGATAACCGACTTTTTACCTGGGGAGCTAACGACTATGGGCAATTGGTCGATGGTAAAGAATCTGGTGATGGACCATCTCTTGATGAAGCAGATAGAGTGTTACCAAATCAAGTAGGTACAGAAGTATGTCTGCTAGGTACTCATGATAGCAATTTGAAAAAGAAGATAATGGTCTATCCGAATCCAACCCATCGCGATATAACTATCGACTTTGGTGAGGTACTATTTGAAGCCGCCACCGCTACGGTATATAACAGCCTCGGCCAAATCGTATCACAAAAAACAATTCAGAAACCAACTGAAATAGTACCTATAGAAGGAACTTCGGGCGTTTATTTTGTTAAAATCAATTTTCCTAACGGGGAAACAATAAACCATACTGTTTTGAAAAAATAAATACTATAAACATATAAAACTAAAATAAAGTGCAATAAAGAAACAATTAGAGGTTGGTTTTAAGTGTTTTTTTATTGTTAAGCATGAAAAAATAGAAAGTTAATTGTGAATCACTCATAATTGATTTTGCTTCTGAAGCAGGTGGGAATCGTCTTTTTCACCTGTTTTTTTATTATTTTTAATAAATTTAAAAAACGGTTGTAACAAAACAAATCCGTGTTCGTCTTCATTATATAAACCAAAACTAACCAACCCCAAATTATGAATCAACAGGAGTTTATCAGAGTAATTTCTCCTTTTAAAGACAAACTGTTCCGGATGGCGAAACGTTTGCTTGTGAGTACTGAAGAAGCGGAAGACGCGACTCAGGAAGTTTTGGTGAAATTATGGAAAAATAACCACGTACTGTCGAATTATAATAGTGTAGAGGCTTTTGCAATGACAATGACTAAAAATTATTGTCTGGATCAGTTAAAATCGAAAAGAGCATCCAATTTGCAAATTGTCCACAATAACTATTCCGATGGTACGGCAAGTGCTCAGAAGCAACTGGAAGATAAAGATAGCTGGAATTGGGTCGAAAAAATGATGGAAGACCTCCCGGAACAACAACGGTTAATTCTCCAGTTACGAGATGTGGAAGAATATGAATTCTCGGAAATCGCTAAAATTATGGACATGAACGAAACAGCAGTCCGGGTAGCATTATCGAGAGCAAGAAAAATAATAAGAGAACAATTGGTTAAAAAACACAATTATGGAATTCAATTCAATGGATAGGTTAATCGAAAAATACTTTTCAGGTGAAACCAGTATTGCCGAAGAAAAAGAGTTGAAAAATTACTTTTCGCAACCGGATGTGGCGCCACATCACGAGCAGTATCGCGCAATGTTTGGCTATTTCGCCCAGGCAAAAGACGAACAGTTTACAAAAACAGTTCCACTAAAACCAGGAAAACGCAAATATGTGGCGTGGATTTCTGTAGCTGCGAGCGTCGCGCTTTTGTTTGGACTTTTCACCTTTCTGAACCAAAAACCTCAGGAACAGGACCTCGGATCATTTGAAAACCCGGAAGTGGCTTATAAGGAAACGCAAAAAGCACTCGAAATGGTGTCGCAAAATGTTAATCTCGGCGTAAAAGGTATGGGGTACATGAAAGAATACGAAAAAACCACCAAAACAATTTTTAAATAAAAACAACAAGTAACAAAAACAGTATGAAAACAATAGTTAAAAAAATAGTAGTAGCGATCGCCTTAATAATCATGCCAAGTATGGTATTTGCACAATCGCCTTTTGAAAAATTTGCCGATCAGGACGATGTCACGTCTGTAGTGGTAAATAAGAAAATGTTCGAAATGATGAGTAAAGTGAAAATGGATGCCTCCGACAAACAAACGCAGGTGTACATTAACTTACTAAAAAAACTGGACAACCTGAAAGTGTATACAACCACTAGTGCCAAACCCGCTTCGGAAATGAAAAGCAGTGTGACGGCCTATTTGAAAGCGAATCCGTTGGAAGAACTGATGCGGGTTAATGATAACGGTAAAAACGTAAAAATCTACGTAAAATCAGGAGCAACCAGCAGTCAGATTAAAGAGTTGTTAATGTATATCGAAGGCGGAAGCGGAAAAGGAAATGAAACCGTATTGATGTCGTTAACCGGTAATTTCGATTTGGATGAAATTTCAGCCTTAACCGAAAAAATGAAACTTCCGGGCGGAGAGTCATTAAAAAAAGCATCACAGAAATAATATAAATCAGAATTCCTGTTCATCTTTGGTGAACAGGTTTTTTTAACATTAATACGGATATTATGAAAAGAATAGGAGCCTTATTGGTCGTACTTTCACTAGCACTGACCGGTTGTGAAACCAAACCGAGTTTACAGAAATATTTTGTGGAAAATACGGATAATAAAGAATTTTTAGCGGTTGATATTTCTCCGAGCATTATCAATGTGGATAAAGTGGCACTTTCGGCGGAAGAGAAAAAAGCGCTGGAATCCTTTAAAAAAATGAATGTACTGGCCTTTAAAGCCGATGGTAAAAACCAACAGGAATTTGATGTGGAACGCAGTAAAGTAAAAGAAATTTTAAAAGATCCGACGTATCAGGAATTGGTAAAAGCCGGAAATGGAAAAGATGGTGCTGCGATCTATTTCGTTGGCGATACCGACCATATCAGTGAGTTTGTATTGTACGGATGTAAGAGCGAAAACGGATTTGCCGTAGCGCGCATCATCGGTGATAATATGAATCCAAACGATGTAATGGCCTTATTTGGATTGATGAAAAAAGGAAACATCGATATGGAGCAGTTAAAACCATTACAACAGTTAATGGGAAAACCTTAAAAATAAAAAAAGCCCGTTAGGGCTTTTTTTATTTCTTTTTAAAATTTCTTCCATACCAGATTAAAAATCCGGTTACCGGGAGCATACCACAAATAAAACAGGCAATAAAAGCCAGTATTTTTCCGGGAATTCCCAAAATCGCCCCTACGTGAATATCATAGTTGGCGGTGATCAGTTTCTCTCCAAAATTTTTAGCACTGTGATCCCGTTGTGATAACAGTTTACCGGTATACTGATCAACTTGTAAATTATGATTGATATAATACGCACCGTCTACTTGTTGTACATATACGTTGATCACATCAGTTGCGCCGGCTGGTTTTCCATAATTATAGGCGCTTGCCGAGGGGTATTTTTCCCGACAGATTAGCAGTGTTGTATCCAATGCCGAAATTGTTCCCGGTTTTGTTACGACCGATTTTTCGGTTTTAACATCAGGTGGTGCGGTCGTTCCCGAACCGGCAACATAAACGATCGCCTGAAACCAGGTAAAAGCCCATACCATTCCGGTAAACGCAATTATAATCGCTATCGAAGCAATATAAAAACCCAGAATATTGTGCAGATCGTAATTTTTACGTTTCCATTGTGTCGTGGCTTTCCACTGAAACCAAACCCGCTGTTTGCGAGCGGCTTTGTTTTTGGGCCACCATAAAATGATACCGGTAATCAACATGATCACAAAAGTAAAAGTACCCCAACCGATAATGGGTTGTCCGATTTCCGTTTCCAACAGTAAGCTCCAGTGGAGCATTTTTACAATATTGAAAAAGTCGGTGGTTTCATCATAAACACCCAAAACCTTCCCGGTATACGGATTCACATAAACCGTCTGGTAATATTCGATATTCCCAAAATGAAAAATCGAATCGGGCTTGTCTTTTCGTTTATAACTGCGAAAGGTCCAGGCTTTATCCGGATCGTTATAGACAACAATCGATGCGTCTTTAATGCGTTCTCCAAGTTGCTGTTGGGTAGTTTCCCATAGCTGACTAACCGGAAGTGTCTTTTCGGCTTTTTCGGTTACATATAGTACATCTTTCCGAAGCCAATTGGAAATTTCTTCGTTAAATACAAAAATGCAGCCGGTTACGGAAAGAAAAAGTACAATGATGCCGGAAGCCAGTCCCAGCCACAAATGCATTTTTCCAATCCAATATTTAAAGTCTCTTTTCTTCTTCTTTTTAGTCATCCTGGAAAACGTTTTTTAGCAATTAGTTTGGTAAGGTATAAACAGCACTATGCCAGATAAACTGATACTCTTTGCCTTCATAATTTCCGGGTGTTTCTTCTTTTTGAGTAGCTTCCACCACATATTGCGTTTTATACGGCGTTTTAAACGTTAGCGTTCCGTTTTTGTCGGTTTTGATTTTTCGGGACCATTGATCCGGGATAAACAAATCGATTTCCTTTTCGGCAAACGGTTCGTTTTTATAAGTGATTTTTAGCGTTACTTCCCCTGCTTTTTTAGAAATGTCGGCTATCGATAAACCCGATGGATTTTGAGAAACACTATCCGCTAAACCGTTTCCTACGGTTGTTTTGGCCGTAGCATGGTAATGGGTTTTAAAAATTCCGAAATTGTATTTGGTAAAATCAATAACCTCGATTTTATCGTTATCCAGAATAAAAGTATAGGTTCCGTTTGTTTTTGGCGTAAAGGAAGCCTTGTAAAAAAGATCGGAAGGTGTTACGTCCAGTTTTGTTTTGTCACCATTTGGCGCGATTGCCCAAAGTGTGAAACGTTTCATTTTATTAAAAGTATCACTGCCTACTTTTTCGCGAACATCATGTCCGTATTCGCCAAAATAAACCCGAACTTCCTGTGGCGTATTGATTTTTCCTTTTGCGGTGGTTTCGATCCACATAAAATGGGCAAAGCTTTTGGTAGCACCCAGAATAAAAAGTGTAAAAATTAAAAACAGATTTCTCATAACATACGAGTTTAACGGTTAAAATAGAAAGGAGCCGACTCCAAGGAGTAGCTCTTTTTATGGGAAACCTGCCAAATCAGAAATCTGGCAGGTTATAGGATATGGCATTTTAAAAACACCCTGTATAACTAACTAAAATCAATTAGAATTTATAGGTTAATCCAGCCGTAATTGAACGCAATGTTTGCGGACTAACGGTAGACCATCCCGAATAATATTTTTCATTCGAAATATTATTCATCTTCAAAATGATATTGAATCGGTCGGCAGTATAGGATAAAGCCGTGTTAATTACCGTATAGCTCGGAAGAACAAAAGTTCCGATGTCCGCACGGTTTAATGTTTTTTGATCACTGGCATAATTTCCACCAAAACCAAAACCAAATCCTTTAATGCTACCTTCGGTAAACGTATAATTAGCCCAAAGGTTTACCATTGTTTCCGGACCGGCACTTTCCGGGCGCAATCCTAAATATCCTGATGTTTCAAGGTCTTTTGTTACTTCGGCATTGTTGGTGCTAAAACCGGCAATAATGTTTAATCCTTCTACCGGATTGGCCACCACGCTCACTTCAAGACCTTTACTTTTAATTTCGCCTCCCTGTGTATAGGTTGCAGGACCATTACCTACATTCATTACGATATTGCTCACCGTAATGTTGTAATAACTTACCGTAGCACTTAGTTTATTGTTGAAAAAGCTGGATTTAACACCAAACTCATATTGGTTTGCTTTTTCCGGATCGAAAGTACGGTAGCCTTCGCGCTCATTGGTTACCGAGTTGGTAATAGCTTGAGGTAATACGTTTTTAAATCCGTTCATATAATTGGCAAAAACGGATAATTTGTCCTGAATCGGTTGGTATAATAAACCGAATTTCGGTGAAAAAGCGGTTTGTCCTTTCTTTTCGTCTCCTACTTCTCCTATAAAATGATCCACACGCAAACTTCCCATAGCCGATAAGGCAGGTGTAATATTGATCACATCCGAAATATAAGCGGCATACGTTTCGGTTTCGGCATTCGATCGTGTAAAGTCGGTAGTTGCTAATGCGGTATCAGCAGCCAATTGTGTCAGGTTTCCGGTGTCTTGGCTATTGGATAAGGTTACCACACCCAAAGCGGCCCATCCGGCACCGTTGTCTTTTTGAATACCATTATAATAATCCAAACCTACGACCATACGGTTGCGTAAACCGGCAATTTTAAAATCACCAATAAAGTTTTGCTGGATATCGGTACTATTGGTTTGTGCGTTTGCTTTGGTAATATAGCGGGTAAACGAATCGTCTGTTCCGCTGCTGTATAAATAGGAATAATAACCATCAGATTTGGCTGTACTTCTGGAAATAGCCGTTTGTGAAGTCCATGAATCCGATAGTTTATATAGCATTTGAGCTTGTAAACTAAAGCTTGGATTGCTAATGGATAGTGCGTTTGACGTAAATGAATTTTTATAATTTTTGTCAAACAGTTTAATGTCGGTAAACGGAAGTGGTGAATTTCTATTTAGAAACAACATCGGTGCATACGATCCTTCCGAATTTAAAAATTCTGTATTGATCATAAATGTTAAGCGATCCGATGCTTTATAGGTTAGCGATGGTGCGATAAAAAATGATTTGCTATAACCGGAATCCTGGAAAGTGTCTCCGTTTTGGTAAGCGGCATTAACACGTAAAAAGACATCGTTGTTTTTACCCAGTGGGGTATTTACATCGGCGGTTACACGGTTAAGTCCGTAGGTTCCGGCCTGATAGGACAATTCGCCTCCAAAGGTTTCATATGGTTTTTTGGTTACAACATTGATCAAACCACCATAGGAAATCAGACTGCTTCCGTATAACGTCCCGGATGGTCCTTTGATCACTTCAATACTTTCGATATTTGAAAAATCAATTTTACCATTGTTGATATACGGTAAACCGTTTAACATGGTTGGTTGTACCGAAAAACCACGCATGGAAAAATATTCGGCACCGTCGCCACCACGCCCGGTCGATTCCCATAAACGGGTGATACCGGTTGCGTTTTTTAGCGCATCGTTAAAGTTGGTCACAACCTGTTCTTTTAATAATTCTGCCGGAATGGATACATAAACCTGCGGGTTTTCGATATCTTTTAATGGCATTTTCGATACGGTTGTACTGCTTCGTTTCGTGAATTTGTTTGTTTTTTTCTCGTTGATCACAACATCATCCAATTCGTTTACGGCTTCTTTTAGAATGATGTTGGGTAGTGTGGTTTGTGCTGCGTTTAGGGTAACTTTTGTTTCGGTTCTTTTATAGCCTACCATAGTTACGCGTAGGGTATAGGTTCCGTAATTCAGATTGGAAATGGTGTACTGACCTTCGTAATTGGTCGACGTTCCGATGGAGGTTTTCAGTACGCTTATACTGGCATTTGGAAGTGCTACTCCGGATTCATTTTGAACAACCCCTTTTATAGTTCCTTTGTTTTGGGCAAATGTTACTAGAGAAAATAGACTCCATAATAACACTAGGATTTGTCTGTTCATCTGACTATTTATTTAGATTCATTAAATTTTATTGCAAAATTAAAAGGCAAGCTCGGAATAGGCAAATTAATTTAGAATAAATAAATTATAATATGTAAGTTGTTGTTTGTTAATTATTTGTGTTTTATATTGCGTGAATTTGCGTAAAAAATTATAAGATTTTTTTTCTAAAAATTGTAATACGAATTTTTGAAGTTGTGACGACAGTCTTCTTTTTTGTCGAGTGATGTTACTTTATTGGATTTATTAGGGTAGGAAAAAACTTTAAAAATAATTTGTTTTATAGGGTAGTTGCCTTTATATCACTTACTTGTGAAATAATTTTAAGCTTTCAATTTTGATACAAGCGCTAAAAAATAACAGCATTATAAACGATAATTTCCTTATTTTTTTTAGGGTGCTTACTTTATTTTCGGATATCAATCGGGAACGTAATAAATAAAATTGTAATTCATAAAAAAAATATACATTTGTAAAAATAAATACTTGATAACTCAAATATATTTCAATGATAAATGAAGATTTGAATTTCTTACTTAACATGGCTAAAGTGCAATCGATCGTATCCCGAAAATTCGATTCGCTGAGTGTTCATGGTATCGGGTTTAGCGATTTTATGATACTCTATGTGCTATATAATGCACCTAGACAACGGATGCGCCGAATTGACCTGGCCGAAAGAATCGGATTAACGGCTTCCGGTGTAACCCGTTTGCTTGCTCCGTTGGAAAAAATCGGATTGGTGAGACGGGAAGTTAACGAAAGGGATGCGCGGGTGAGTTATGTCGTGATTACCGAAAATGGTGAAAAGCTATTCGAAGAAGCAAAAGTAACCGCCGAACAAATTGCCAATTCTTTACTACCAGCTAAAAAAGGGAAATCCATACAATTGATGGCGGAGTTGCTGGCCGAACTGGGAGGGAATCTGTAATCGGGTTTTAGCTAAAAAATAAAATGATAGAAAAGTTTATACTAATATGCATACAATTTCAATACATAATGTCGAATTGTGTTACACCGTTTTAGGCGAAAATAATCCGGAAAGTATCGTGTTGATTCCCGGTCTGGGTAGTCAGTTAATTCGTTGGGACGAGGCTTTTTGCCAGTTATTGGTTCAAAAGGGGTTTCAGGTAATCCGTTTGGATAACCGGGATTCGGGCGCTTCCGTTTATAAACCCGATTCTAAAAATGATTATGACGGTGATCTTGAAAAAGCGTTTGAAAAAGTGAAAAGGGAAGGGCCTCCGTATTCGTTAAACGATATGGCAGCCGATGTGATTGCCTTATTGGATCATCTGAAAATCGATAAAGCACATATAGCAGGACGCTCGATGGGCGGCATTATCGGGCAATTACTGGGAGCCAATTATCCGGAAAGAGTACGGTCGTTAACCATCATTATGTCAACATCTTTAAATCCGAATTTGCCACCGGTCGCACCGGATGTTATGGCTATGATGACAAAACCGGCGGTCGATGCATCCGTAGATCGCGAAGCCTATATTACGCATGCACTGACTTTTGCAAAGCGTATTGCAGGAACTGCTTTTCCATTGGATGAAGAACAGGAACGCAAGATGATTGAAACCGAATTAAAACGTTCCAAACCCGGGAATAGTGTTTTAAGGCAATTGCTGGCCATGGGTTCCTGGAGTTATCAGGAAGCGATTTTAAACAAAATAATGGTACCCACACAAATTATTCACGGTACGGAAGATCCGATTTTTCATCCGGAATGCGCAAGGGATTTAGTCCGTTCTATTCCGGATGCCAAACTTGAGTTGATAGAAGGAATGGGACATGCCATTCCACCGGAATGCTATACTGTTGTGACTGAATTAATTGTCGCGAATACTAAACGCCAAAAGCAATAGTCGTCTAAAACAAACGGCTGCAGACTATCTGTGTCTATAAAAATAAGTTTTTCTGTATCTGTAACTATTGGTAGTGCCTTTATAGCTTTGTCTTAGTAAATCAAATGTTATGAACCGTATCGTTACCGACAAAGCAGCGTGGAGTATAGCGGAAGTATATGCCACGGATATAAGACAATTAAAAGATTCCTTTAATGAATGGAACGGCCGGCCACAGGATACGTCGGTTGGAACGTCGTTCGGAATTCCGTTTTTACAACTGAAAAATAATACCAAGCCAATTGCTTTTGCCAGTCTGATCGTAAATGAAAATGGAGAAATAGGATATAAAATATATCAGAAATCTTCCGAAAATCCGAAAATACAAACAGAATGGGAACAGCAGGTTGCCATGGAATTTCTGGAAAAAAGAGTTGCTTTTAAAGATGCCGCTTCGTTACAATCGGGCATTTTATGCCTTTTAAACTGGCTGGATTATAGCTGTAATTAAAGAGTTTAACAATACATTTGTGAAAAGTAGTCCGATGAAAACAGAAGCGTTGTACCAAAAAATAGCCAGAACCATAGCCGAACAGATTCAAAGTGAAACCTTACAACAAGGTGATAAATTACCGTCAATCCGAAGTGCGCAAAAGCTGTATAATGTAAGCATTAATACGGTTAAACTGGCCTATCTGGAGTTGGAAAGTCATTCATTGATCGAACCAAGACCCAAATCGGGCTACTTTGTGAGTCAGACGTCGCAGCGAAAACTGGCATTACCGAGTGTCACCCGAATTAAAGCTACGGAAAAGAAAGAAACCGCTCAGGATTTAGTCGACAAAGTTTTCGGAACGATAGCCAATGAAGACGTAACACAGTTTGCTCTGGGTATTCCGGGAAAGAATTTCCTTCCGCTGGCAAAACTAAACAAGGCAATTATCAAAGCGGTAAAAGACCGGGACGATAGTGCGACATCCTACGAACCCGTTCAGGGAAGCGAACATTTGCGTCGGGAAATTGCAAAATGGGCATTGGTATTGGAAGGCAAAATTACCGAAGAGGATCTGGTGATTACTTCCGGTGCGATCAACGCGATTTATAATGGACTGATGGCGGTTACCAAACCGGGCGATGCTGTGGCGATCGAAACGCCGGCCTATTTTGGAGTGCTTCGGGCGATTCAGCTTTTGGGCTTACGGGCGATCGAAGTACCAACACATCCGGTTTTGGGGGTCGATCTCGATGCGTTAAAAGAAATCCTGCCACAGGTAGCCGCCTGTTGTTTTGTGACCAACTTTAATAATCCGATGGGATTCCAGATGCCGGATGAAAATAAAAAAGAACTGGTTCGATTGATCACCCACTATAATGTACCGTTGATTGAGGATGATATCTATGGCAATCTCTTTTTCGGAGCGGAACGTCCCAAGCCTTGTAAATACTACGACGAAGCCGGATTGGTAATGTGGTGCGGTTCGGTTTCCAAAACAATGGCACCGGGTTATCGGGTCGGATGGGTAGCACCGGGACAGTTTAAAGATAAAATTATTCGCCAGAAAATCGGACAAACGGTTTGTTCTCCTTCATTGTTTCCGGATGTTATCGCGCATTTTTTGGAACACGGAAGATATGATCATCATTTGAGAACCTTCCGACAAAAATTGTATGCCAATTATCTGCAGATTCAACGTGCGGTTGAAACGTATTTTCCGGATAATACTAAAATTTCGCAGCCAAAAGGCGGTTTTATGCTTTGGTTGGAACTGGACAAACGGATTTGTACGGAAGATTTGTACGAACAGGCTTTAAAGCAAAAAATGAATTTTGCACCGGGAAGAATGTTTTCCCAATACAATCAGTATAACAATTGTATGCGCCTCAATTATGCGATGGAATGGACCGATCGCGTTGAAAACGATTTAAAAAAACTGGGCACTATGGTTAAAAACAGTATTTAATAGCGGTGTCTTAGTTTCGTAAAATTTTCTCCATTGCTTTTCCTTTGGCGAGCTCGTCAATTAGTTTGTCGAGATAACGAACTTTCTGCATCAGCGGATCTTCAATAGTTTCGACACGGTAACCACAGATCACACCGGTAATTTTGGAAACATTCGGATTTAAAAGCGGGGCTTGTGCAAAGAAGGTTTCAAAATCGGTTTTGTTGTCGAGAAGCTGTTGTAAACTTTGCGGATCATATCCGGTAAGCCAGAATATAATTGTATCGACTTCGTCTTTTGTACGACCTTTTCTCTCTGCTTTCTGGATATAATGCGGATAAACACTCGCAAATGCCATTTTGTATACTCTTGAATTATCCATTTGAGTAGTTTTTTTATTGCGTTTGTAAATATCGGACTTCATCGGGACAATTCTTTAAAAAAACTTTCGAAACCTTTATATAATTTTTGAGATAAAGTAAGATTGTTTTTGTCATTTTCCGAATTGTTAAAGCGACCGAAGATGTCACTATCAAATTTTGAAACAATCAGAATTTCATTCACGGGTATGATTATACCTAATTTTTCATCAATTTCCTTTTTTCGATTACTCTTGATATACTCTTTAATGATGTCGGTATATTTTATTGTAATATCGATTCTTAAATTATCTTTATTCCGATAGCCACTAAAGTTTGGGATCATTCGAATATGACTTTCACCTAAAGGTTCTGAAATTTTAGTTACATATCCGATATAAACTTCGTTGCTTTTTGAGGTAATTGTCAAAAGTTTGTTTTCATCTTTTTTTGCGGTAAGTGAAAACCAAAATATTCGATCCAATTGATTTCCCCATTTCCGAATAGAATAAGCAAAAGCATATTTTCGATGAAAAATAATATTTAGAAATTTTCCTAAAGGATAGGACACCAGAAAAATTAAGATGAAATGTTTTAATCCGAATACAATATTGTTTTTCCCAAGAACATTATCGATGAATTCACTGATATCCTTTCGGCATTGTGGAAATGATTGAAGCGAGGTGAAAGAATAATGGTTTTGTAAAATGATATAATCAAATAAAAATGCAGTAATTGTTAGAATAATACTGCTTATCAGTGAATTAAAAATTAAACGCTGTTTGTCAACTCTAATGTTATAGTATTTTGTTAAATTAAAAGTACAAAGGAATATATATCCTGCAATTAAGGGTAAAATGATTAAATCAAGGCGTGGCATTAATCCGAATGACAACAATATTTTCTATTGTCACTTTTATAAATTTTTACAGCTTTATCTAATTTATCCAATAGCGCTAAAGCTTCTGTATCATCATTAAATAAATCTTCACTTTTCATATAAAAGGCACCGGAAGAAGTAACCGTAACTTTTTCAATATCGGAGTCTTTGTTATTACCAAACCATTTGCATATATTTTTGAAAAAATCCATATCGCTTTGTGTTTTTATAATTGTAAATATACCGATTTTAAAAGGGGCGAGCAATAGTTTCGCTGGCGTTTATCAGGTAAAAACAGGAAAAACCGGCTAAAGTCCAAATTTGTCCTGCTTTTACTTTTCCAAACATTAATGACTATTAAATAATTCCAACATAGTGGTTAATGCTTTATCAGAATGCATATGTTCACCGTTTTCAAGGGATTCCTGAGCGGCTTTGGCGGCTCTTTTCCGCATATTGGTTTCATAGGCGGCTATCGCTTCCTGTATGCTGTCGTATTCATTTGAAGTTAGGCATTCGCTTAATTCCAGCGCATCGAGCATCGCCATATTGGCACCTTCACCGGCAAAAGGTGGCATGACATGAGCCGCATCGCCAAGAAGCGTCAGATTGGATTGCGCTTCCCAGGTCTGATCCAAAGGCATACAATAAATAGGACGCGGGATAACCGTAGCGGGACTTTCAAACAGTTCGTTCCATTTGGAGTCCCATCCGATATATTCCGTTTGAAACCATTCCTGTAATTGTGCCGTATCGGAATAATCCAAACCATTGGTGGTCGTCCAGTTTTCCGGAACTTTAAAACTGGCGTAAAAGGTTAATTCACCATTGCCTTTCATCCCCATTAGCAGGCATTTTTCTTTTCCAAAAGCCATGATTTTGCCATCATTTAGTAAAGCATGTATAGTCGGAACCGCTTTTTCGGCATTTGGAATCGTAAATTCCACCATGGTAATACCGGAGTAAAAAGCCTTGATATCCGTAAGGTACGGACGTATTTTCGAATTGGCACCATCACCGGCAACAACAAGATCGGCATAGGCAGTCGCACCATTGTTAAAATACAATAGCCAACCTTGGTGTTGTTTTTCCATTCGGATAAAATGACGATCCCAGATCACGGTTCCCGGTTGTAAAGAATCCAAAAGCATGTTGCGCAGCGGACCGCGGTCGATCTCCGGTCGGAAATGGGCATGACCAAAGTTTTCTTCCGGTTTGGCATCGTGATCACTATAGGCGATTTCGGCCTTTTCGTTCATGATTAGCTTTTTGTCGGCTCCGGGGCGGAAATTCTGTTTAAAGGCCTCGAATAAACCGGCTTTGTATACGGCTGCAAGACCCGATCCTTCGTGTAAATCTAAAGGAGAACCCTGTAAACGGGCTTCCTGATTATAATCGCGTTCGTATACGGTGACGTTTGCGCCCTGAAGTTGTAACAGTCGGGCTAATGTTAGTCCTCCGGGACCACCACCTATGATGGCGATTTGTTTATGTGCTAGTTTCATATCCTACATTTAATGTGGATACAAAGCTATCGCTGTTTTAAAACGGATAATAGTATAAATCGGTCGTTTTGATTTTTGGACAGTTCACTTGGAACAACACCCGAAAATTTTTTGATTTCCTTTATAAAATGATTCTGATCGGTGAAGTTTAATTCCGGGAATAACTTGCCTTGGGCGATATGTTCCAAAGAGGCTCTGAAGCGTAAAATGGTACAAAAGGCTTTTAGCGAAAGTCCGAATTGCTGGTTAAAATAACGATTAATCTGCCGACTGTTCCATGCGGTTTTTTCCGAAAGTTCCGCGACACTCATTTCGCCTTTGGAAGTATAGATTAGCTCAAAAAGCTGGCGTTTTCGGTCGTCTGTTTTTGAAGGTAAATGCACGGTTAATTGCTGAGTCGCTTTTTTATGGAAAGTTTCAAAATCGAGTAAATCATCGGTGTCGAAATCCCAAAAACCATTCGGAAGATCTGTAGCGGTGTTCAGTAATGACGCTATGGATTGCTGTAGGATATATTCAACACCCAAAGGCTTAAAGCTAATTACAAAAGTACGGGTTTGCGGCGGAACGCTTCTTTGTTCGGGATAAGTCTCCAGTCCGAGGAGTAACGTCTGGATGGTTCCGGTTCCAGTTTGCGAAAAAAACAGATCAACCCGGCCATCGGGCATTACAACGACCTCTTTTTCCTGATTGGATGGATTGGAAAACATCCCAATGCTTTCGATATAATCGGCGAGTGCAGGCTCCGGTTCTTGGAATTGGTACTGGAAATCCTTGTCCATGGCTTTTGTTCGGTGTTAGGATACAGGTTTAAAAGTAGCAAATTATCAATTATAATAAATCGCCCGAACAAAATTTGATCAAATGAAAATACGTCGATGAAAAAAAAATGACCTTGGAACGTTTCGTCTTGTACAAGGAGTAAGCTCCTTATTTTTAGTAGCATGGTCTATTTTTGTAATAATAAAAAGGAAGGAAATGAAATTAGAAAAACTAAATAGGGTTGTACTTAGTGATTTGGAAATGAAAAGTATAGAAGGAGGCCGAATACCTTGGAATAAACTGTATAAATGGGCAGAAAGAGCCGGTGTTTTTATAGCGCTTGCAGATGCTGCAGATCGGTTCGTTGAAGGTTGGAATGCAGTTGAATGTGATTGTAAATAAAAAAAGAGCACTATTTATTGCGATTTTTTGCATTCATATTTCCTTTATTGTCATTATAGAATTGGCTATACGTTATTTTAATATTGATTGTGTCCAGTCAGATCGTCTTATGGCTTATTTGGAGTCGCCATTGGAATTACTGTTTGTAGTAACTGTTTTGGCTCCCATAGTAGAGGAAATCGCTTTTAGATATGCGTTAGTAAAAAGTAACTATTCTAATTTAGGACTCCTATTTGGAGTTGTTTTTGCCTTTGTCGCGAATTTTAATTCGTATTTACTCGTTTTGATGATTCTGTTAAACGTTTTGGCTTTTATTGTATTTCGTTTTTCAAATAAGAAAATACTCCCTAAAATTTTTCTTGTAAGCTATGTTTTAATTTTTGGAATTTCACATAGTTCTAATTATACTGTAGCCTCACTCCAAGAACTTCCGGTATATGCATTGGTAATTCAGTTTTTTCCTCAAATGATACTGGGAACGGTATTAACCTATGTTCGGTTGTCTTCAAACATATTTTTAAATGTAATTATTTATCATGCATTATATAATCTGGTTTTTGTTGGGTTAGCACTAATGCAGCTTTAAAAAAATAGAAATGGAAAATTTTAAGGAGTTGTCGATACAGGAGTTAAAAACAATTAGAGGAGGGGATTGGATTCGGGATTTTGGAAGCAGTTGCCATAAGTTATGGTGTATGTGTAAAGATGGTTTGGGCTATTTAAATGAAGTTGGTAAGGGAGGAAAAATGCATTCCGCAGGGTAAAGAGAGTTTGGTAGAATGGGCTAGTTTGTTTGAATGGTGCTAAAATAGTATTTGATAGAACACTTTCATATTACGAAAGTTAGCCGGATACGAAATAAAAGTAAGAGGTTTGATACTGCTTTAAGATGTTCGAATAGTTATAACGCAATAAATTTTTTAAAATAGTAATGAAAACTTAACACTAATTTAAAATAATAATATAAAATATGTTTTTGTAATAAAATTTAACATTTTTATGAATTTTTATTTTGTAGTAAAATTTTGGCATGAATTTTATTACTATACTTTTGGCACACTTTTACAAACAGCAATGAATAGGTTCATCCCTTTACTTTTATTTTTCTCCGGATGCGTTTTTTCGCAATCGGATTCGTTATCAATACTTAACAAACGTTTTGAAAACCGAAAAACGCAAACATATACCATTGATGCAAATACCGAAAGAATTTACTATCAACCCAAATGGCACGAACCGGTAACCAATCTGTGGCACGATTTTAAAGATACCAACAGGGATTTCATTGCCGATGATCACGCTTGGTATTTAGGTGGCGCTTTGGCAGCTACGGCAGTTATGGTTCCATTTGATCAGGATATAATCGATGAATCCCGAAGATTTGCAGATCAATTGGGATTGTCGCCCGATAATAAATACGGGAGTTTGGGACCGCTGAGTAATATTCCTCAGAATACCGGTGCGGCATTTTATCTGGTGGGTAACGGAACTACGGTATTGTTGCTGTCGGCTGGTTTTATGACGCATGCGCTTTTTACAAATGATTACCGGGCCTATGCCACCGCTTCGGGTATGCTCGAAAGTATGGCATTATCAGGGTTTTATATTCAGGTACTCAAACGAACTACCGGAAGAGAAAGTCCTTTTATCGCTCGTGAAAACGGTAATCCGGGTGGCGATTGGAATCCATTTCCTTCTTTTACGGCCTATGGTGAAAATACGCCTACTTACGACGCCTTTCCATCCGGTCACCTTGCTACTATCATGTCGGCATTTACGGTAATTACCACAAATTATCCCGAAGTGAAATGGCTTAAACCGGTTGGTTATTCGGCCATTGGACTTTTGAGTTTCCAAATGGTTCAAAGTGAAGTACACTGGATATCCGACTATCCTTTGGCTTTGATCATCGGATATTTTAGCGGTAAAAATATTGCCCGAAACCGTTTTGTTGACCGCAAAAAAAACGGACAGGCCAACCTTCAAAAAAAATACGACCTCCGCGTTACCGGAAACTACCACCGCTATGGCTTTCAAACCCTAGGCCTTAAAATGACATTCTAATGACAAAAATCCACCATTTACTGTGCTGTTTTGTAGCAGTACTATGCCTTCCTGTTTCGGGCTTTTCGGAAACAGTATCCGATACTTTGGTAGAATCCAAAATATTGATCAAGTCCGATACCCTGGTAAAACAAGACTGTTTTTCGTACAAAAAGCTTATCATTCCGTCGGCACTTATTATAGGTGGTACCTTGCTTCGGCATTCTGCAGTTAACAACAATGTAAAAGAGTTTAGAGATCGAAATTTCGGATCGTTTCAAACCTCATTCGACGATTATTTCCAATACAGTTCGGTTGCATTGATGTTTGGTGGGAATTATATGGGATTCAAATCGGAGCATAGCAATGCCCGTATGCTTTCGAATCTGTTGGTTTCAAAATTATTGCTAACCGCGATTACCTTACCATTAAAGAATAATATTGGTGATTTACGACCGGATAATTCGGCGTGTAATGCTTTTCCATCCGGTCATACCGCAGCCGCTTTTACCTGTGCGACTTTACATTTTTTAGAATATAGAAATAGTAATATATGGTTTGCCAGTACTGGATTTATGATTGCAACAACTACCGGAGCACTACGGGTAATGAACAACCGCCATTGGGTGAGCGATATCACCGCCGGTGCCGGAATCGGGATGACTACGGCTATTTTAACCTATTATTTTAATCCGCTAACGTTTGAGGTAAAAAAGGATAACAGAGTGTGTTTTAGTCCGACGTATATCGATAATAAAGCCGGATTGGCATTGAATTATAATTTTAAATAAATCGTTTTGCTATAGTTCAAAAAAACAGGATAAAAAGAAGTTGCTTTTGAGAACGGTATTCCAGAATCACTACAGTTTTGCATCGTAGTATTGCTGCTGTAACGAATACACCTCAAATTTCAAACGCTTTTTATAATGCGCATACAAACAACCATAACAAAAACACTTTTCCTGTTTTTTGCATTCAATATGGGATCGCTTCATACGATCCAGGCACAATTAAGTCCGCCCGGATTGGGGAAAACAAAAACTGCTTTTTGGTCGGCGGTTGGCGTAAAACGCAAGCTGGATTCCGTTGGGAAAAAAGAAAGCATGACCTATATCGGACTGGGACGAAAGAGTGATCCGGATCATTCCGGATTACTCGAAAATCAGGCAATTTTGGTTTTGAACCACGAAATCTATTGCAATTTTGCTCCGAATCAGCAGTATAGTTATGCGGTGAGTTATCGCCGACAGGATAATTACGAAACGAAAGCACCTTATCGTTTTGAAGACGTCGAACAGGAATTCCGGGTATACGGACGTTATGCCTATACGTTGCATTTGAGTGATCAGTGGCAATGGAAAAATACCGCCCGTCAGGAATTTCGAAAGTTTTATACCGCCGATTTCAATAAAGCAGCTGAAAATTTTCAGTTCAGAAGCCGACTCAAAACACAGCTAGCCTATAATTTTCCTACCAAAACAAAACAGGCATTTACTTTAAGTGCTGAAGGTCTCTTTGCGGTGAGTCGTTATAACGGAGACGATAAAAAGTGGTCGAAATTTACGTATAAAGAAGCGCGATTAGGTTTGTACTATATGTTGCAGATTCCCAAAACACCGCTTACAGTGGATATTGGTTATGTGAATAATCTGATCAAAGGATATCGTGCCGCGAAATCCGGGGTGCATTACCTGGCGGTCGATCTTATCTGGACGATTCCGTATTCGTGACACTATCATTTTTGTTGATCACAAAAAAACGTTCACATTTTCCAAATGTTGTGTCAGCAATCCTTTTATTACAAAAATCAGAAAGTTAAAAATGTATTGTTAGGTAAGGTAATTTTCTTAGTTGTACGACTAATTTTTTTCGTAAAATTTTAATTTTCAATCGTATCGAAATACTATTGTAAAAGAGCCGTTTTTTTATATAGATTTGTTGTTTACAGTAAAAAAATAATCTTTTTAACAGCAATTAATGAAAAAAGTAAAGATAATTATCTGTTTTCTTATCGTTATTCTGATTACCGCGTATTTTGTTTTTATTAAAACAGATTTTTACATGCCGGAATCAAAACGAATTGCGAATGAAAAGGGATTAACGGCATCAATTGTAAAAGAAGTTGCAAAAATTGCGACTACTAAGGATACTCTGTTTTTGATTGTTTATAACCCTTTTCTTATTTGTGGGAGCGAAATACATTCGAGATCACCATTTAATGAGAAAATGGAGGCATTAAAATATGCGATCAAATCACAATATTATTTTGATCAAATGACAAGTTTTCCGCCCATTTATAAAAACAACGACGTAACAATTGTAACCGGAACAAGCTCAACGGGCTATGAAGGCTGTGGTTGTTTTAGATCGGCCATTGTAAATTTTGAGCATGAAAATATGAGTGAAAAGAATGTGTATGAAGTTCAGTACAATGCGATAGGTAAAGATAAAGTTGAAATTGCGATAACGAATTTTAATACCGGTGAAGCACTACGAGTAATGGACTTTGTTCTAAATGCTAACAATTGGATTTTGAAATAAGATGTCAAAAATACTATCGTGTATTATCATAATGTTACTCTACCAGTTTTCTTTTGGTCAACAAACCCATACCGTTACCGAAGGACAATTGTACTGCATCGCTCCGGGAAAAGGAATAGTGATCCAAAAAGGAGCCGACTATTATCATTTACAAATTGAAGTCCGTTTTGAAGGAAAGCAACAAAAAATAAAATCGGTTGTAAGTCCTATAAAAAAAGAGGAAGCCGAGACACTATTCAAACAGGAAAATGCTATTTCATATGACAAAATAGACGGGAGTTATAATTTTAAAAAACTTCAGGAACTACAATTTACCTATACGGATGATGATACGGATAAGGAACATTATGAGATTCGTAAACTATGCCAATTCAATCCGAATTATTTTGCGATTTTTTCAGATAAGCATCAGAATGATAACGTATACACAAATATAGAAGAATTCCTGCCCTATATTTTTATTCAATTTGATCAAAAACGAATACTATATACGTATGATAACGAACCGTTATACCTGATTCCCGTTCAGAATAAAATACTTCTCTTTGGACTTTTTGATGCGTATGTTCCCGAATTAAAAGTTGAAAAAAAGAGTTTGACCAACCGTGAAATTTATACGTTTTCAAATCATGCTTTTTATGACCTGAAAGAGGATTATTTTAAAATAGATACCTTATCCAATAAAAAGGTACAGTTGAAAAATTGTTATAACGAAACGCTAATCCGTAAAACCTATGATACTATTACTTTGGGTAAGATTATAATAGGGTATGCTGGAAAATCGATCGATGTATATAATTTAACTTTTAAAAAACTAAACCAACACAAGGTTAAAGCGGTAAAGGTCAATCCGGGTTTCCTGCAGCTAATCGAAAAGAACAACCTTAAATCAATTGACTGGACCGGACAGGAGTTGAAAACAAAGGTTAGTTATATGGTTGATCATATTTATGAACCTACACCTAGAGAGTACTTTTATGAAATAGCATTAAGTAAAAAGAATACGGATTTTAGGCTTACAATGCGAAATCTGAACGATTTCGGTTTCGAAGATCAATATACAGTTTCTGACAGTATTGTTTTACAAAACACAACTGGAATTCAGGAAATCTATTTAAAAAATGCTACAAAGGATACGATAAAAAATGGTGTGGATTTTGGGCGTTATAGTGCGTTTAATAAAAAAGAAAGGATGAGTAAGCATGTTGCTTTTGACAATGTTATCGTTACTTTTTTAAGAAAAGACGGAACATTTGGAATGAATTATCTTCACTATTTTCTTAAACCGGAAGACAAAGCGGACTATTTTATTGACAACAATGCTTTTACGAATTATCAAAACCTACAATCGGTAGTGTACAAAGCACCTTTTTACAAAATAAAAAAGAATGATTTGTTTTTACTATTTCCTTTGCAAAAGCAATTTCGGTATAAAAATATAGGTGATTTTCAAGGGTATTTTGCCCGTTTTGAGCTCGGAAACGGACAAAAAGGCTGGTTGGATTTAAAAGGAAATGAATATAACGATGACTAAAAGCGAGCAAATAGATAACACTATAAAAGTAACGAGATGAAACTCTATATCCACAACAAAAAATCCGAACATCTTCCCTATGAAGAAATCAGGGAGGCATTTAAAGCCTTTCTTTTTACGCAAGATGAATACATCGGTATTGGGAATTGTCTGCGACAGACAGTTGAGAAATATGCGGTAGTGCATATCCGGATGCTAAAAGAGTCCGGTACTTTTGTCTGGGATGTTCCGGAAAGCAAAATTCCGATTGAATATATGGATGCCATTTTATCGACGATAAAAAATATTATAAATATCCCAATGGGAATGGCACCGTTTAGTAGTTATAATTTTAGTTATCAGATTATTGACGGTTCCTGGAGTCCAACCGATTCGAGCACCAAGACTTTTGAAATCGCTACTTTTATGGCGATTGCCGATATCATTGGATTTGATCATGAAAAGATAAGGGTTTATAAAAGAAATAAATCATAAGCAAGACATTTGTTTCCCTGAAAAAAAACAAAAAATAAGAATTGCAGTACGATTTTGCCCCGTACGGCTCTTGTGTTGATTTTTGAAACCTATTTAATACTATGAAAAAAATTATTGTTTCCGTACTGATGGCTTTGGCACTAACATCGTGTCTGCCAAAAAAGGATTCTGTTTCTATGAATAAAGAAGCCGAAGTCTATAGAAGATTGGAAAAAATTCCGGATAGCGTTAGAGTAGGGGAAATAACAATTCTGAATCTTTTTAAAAATCAGATTTTAGCACATAAAGCAGTAATATACGACAGTTTGAGAATTGTTGAAAACGTGTATAAACCACATAAAGGTTTATGGGATGATTGCTATGGAGCAATATTTGGCGAAGAAAATGCATCAAAATTTAACACGCCCGAAGGAATGATCAAATGGAATAAAACCTTTTATAAAGAAAATAAAATCTTTATTGATCAACGTGTTTTGGAAATGCTACAAATAGATATGGAACAGGTGTTCAAAGAGCGTTTACTAAAATTTGAACAAATGGTTCCGTATGTGCCAAAAGCACGGATCAGCATTCTTTTTACACCCATTACAGGAATTGGTTTCGGAGGCTGTAATGCGGAGCAATTCGCCTTTGAATTAAATAATAATACGCTCGATGTACAGTATTCTTTAGAAAAGGGTTTGCCTCACGAATTGAATCATTTGGTTTATGAAAAATTCAGAGGGGATGATGTCGATAGTAATTCGGCTTTAAGTCAGACAATAGATGAAGGTTTTGCGTGCTATTTTACCTATGTTTTTTTCAACAAAAAAATTACCGAACACGAGGCTGTCGAAAATATGTCAAAAGCCGATTGGGATTGGTTTTTAAAACACGAAAAAGAAATCTTTACAAAAGTAAAACCTTATTTTTCCGACAAATCGGGAGACAATCCGTTATTGCGAAACGACAAACTAAAATTGTTTCCGGAGGCACCCAAAACGCTAAATTATTGGTTAGGCTTTCGAATCATTTCAAAATACGTGGAAAAGCATGGTAAAAATTCCTGGCGCGATATTTATACTTTAAAAGCTACAGAAGTACTCGAAAAAAGCGGATACGAAAATTACATTCAAAAGTTATAATAGCGTTGGGAATCTAGATTTCTAATGTTTTAAAATTTTTCGGATACTCTCATCCGCTCCGGTTTCATTTATTTGTAAGATGATACTGGTATTAATTGCTCTTTTTGATCATAATTTCTTCCCATTTGCTTTCCGATTGTAGAGGAAAGCATTTTTTATTTTATACAGATCGGTTAATATATCTGTAAAAACCTGTCATAAATGGCAATACAACTTCCATAAAGTGCTCAGTACTCATTTCTGCCTTTTTTCAACGGCTGTACCTAATTCCTTTCTACTGCAAAGACAGAATCCAATAGCCTTATAAATAGTCAGATAACCTTACTTCTGATAATTTTGAGCCTTGAAAGTATAAATTTTAAAACCCGTTTTAGAGAAATAAAACCAAGTTGAAAAAGACCGTTCCAAAGGGGTGTTTTCTTTTTCAATAATGTACGTCGGAGGTTGTATCAATGTCCTGTTATAGGTGTTGAATGCTATACGATGACACATTTCTTTAAAGAGTACAATCAAAAAAAATTATGAGCCATTCGATCCTTCCAACCGAAAGTATTCAAAAAAAGTATGTAGAAAAAGAGGTAATCACGATTAAAAAAAGTGAGTGTACTACGACAAAAGCTAAACTTGTAAGTCATGATTCTCTGAATAAAGAAATGGAATGGCTGGAAACGTTAATTGCAATACGCTGTAAGGAGCTGTTTTTAAAAGGGAAAGCAACATCGGAAGACTTTGAAAAAATTCCGGAGTTGCCGGTAGTAGACAATGATTCCCCCTATGGCAGCACAATTAATACATATAAGCTTCAGGAGATGGACCGGGTTTTATTGGTTTTAGGCGTTGCTTCGGCACATTATCCATCGCTATTTAAGTCGTTTATACAAATAGAAGAAACGAATAGTGCAATGGCGATAGAGGTTGGAGGCGAATATAACCGTGGTAGTCGGACTTTTAAACCGACCTTCCAAACGGCTCTTTTTTTACTCGCTGGTACTGATTTATCATTATGGTCCTATTATAATGCACAACTGATCGAAGGAAGTGTGGTCGTACAAAATGATATTATTTACAATCGTACGACAACCGATTTTATTCACGGACAGATTGAATTGGACATTGCGTATTCCGGTTATTTTTTATCGGGCAAAAAACCACGACTGGATCATGGTAGTTATTTCCCGGGAAGTTTATATGAGTCGGATCTTACCTTAGACGATATTGTTTTAGAACCGATGGTACGGGAACAAATAAAACCCATCGGACAATATATTAAAGCTTTGGAAAGTGGTTTTTTTAAAAACGGAAACCACCGTTTTAAATCCGGATTTATGGCCTTGTTTTATGGTCCGCCGGGAACCGGAAAAACAATGTTGGCCGGAATACTTGCGAATACATATGGTATTGATATGTACCATGTTGACCTTTCTCAGGTGGTGAGTAAATACATTGGAGAAACGGAAAAAAATCTGGAGGTACTTTTTAATCGGTTACAGGGTAAAAACTGTATGCTTTTCTTTGATGAGGCAGATTCTTTATTCGGAAAGCGTTCCGATGTAAACGATGCCCACGATCGGTATGCGAATCAGGAAGTATCGTATTTGCTGCAACGTATCGAAAAATTTGACGGGCTTACGATTTTGGCATCCAATTTTGAAAACAATATGGATGATGCTTTTAAACGACGTATCGATTTATCTATAAATGTAATACGACCAACAGAAGCAACCCGTGAAGCACTTTGGAAACAATACCTGCCTAAAAATGTCATGTTCGAAAGCGAACTGCTTTTAAAACACCTGTCTAAAGAATATTCCTATACCGGTTCCAATATTAAGAACATCATGAAAAATGTTGCCATAGCATTACATAGTATGGGAGATACAATTATTACGCATGAATTGATAAGCCCGTTTTTGGCCATCGAAAGCGAAAAATCTTTCGGGAAAAATCAAGCCCGGGTACACCCATTTATACGGAAAACAGAATAGAACCTACCAAAATCTTTTGTAACGATACAGTTATACACCAATTAGCAACTTATGACCAGAAAAAAAACATTTGCGCCCAGGACAAAAAAAGATGAGGAGCAATCAAGCACATATTCACAAGCGGGCAACAAAACAAAAGTGAAAATCACGGATCAGGATGCCGCGATACGACTAAAAGAAAATGAAGTTACCAAACTAACCTACGACGGGTTTAAAAACCAGGCATTTAGTAAAATTGAAAAAGGCATTTCCACTCTGGAATTTTCTGAAAGCGGATATGCCGTTTTGGAAGTGAACAAAGCATTACACTTATTGGGTTACAGTATATCCGAAAAACAAGTCTCTTTTTCTCAAAATACACAAAATGCGCTAATCGCTTTTCAGATAAGTCAACGAATTACGCCTAATGGCGTTTTTGATATGATCACTTTATTCAAAATGGATCAGGCACTGAATGCCCTTCAGGAAGGTGAAGATGGCGGTCTTACGATTCCGGAACGGGCACAAATGTTATATGAAGGATTTACCCATAGAACGTTTTATCTTCTTTGGGGTACCGATGAAGACAAAATTTTTAGTGCTTTAGAAAAACTTTCATCAGATGATCGAATACGACTTATTGCCTATTATGATAAAGAATATAGTTCCAAAAGAAAAAAAGGATTAGTAAAAGAATTATATGACGAACTAGGTGACAGAGATCTCTATAAAGCGATAAATCTATTGTATGCCGATTATGAAGAACCGCAGACCGAACAACCGCAGGAGCAACAACAATCGGAAAGTACGACTACAACCGAAATGGCTGATCTGGAACTTAAGACAATTGATTTAGCTCCGGTTATTGTTAATGCTTTGCACCCATGGATTAAATCGAAAACAAAATATACCATTGAAGGCTCAAAAATTGAGTTTGATTGTGTCTTCGATTACCCAACGGGATCATTTCGCTCGTTGGATGAAAAACTCGTATTGCCACGAGTAGTCCGCAAAGTACTGGTTCAAAAAAATAATAGGGTTTACGATCTTTTTGCGACGCCCTATTTTCGTGCCGCCAATAGTGCTTATCAAGATGGAAGGGTTATTAATAGCTTTTCGATAGGTGCCTACGATCCGGGAGTCTATACGTTTATGTTTATTATTGAAGATACGGAGAAAAAAGCATTCAGCGCCTATACCACAACGCATCAGGTTAAAACCCTTGCCGATGCGGCTACAGAGGAGTTGTCGTCAAATGAAACGCAAAATTATAATGACTTCAGACAACAAGTAGCCTTTGTAGAGCAGAATTTATCGAAAAGTGCCGATAATGACCAGAAAACCGATCCAAATTTTTATATAAAATTGGTAAACAATACCAAAAATCCGGAAAGAGTAGTAAGTGAAATTGGAAGCTATGCTCCGCAATTATATTATTCTTTACAAGGAAAAATTAACACCAAAGACAACCATTATTTTTGGTTTGCAGAAATTACAACTCCAAAAGAAATGTCTAGTGATGCCAGTGCATTGTTAGGATCCAATTATGGTAAGAATGCTGTCGTACGTGGTTATCAAAGAGGAGAATACTACGGTAAAGATGGCTGGAACATGAATTCGTCACAATCCGCGGCCACGTTTTTAGGAACGATGTCCGGTATTTTTGTGATTCATTGTATCGAGTTAGACAAAGACAACAAACCAACCGAGCGCTATGCGTCCTTCCGACAAGTGGTGTTACCAAGTGAGGATTATGAAGCACTTCAGAAATTTCAAAAATATAAAGCGGATATTGATACCAGTTATAATACAATTAAACCGGGAACAGCAGTAGAAGTAAATGCGATCGCTATAGAAACCAAAACCACTAAAACGATAACACTTAATTTGTTTTTAGGAAAAAGCAAAAACAATCCGGGGAATTATGTTTTATCCGACCTTACGCCGGGAGCAGAACATAAGCGTACATACGAAGGAAAAAATATAAAAGAACTATTTGAAAGTTTTGATAGCAAAAATACCTATCCGGATGGTATGCTGGCTTATGAAATCCCGGCAAATGATTTTGGCTATCCTACTTTAAAAGGAAACTTCACGACAAATGGCGCTTCGTTCTGGGAAACCGTTTCTTCGGGAGCCGGTTGGGCGTCGTTAGGATTGGCTGTAGCCGGAATAGTAGCTTCGTTTACCCCGGCAGCACCAATTGCACCGTTCTTGTTTGTGGCTTCCGGAGCAACAGGAGCTACTTCCGGAGCGGCTAGTATTGTGGATAAAATGGAAAAAGGAACCCTTACATCCGAAACCTTAGCCCTAGATACCATCATGATTGCTTCAAGCTTTTTGGCGATAGGTGGTGCCATGTCCCGAGTTGTTTATAAAGGACTGCCAATTGTTAAAATCTCAGCAACGGGATTGCGTTATATTGTTATAACCGACTTTGCCTTAAACGGTACGGCGGGTATTATGATTACAGTCGACGGTCTGGAAAGCATAAAAGCGATCAATGCTAATGATCAACTAACAACTGCCGAAAAAATTGATGCTACGGTTAAGATCGTAGCGCAATTAACCTTAACTACGGGATTGTTGGTATTGAGTAGTAAAAATTTAAAAGGAGCAGAAGTAGAACAGCTTCCGGTTGAAAAAAAGAAAACAGTAACAACAAAACAAAAATTCAACCCGGAACAACACGCTGAATTTATTGATACTCCAGAAAATTTACCACGAGGAAAAGCACCAAAACCGACGGAAACGAAAATAAACCAAACGGAAACACCGAAAAATAAAAAGGTTACTTCCAAACCACAAATCGAAGTCATTCCGACCAAAAAATATCCTACAGAAGCGGAATTACTAAATTTTGAAAAGGCCTTAGATTCGGCAGATCCTAAAGTTCGTGCCGAGATCAATAAAATGGGGAAAGAGGAGTTTGATAACCTTAAAAAAGGTTATAAAGATAATCCGAAAGCCTTTACCGAAGCTCTAAAAAGTTACGACAGTTTCTTTGGAGATAATGGATGGCATAAATTTTGGAAAAATACACCCGACATCATAAATTCGCTAGATGATATTGATAAATTAAAACGCGAAAATAAATTATTGCCAACCGGTGATGCGACCGATATTGAACTGGCTTCGGTTCACGCTTTTACAGTTGATGGAGGATTTATAAACACGCCAGCTCGTTTTATGCCTTCCTGGTGGGGTGAATATAACAGTGCGGTATATAAAG
The DNA here is from genome assembly GCF_030146175.1 of Flavobacterium sp. Lineage (GTDB taxonomy): Bacteria > Bacteroidota > Bacteroidia > Flavobacteriales > Flavobacteriaceae > Flavobacterium. The sequence goes on along the minus strand of NZ_JASLCE010000086.1, from coordinate 2,075 downwards.
ATTTAAAAAGTGCCTTAGACAAACTGAGAAAAGTTAAAGAGCGAAATATGTACGGGAAAATAGTATTTAGTGGACGAACGGAAACCTTAGAGTATTTTGAGTCAACATTAAAAAATGGAAAAGGGACGGAAGTTGCTTTTACAGGGATGGTATCCGGTTCATTAGATAGAGAAGTGGCCGAAGGATTTATTCAACTTTCTGCTAAAAATGCAGGAAAAGGAAAAACAGCAGGAACAGCAGAAACAGTAGGAAAAGCAGAAGTAGTAGAAAAAGTAGCCATTATTAGAAAAATAGAAACAGCAGAAGGTGTTTATATTGATGATTTGTCCGATTGGGGTAAGAATTTTGGAAAAACAAGACACTTTAATGCTGATCCTCCATCTACAATGATACAGGAGGAAGTACTTATGAACGAAGGGTATTTTCGTCAAATGACGGAACCCAAGTATACCAAGACCGTTAATGGTGTAAAACATTATGAGATCGGATACAAAGAATTAGTAAAACCATTAAAATAAAGAAATATGATTTTTGCCATAGACGATTTTACACGTTTTAAAAACGAATTGCCCGAGTTTAATTTAAGATTATTATTAAATATCGAGGATTTAAACAATGCTATTTTTGACGAAGTATTTGCGGTACTTACACCACTACAGCAACAACAATACAGTATTTATAAAGCGTCTGAAGAAGCTCAAAAATACAGAGAAGAGCGAAACGCAGAACTACCGTATGTTGATTTTAGTAATTTGCCCGAGACTTTTGACGATGATTTATTACAAAAAATTAGCATATATCAAAAAGACGGAGAAGTAAGAAGAGCGATTTACGATTCGTTATCCGAAGATCATATCGGTCAGATGGCGTTATTTAATGCAAAAATATATGAAGAAGAAAAAGCCCGAAAGAGAGCTTTAATGTCAGACGAGGAAAAAAGAAAAGAAAAGGAATGGTGGGATAATTATAATGCGGATCCAACACCACGCTTTTTCGGAAATATGGGGGAACCGGATACCGTTACCGGTTATATTTTAAAATATGGTTATAATCCCATAACGCGTGAACCGGAGACAATTGAAAGTTTTAATAAAAAGTATACCATCGATCCCAAAACAGGCGATCCTATTCCAAGAGAAAACCAGGAATAGTACCTGTACCTATTGTTTATAGTTGAACACCAGTAATAAATTGTAAAACCACAACACAAAAAGTTGTGGTTTTTGTTTTTTTATAACTTTTGTTAGGTTTAAAACAGGAAAGTACATAAATGATAATATTACGGCTGTAATTTTAAGATACAAAATAGATTGTATTTAAAAACTTTGAGTATTTTTATGACATTCAAAATAGCGGTAAATACTTACAAACCGCAAGCGATGATTAAAGAGTCTAAATGAGCTTTAAGGAATAACTCTTTAAAATGTAATGGAATAATTCCGGAGCAATTTTACAGTAATTACAGTCAACCAAATACCTAAATATGGATTTTCAACAAGAACTCAATGAAATTTTTGAGCTTATAAAAGACACGCTGCCCGCCGGTGTAGAATTCACAACTTATAATATTCCATCATATTCCGGTAACGGTTCTAGCGGTAAATCCTACTTTACCCTTGTTGACGGAAAAATAAACAGGGATGCAATACCCGAAGCACTTAAAGACAGTTCCGAATACCGCAATATTGCGATAAACCGACGTATTAGCGATATCGAATTCGATATTACCGTTGCTCAGGAACCGGGACGTTTTGTTGTCTTTTCGATTTCGAAAGAAAACGGATATAGCTACAGAATCGCCACTCCGGAAGAGTTGGTACAACTCACAAAATTACATCTGAGAACAATTGTCGATCCGGGAATGCGTAAGGAGGTTTTTGCCGAAGTCGCCCCGGATAAAAAAACAGGTAAACCGGATGTCGTAGGAAGACAAATACTCTATTACGCAAACGGGGAAGTAAAGGAATATACGGGCGTACCGGCTTCCGATTTCGCTAGAGCGGCTTTTCATGCACTCGACGGAAAACTCAAATTTGTATATGTAATGATTTCCGAAACGGATGTGATCATCAAAA
>NZ_JASLCE010000157.1 GCF_030146175.1 Flavobacterium sp. | reverse complement strand
TCGTATAGGTAACCGTCAATCCAGAACTGGCTGTTCCCGTTAAGGCAAAATCCGCGTCACCATATTGCTTGTTAACATTCGCGAATGTTATCGTTTGATTTCCTTTTACAATATTAAAATTGATGGTTGCCGGGTCACTATCTCCCACAGTATTAGTTGCTTTTACTGTTACCGAAGCCGTAGAAACAGCTGTTGGTGTTCCGGTAATGGCTCCTGTTGTGGTATTTAATGACAATCCCGCTGGTAAAGTTCCTGTTACCAACGCATAGCTTGTTGGATTACCTGTAGCCGAAATAGTCTGACTAAAAGCCGTTCCTACCGTTCCGTTAAAAGTAGCTCCCGTAACCACTGGCGCTACTGGCGGCAAACCTGTAGCCGTCATATTAAAGTTATCGATCGACACTCCGTTATCCGCTCCTGATAGATTCGTTGTTACCCAGCTAAATCCAAAGGATGCTCCGGCAGCAATATTCAGCCCAGTTAAGGTAAATTCTGCTACCGGTGTGGTGGAAACGTTACCATTTGTTCCGGTTGCCACTCCTGAAAAGTCTTTTGCATTTAAAGTCGTATTAGTGGCTAATGCACCGGTTCCCGTAAGATCCCATCCGGAAGTATTAGCACCTCCGTAGCGCCATTGCTGATAATCCCAGGAAATTTTCAACGAGGTAATTGTTGTTCCTGAATTATTTACAAAACTTAGTTTATACGTGTGTGTATTACTAGAACCCGAAGCCAGGGCCCCTAAACTAAAGTTTGCTACTGGTGATGTCACCCCATAGGCGTAAAATCCACCTGCAGTCCCCGTACCGGTAGCTCTTCCATTAAAAGTGGCTGAAGTACTTGCTAAGGACCAACCTGCCGGAATCGTATTATTCGCATCTGTTGAATTGCCCGGGTTGTATGCATCAAAATTGTCCGATTTGGTGTAAGGCAAAGCAGTAATACTCACCTGTCCCCATGTGTTTAGCCCCATAAAGCATACCACTAGGAACATGGCGTACTTTAATGATAGGCGATGTAGTTTTTGTTTCATAAATTTATTTTTGTTTTTTTGAGACTTCAAAGATATAAAGATGTTACATAATTTGAAAATGAGTATGTTACCAATATATTAATTAACACCCTAAAATTCTTTTCATCGCATTTTTCATACTCTTTATCGTCATATATTCTTATATTTTGATTGTTTTGTATTAAAAAAAAGGAAATCCTGTCAGATTGACCATAACGGTTATCTAACAGGATCAAAATTATTCCTCTCAAAAATAAAAACTATCGTTTCATACTAAAATGCGCCTTAAATTCTTTTTGCACACCCTCGTCATAATAATGCAATACGAACCAATAATCGGTCGAAGGTAACGGGTAGCCATTATAGGTTCCGTCCCATCCTCTTTCTTTGGGCGAAATTTGTTTGATCAACTTTCCATAGCGATCAAAAATGGTAATATTCGCCTTTTCCGGATTTGGTAAATCTTTTATATTCCAGTAATCATGGTACGAATCCCCGTTTGGCGTAAAGTAACGCGGATAGTTCAACACCAATACACGTAGCGGACTGTCGCCACATCCTTTTTTATCACGTACCCGAACGGTATAATACCCGGCAGTACTTACCTGAAAAATCGGACTATCCTGAAACGGACCGTCGTTTAACTGGTATTCGTAATCACCGGATCCCTGTGCCGAAACCACAATGATCTGATCCAGATCGAAGGCTTCTTTTACGATAGCCTGTACGACTGCCGCCGATGAAACACTAATCGTTGCCGAAGTCGTTCCCTGACAACCGCTGGCGGTATCGGTTACGGTTACGGTATAAGTCCCCGGTTGCGTTACCGAAAGGGTTGGTGTTGTATTAGGCAATGTTCCGTTGTTTGACGTCCACACAAACGTATGTCCGGCTGCCGGAATACCCGGATTTAAAACGACCGGAGCGATCAGATTTCCCGTTACCGGATTCACACAAGTCGCCTGATTCTCTAAATGGGGTTGCGGTGCGTTTTTTAGCAACACGGTTAGTTGTTGCATCGGTCCCAAACAACCTGTCACCGCGTCTTTTTCCTGAACCTGTATGGTATAGGTTCCGGCCGGTGAACTCCCCCAGTTTACTTTAATTTCGTTTGTACCCGCCGGATTGGCAAAACTTATTGCTCCGGAAAAGTTCGGATTCGGAATGGTCCAGCTATATACCGAACCCGGTGTTCCCAATCCGTTGTTTTCGGTAGCGTCGACCTTATAGACCGAAGAACTCGTCCCCTGACAGATGACCTGTTGGGCATAACCCGTAATCCCCATCCCAAACAGGATACTACTACAGGTATTCAGAACAAGTTTTCTTAGTTTCGGATTCACAGCGTGTGTTATTATATGACTTCTTTTTTGATTCATTCTGTTGTTTTTCTCCAATCTGCCGATCGCTATCGGTTTACTAATTGAAAATGATTGCTGATGTGGTTGGTGCCGATGGTTGCGGGTTTACGGTTTCGTTTTGTACCGGTGAAAAACATCCGCCGGCGTTTTGTACCGTTACCGGATACGAACCTTGTCCCACGTTATTAAAAATCGGGCTTGTCTGGTAATTCACACCATCGATACTATACGTCAATCCGGTTCCCAGTGGTGCAGTTACTTCGATCGTAGCCATCGGTTGCGAACAAGTAGGCTGCGTTACCACTACGGTAGGTGTTACCGGTGCTACCGGTTGTGCATCGATCGTTAATGGCGTTGCCGCCGAAATACAACCACCCGGTACTTTTACCGTAACATTGTAAGTAGCTCCAGCCGTAAGCCCTGTAAACTGCATTCCAGTCTGGTAGTTTGTTCCGTCAACACTATATTCATAACCGGTTCCAGTTGGTCCGGTAACGGTTATCGTTCCTGTAGGCACTGTACATGTTGGTTGTTGTGTTACCGAAGCTACCGGTGCCGATGGTGCTGCCGGTTGCGCATTGATCACAGCTGGTGTACTTCCTGAAATACAACCTGCCGCACTTTTAATAGTTACGTTATACGATCCTGTCGTAACGCCATTGAAAACATTTGATGTCTGGTAGTTTACACCATCAATACTATACGTATATCCGGTTCCTGTGGCTGGTGGTGTTACCGTAATGGTTCCCGTTGCTACAGTACAGGTTGGCTGATCTAAGGTCGCAACCGGGTTGGCTGGCGCCGCTTCTATCGTGATGGTAAGATTTACAGGTGTTCCGGGACATCCGGAAGCATTGGTTTCGATAACCTGTAGCGTATAAACTCCCGCAGGGGTTGTTCCCCAGTTAATCGTGATCGCATTGGCATTTACATTGGGTGTTCCGGTAATGGTTCCGGCAAATGCAGCAGGTGTTACCGACCAGGCATAGGTTGATCCCGCAGGTCCCGTACCCGGGGTATTTACACTATAATTCTTTATAGCGCCGACACAGATGGTTTGTTGCGCATACGTTCCTAAGGTAGCCAACATCACTATCGTGAAAATTAATGTTTTAAAATAGTTCTTTTTCATTATTGTGTTTTTGATGAGTTTCTTTCTTTTTTAATTGTAATAAATTCCCATTGTGGTTGGTTTTGAGACCACTTTTAAGGTTGCCGCATACGAATGTTCCTGACAACTCGGTGTTGTCACAAAACAGTAATACTGGTTGCCGTTAAATCCGATTGGAGCATTCGATATCGTTAATACTGCTGTTGTTGCTCCGGAATAAGGCGCCGAGTTGGTCACATTTACCCAGTTTCCGGCACTGTTTAATAATTTCCATTGATAGGTAGCACCCGCCGGATTGCTCATAGCTACTGTAAAAGTCGCTGATTGTCCTTCACATATCGTACGCTGTACAGGTTGTGTTGTTATCGAAGTCGTATTCGATACCGTATAGTTATGAATCCCAATGTCGTCGCAACTTTCCGTTGATGTTGAATTCCATTCGCTCGGTACGTAAACACTGTTCGGAGCCACTACGTCGTTTCGACGGATCATGGTGTATCCGGTATTATCCGGTGCATTTACCGCATCGATTACGTTTCCGTTTTTAACCAGCTCAAAACCGTCATCGGCATTAAATCCGGTTGAATAAGAGATATTCTGTGTAAACGTACAAATCGGCGCATCGTTCCCGATTCGGATCAGGTATAAGCTTCCGGAAGCTAAATTTCCGGAAAGGTTTACCGTATAGGATGGCACAGGATCACCGGCCGTTCCGTATCGCAGAACAGCATATTGCGACAAGTTGATGGTCGCTCCGGTTCCGTTATACAATTCGATAATTCCGCCATCGCCACGCTCGGCATCGTATAATTCTGAAATAAACAGGTCGGAATATAAGGCTGTACAAGTCGATCGAAGCACCGTAAATGGAGCCGAATTACCTGTACAACTGTTTGTGGTAATGCTCACCGGACCTGTGGTACTTCCCACCGGCACTACTGCTTCGATAAGGGTATTTGAAATAACGGTAAAAGACGTTGCCGGTACGCCGTTAAACGCAACTGCCGACGTTCCGGATCCGTTCATAAATCCATTTCCGTTGATTTTAATCAGAGCATTGACCGGTGCCGATGTTGGCAGAAAACTCGTTACCGTAGGTTGTGTACAAGCTGTGGTTATAATTCCGTTAAAGGTAAAATCGTTAATACTAAAAGTTCCTCCAGCTGCAGAAGCGCCCCAGGCGTAAAGCCGGAAGGTAATCGGAGCCGTAATGTTCTGATAGGCTGCTGCCGCTAAGCTAATGGTTGTTCCCGTTGCATTTGCCGCACCAATATTGGTTCCGTAGCCATCTAATGACGATCGGAACGAAAAGGATGTCGGACCGGTTCCGGAAGCTTGTCCCGTATATTCAAAACTGGCAAATTTTATCAGGTAACCAGACGAAGGTGTGAGTGTAAATTCAAAATATTTGGTATTCGAAAGGGTTCCGGAATTCCAACCCGTAGCATTATACCGGTTGTTGGTGTTGGTTCCGGTTATCCCCGATCCGCGACCGATACCCGAAACGGTGATGTTCGGACTTACCGTTTGTCCGGCCGTATACGGATTGGCCGTATTGGGATTTGTCCCGGTTATCGGATTAGTAAAAATTGCCTGTCCCTGCGTCGTATTGATCGCGAACAGCATTAGTACCAATGCTCCGAAAAAACGTTGTTTAGAAAATAATTCTGATATGTTGAATTGTAATAATTTCATTCAAATAAGTTCTTTTTTATTGTATTCCGCTCCATTCAATTTGAGCGATACAAAAATATAGAACCCTAATAACCAGATACTAATTACCACATTATCATATACTATGCATAAGGTTATCATTCTGTTAACTCATCACTTATGTCCATAAAAAAAGCCTCTCAGTGAGAGGCTCTTAGGCATGCTATTCAAAAAACTATTATTTTTTAATCACTTTTATGGATTGTGATTGTCCGTTTGCTTTAACCTGTAGGATATAAGCTCCTGTTGGCAATACACTCATGTCTACTAAGGCAGTTGTTGCATTTGGTTGTACCGCCATTACGCGCTGTCCAACTAAATTAAACACCTCAACCGAAGTAATATCATTTGTATAGGTTACTGTAAACTTATCTACTACCGGGTTTGGATAGTATTTTAATCCCGGCATGTTGAAAGAAGCCGATCCTAATGTTACTGTAGCTGTTACCGCTAGTGGCGTTAAACTTCTACATCCTCCAACGGTGTGCATAGCATAGTAAATCGCTCCGTTTACCAATTGCGTAGTCGACGCCAATGGGTTAACATTTGCTATAGCATCTGCTTCGGTAGCATACCATACTATTGCTGTTCCTGTTGCAACAAGGTTGGCTACAGTCGCATCCGACGGTGCATTTACGTTGAAAGTCTGCGTTGCACTTCCTGTTGGTGCAGCCGGTGCCGCGGTTACATTTACTGTTACCGTCGATTCGGTATAACATCCCGTAGTTGGGTTGGTTCCTCTAACGGTATACGTAGTTGTTGTAGCTGGCGATACCGATACAGTACTTCCGGTTAAGTTACCCGGCATCCAAGTCCAGTTTAAGTCACCAGGTCCTGTTGCATTTGTCTGACCTCCGAATACTACGTTTAATCTGTTTTTAGATAAAGCCGCAGTCGGATTTGTTGTTGCCAATACTGTTGTCGATGACGGTGTACTAGTTGTCGCTGATGCCGTAGTATTATCGGCTGTTGCCGTATAATATGTGATCGCATTATAGGTTAAATCCGCTCCATCTTGTCTGATATCAATAATAATATTAGATGTTCCATCCCATACATATGGTGTTGTAAAAGTGATGGTGTTTAATCCTACCGCATGCGTATAGGTTGCTGGTCCGTAAACTAAGTTTAATCCGGTTGTTGTAAATCCGGTTAACGATGAATTCGTTGTTGTTCCAATTCGGATTGTAAAGTTGGTTACGTTTGTTCCACTTCCTAATGTTGTGATTCGGTAAGCAAGCGACGTAATATTCCCCGGTTTTAATCCGGCTGCTGTTAACTCCGCTGCAGTAAATACCGTTTGATTCCAGTATTGTGCCCAACGGTTACAGAAAGCTGTTGGTTGTGCTGTATCGCCTGTTAATGTCGTTCCGGTTCCAACGGTTACCGTTCCAGGACCTACCGTTTGCGTTGTCGCTGCTAATGATGATGACGTTCCTTCACAAATTGTTGCCGGAGTTGCGGCAACATTCACTACCGGATTCGGGTTGATGTTTACAACCACTGTTGCTGTTGTAGCACAGCTTCCAGCCGATTGTGATGCTGTTACTGTATAAGTAGTCGTAGCCGTTGGATTAAATGTCCATCCATTTGTCGCATTTCCGGTTACTCCGGTTGCAGGCGACCAGGTATAGGTATCGTAGTTTGATCCTCCTGTTGCAAGTGTAATGGCGCTACTTGATGATCCGCTACAAACTGCCGCTGTACTGTTTGCACTTAACGTAATAGCCGGTGCAGAAGTAACCGTTGCTACTACCTCTGTTCTTGGTGAAGCACATGACAAATCGAATTTCCAGTTATAGAAGCCCATAAAATACGTTTGATCGAATCCGTTTCCAGTAATGTTTGCTGCCGCAGACGTATACGGATAGGTCGATCCGGACGTATTACGACTCACTCCACCCGATGGTAACGTTGGATATAACTGGTAACTTCCAGGTGTTAATGTGTGATTTAACGTAATCGTTTGTGCTGTTGCTCCTCCACCTACGTTCGTTACATATGGATAAGTCGCAATTACAGTTCCTGATGAACTACGAACAATAATAGCTCCGTTTTGTCCTGATGTTACCGGGAATACATCAACCGAAATCAGTTTTGTATTTTGTAAAACGGTAAAGTTTACATCCCACTCGATTGTTTGTGTTCCAATTGTTCCACCTTGAGCTGTTGGTGAAACCGGTCCTACACCTGTAGTTCCCGGAACACTTGTTTCTACCCAAAACGATGTTGTTGTTGAAATTACCGGTGTATTAAAAGTTCCACCGGTTCCAAGTGCTGTTCCGCCGGTTTGTGCCGCATACCAGTTCATTGTTCCGCCGGCTGCCGTAGCCGCAAGTGCTGCCGATCCGGTTCCACATACCGTTCCCGGTGTTGTTCCTGTTATATCAAAATAATCACATTTGGTTGTAAAGGTAGTAGAAGCTGCCCACGCACTAAAATCGCCGCTTCCACAGTTGGATCGCACATAAACCGTATAGATTGTTGAAGGTGCCAGTCCGGTAACGTTTTGTGTTACCACTCCTGCAGCAGATGTTCCTGAAGCTCCCAATCCGGTTGCGCCACTTCCTGCCGCACCACTACTTCTCACTTCATATTCGTATCCGTTTGCCGGTGCTGTTGCCGGTGCTGTCCACGCAATTGTAGCGCTGTTTTTAGTGATCGCACTTGACACAACTGCTGTCGGTGCAAAACAAGTTGGTACCGTAGAGGTCAAGGAAATATTATCTAATGATGCCGGTGGATTCACTCCATCAGACGAGTCGTTTTTCCATACAAATACCAATCGTTTTGTTTTTCCGACTACATAGTTCATCTGTGCCGTAGTGAACGAATAAGTCACCGCTGTTGTAGTAGTCGGATTGACTGTTCCCGCACGTTGCAACAAGTAGTACCCTGTTGTTCCGTTGGTATACCCGGTCCATCCTGTAGTGGTGGTATTGGTTCCGGTTGGTCCAACATTGGTTGGGGTAATATTCGTATCGATAATGTAAACCATCAGGTTGTCATAATTTCCGTCATTTCCGTTTCCACGCCAGTCAAATGCAAGGTTTACCGCTGTCGCTCCGGCCGGGAACGCAATATCTCTATAGAAAAATGATCTGCTGGTAGCTCCTGTATTGTAATTCCACGTGGTTCCTCCATCATTGGAAATAAAGGCTCCTCTGTTTCCGGTAAACCATCCCGGAGTTGTTCCCAAAGCCCATTTGTTGGTTGTATCGTCTAAAGCCGTCCATCCGTTGGCAGCCAGCGTGGCTCCTGTTTCGAAACCGCCATCTCCCGTAGGGCTAATTAAAACCGTTTGGGCTTGTAGCTGTCCCATCCAAAGGGTAAGCATAAACAAACAAAACGCACTCCAACCCTGTGTCGGTTTTTTATGCCATCCAAATTTGCTTAATAAAGTAGTTTTTTTCATAAATATAATATTAACAGTTTATTAGCACCAATGTAAGCAAATATTGATCATCTATCATAAAAACTTATCGTTTTAATAAACAAAAAAGAACATTATAACAAAATAAAAACACTATATGCATTATATTAACTTATTGTTTGTTTTATAGCGCATCGTGTTATCTCCAAAAGAGCATTTATCAGAACCATAAAACCATCCGTTTTTTAACCGGAGTCCAATAAAAAAGGGCTGTCATTACGACAGCCCTTCCCTATAACTAAAAATAGATTAATTATTTTTTAATCACTTTTACCGACTGTGATTGTCCGTTTGCTTTAATCTGCATGATATAGGCTCCTGTTGGTAATGCACTCATATCTACTAAAGCTGTTGTAGCATTTGGTTGTACCGCAATTACACGTTGACCAATCAGGTTAAATACCTCAACCGAAGTAATATCGTTTGTATACGTTACCGTAAACACATCGATTACCGGGTTTGGATAGTATTTTAATCCTGCCATATCAAATGATGCTGAACGTAACGTTAATGTTACCGTTACTGCCAATGGCGTTGTACTTCTACATCCACCTACAGTTTGCATAGCATAGTAAGTCGCTCCCTGAACCAATTGTGTTCCTGCTGCGATTGGATTGATATTCGCCAAAGCATCCGCTTCGGTAGCATACCATACCACTGCTGTTCCAGTCACTACGATATCTTCGATCGTAACATCAGCAGGAGTGTTTCCACTAATCGCCTGCGTTGTATTTCCTGTTGGTGCAGCCGGTACCGGGTTAACATTTACTGTTACAGTCGATTCCGTATAACATCCTGTTGTTGGATTTGTTCCTCTAACAGTATACGTAGTCGTTGTAGCCGGTGTTACCGTTACCGAACTTCCGGTTAAGTTACCCGGCATCCATGTCCAGTTTAAGTCACCTGCTCCTGTTGAAGCCACCTGTCCTCCGAATACTACGTTTAATCTGTTTTTAGATAAACTTGGTGTTGGGTTACTTGTTGCTAATACTGTTGTCGATGACACTGTACTTGTTGTAGCCGATACCGTAGTATTATCAGTCGTAGCCGTATAATACGTAATTGCATTATTGGTTGAATCTGCTCCATCCTGTCTGATGTCTACAATAATGTTAGACACTCCATCCCATACATATGGTGTTGCAAAAGTGATGGTATTTAATCCTACGGAATGCGTATAGGTTGCCGGTCCGTAAACTAAGTTTAATCCGGTTGTTGTAAATCCTGTTAATACGGAATTTGTTGTTGTTCCGATTCTAACCGTGAAGTTATTTACATTCGTTCCGCTTCCTAATGTTGTAATTCTGTAGGCGATCGAAGTAATGTTTCCTGGTTTTAATCCTGCTGCTGTTAACTCTGCCGCAGTAAATACGGTTTGGTTCCAGTACTGTGCCCAACGGTTACAGAATGCAGTTGGTTGTGCCGTTTCACTGGTTAACGTTGTTCCAGTTCCTAATGTGATGGTACCTGGCGCTGATGTTGTTGTTGTTGCAACAAGCGCAGCCGATGTTCCTTCACAAATTGTTGACGGTGTTGCCGCAACGTTTACTACCGGTGCCGGGTTGATATTTACCACTACTGTAGCATCGATGTTACATCCGCTAACAGAGTTTGACGCTCTTACAGTATAAGTTGTCGTAGCTGTTGGGTTAAATGTCCATCCGTTTGTTACATCTCCGGTTACTCCGGTTGCCGGTGTCCATGTATAGGTATCATAACTTGAAGCACCTGCTGTAACGGTTACCGCAGCACTTGATGATCCGCTACAAACCACAGCTGTACTAGCTGTACTTAACGTTAATGCCGGTGGCGTTGTTACAGTTGCTATTACTTCTGTTCTTGCTGATGTACAAGAATCTTCGAATTTCCAGTTATACATTCCCATAAAATAAACAGGATCATAACCATTTCCATTGATTCTCGCTACTGAAGACGTATACGGATATACGGCTCCTGTTGTATTACGGCTTACTCCAGCCGTTGGTAATGTTGGATACAACTGGTAGTTTCCTGGTTGTAAAACATGATTTAACGTAATGGTTTGTGCTGTTGCACCTCCGCCTACGTTTGTAGTATACGGATAGGTAGCAATTACAGTTCCTGTTGAACTACGAACAATGATCGCTCCAGTTTGTCCGGATGTTACCGGGAATATATCTACTGAAGTCAATTTAGTACTTTTTAAAACAGTGAAGTTGTTTTCCCATGCCGTTGTTTGTACTCCGATTGTTCCGCCCTGTGCGGTTGGTGAAACCGGTCCAACTGCAACAATTCCATTCACTCTGCTGGATTCAACCCAGTACGATGTAGTTGCCGTGATTACAGGTGTTGTAAACGAAGCTCCTGTTCCAAGCGCTGCTCCTCCTGTTTGTGCTGCATACCAGCTAATATTTCCTTCATTGGCAGTTGCGCTTAAAGTAGCTGTTCCTTGTCCACAAATACTTGCTGGCGTGGTAGCCGAAATTACCGGTGGATTACATGGTGTTGTAAAGGTTACCGCTGTAGTCGTCCAGGCACTGGTGTTTCCAGATCCACAGTTAGAACGTACCCAAACATAGTATGTCGTTGATGGTGTTAATCCTGCTAATGGTGCCGTTACTGCTCCTGCAGCAGCCGTTGCATTAGGTGTTGCACCTGCTCCTGGCGCTGTATTGTTTTCCGAATAATAAATTTCATATCCGTTTGCTGGTGTCGATACAGAAGCTGTCCATGTTACGGTTGCTGTAAAGGCTGTGTTAGCCGTAGCTGCAACTGCTGTTGGAGGCATACATGAAGGCATTGCCACAACTGTTAACTTATAATCTTCTGCTTCCGTTCTTGTATTCGCACTCGCACAAGCATCCGGTGTACTATTGTTATAGTCAATTCGTACACGCATTCTATAGTCGCCTAATGCTGTTCCAGCCGGCACTACAAAACTTCCTGTCTGACCATCGCCATAAGCAGTAGTTGCATATACGCGCTCACTTGTTTCGAATACTAAATTGTTATTCCAGTCAACCCAGATAGCCGTTCCAACTGTTCCTCCGGTCACTGTAGTGGCAAAGTTGATCGTTCCTGTTGGATATTGTGCAACCGTTGCTGTTGCATAGTTATCCTGATATCCTCCCGTAGTGTATCCCGAAGCTGTATTCGAAATGTTGGTCGATCCACCTGTAGTGGTAAAACTATTGATATAAGTCGCCGATGATGTAGACGAAGGTACACAGTATCCTGTATAGAATGTTCCTCCCGCTACCCAAGTACTGGTATTTCCTGTACCACAGTTTGAACGTACCCAAACATAATAGGTTGTTGAAGGCGCTAATCCGCTAAGGGATGCTGTTACAGCTCCTGCTGCTGCTGTTGCAGTAGGTGTTGATCCGGCTGTTGGTGCCGTGTTGGTCGTAACATAATAAATATCATATCCGTTTGCCGGTGCCGACGTTGATGCCGTCCAGTTTACGGTTGCTGTTGCCGCTGTGTTTGCTACAGCAGTAACTGCTGATGGCGGTAAACACGATGGTACTGCAATTACGGTTAATTTGTAATCTTCCGCTTCTGTTCTTGTATTCGCATTCGAACATGCATCCGGTGTAGAACTGTTATAGTCAATTCGTACACGCATTCTGTAGTCTCCAAGTGCTGTTCCTGCCGGTACTACAAAACTTCCTGTCTGACCATCGCCATAAGCAGTAGTCGCATATACGCGCTCGCTTGTTTCGAACACTAAATTGTTATTCCAGTCAACCCAGATCGCTGTTCCAACTGTTCCTCCGGTCACTGTAGTGGCAAAGTTGATCGTTCCTGTTGGGTAATGACTAACTGCTGCCGTAGCATAGTTATCCTGATACCCTCCGGTGGTATATCCCGAAGCTGTGTTCGAAATATTCGTAGCACCGCCCGTGGTTACAAAACTGTTAATATAGGTAGCCGATGATGTTGACGAAGGTACACAGTATCCCGTGTAGAACGATCCTGCTGCGGCCCAGGTACTATACGTTCCCGATCCACAGTTTGAACGTACCCAAACATAATAGGTTGTTGAAGGCGCTAATCCGCTAAGGGATGCCGTTACTGCTCCTGCTGCTGCAGTTGCTGTAGGTGTTGATCCGGCAGTTGGCGCTGTGTTGGTTGTAACATAATAAATATCATATCCGCTTCCCGGTGTCGAAGTCGATGCCGTCCAGTTTACGGTTGCCGTTGTAGTCGTGTTGGCAACAGCGCTAACAGCTGTAGGTGGCACACATGATGGTGCTGCAATTACAGTTAGTTTGTAATCTTCCGCTTCTGTTCTTGTACTTGTATTCGAACATGGATCCGGAGTAATGTTGTTGTAGTCAATACGTACACGCATTCTGTAGTCTCCAAGTACTGTTCCTGCCGGTACTACAAAACTTCCCGTCTGACCGTTTCCATAGGCTGTCGTAACATATACGCGTTCGGTAGTATCGAATACTAAATCGTTATTCCAGTCAACCCAGATTGCAGTTCCTACAGTTCCACCTGTAATGGTAGTTGTAAAACCGATCGATCCCGTAGCATATTGACTAACGGTTGCCGTAGCATAATTATCCTGATATCCTCCGGTTGTATATCCGGAAGCGGTATTCGAAATATTCGTAGCGCCACCTGTAGTTACAAAACTGTTGATGTAGGTTGCAGATGATGTTGACGAAGGCACACAATGTCCGGTTCGGAAAGTAGCCGCAGTTGTCCAGTCACTCATATCGCCTCCGCCACAGTTGGCACGCACATATACTGAAAAATTCGTTGAAGTAGCCAATCCTGTAACCGCTGCAGTAGTTACTCCTGCTGCTGTTGCTCCGCTGTTTGCTAGTCCTGTAGCACCACTTCCCGCAGCACCACTGGTTCTGATTTCATATTCATATCCGCCACTAGGAGTCGATGCCGAAGCCGTCCAGTTAAGCGTTGCTGAAGTCGTTGTAATAGCCGAAATCAATACGTTCGATGCTTTTAAACACGTTGGTACGGTTGCGGTTAAGGAAATATTATCTACAGAAGCCGGTGGATTTGTTCCTCCTGATCCGTCATTTTTCCATACAAAAACCAAACGTTTGGTCTTACCGTCTACATAAGCACGTTGTGCCGCAGTAAGGTTAAACGTAATGTTGGTGGTAGTAGTTGGTGCTACGGTTCCATTCTGGCTTAACAAATAGTATCCTGTAGTACCATCGGTATAGTTTGTCCATCCGGTAGTAGTCGTATTGGTACCTGTTGGCCCTGATGTAGTTGGAGTAACGTTGGTATCTACAATATACACCTGTAGGTTGTCGTAGCTTCCGTCGTTACCGTTACCTCTCCAGTCGAATTTTAGGTTTACCACGGATACTCCAGTGGGAAACGTAACATCTCTGTAGAAATGAGAACGGTTTGCCGTTCCGTTTCCATAGGCCCATGTGGTACCCGAATCGTTGGAAACATAAGCACCTCCAGTACCCGTAAACCATCCCGGAACGGTTCCTACATTCCAGGTGTTAAGGGATGCATTTACAGCAGTCCATCCGTTTGCGGCGAATGTACTTCCATTTTCAAAGCCGCCTTCGGCATTGGGGTTAATTAAAACCGTTGTTTGTGCTCCTTGTGCACTTGCCTGGTGTCCCGCCAGCAATGCCATCAGTAACAAACAACTCAATTTAAAGTGCAGTTTCAATGCATTACGCCATCGAAACCCACTTAAATAAGTAGAGTTTTTCATAATAGTGTCATTAGTTTTTACAGGCAGCTAATTTAACAAAATAATAACACTGAAAAGATTTCAAATGCTTTTTAACAATTTAAAATCTGAAATAAATAAAAACCTCTCATTTTCTTAACAGTATAACCTTTTAAAGTTAAAATCAAATTGCATCACATCGTAATTTCACAATTTATTTTATAAATATTTCCAAAAAAAATCGCCCGGAGATTGCTCTCCGGGCGATTTCATATCGAATACGTTAATTTACGCGTTATTTCTTAATGATACGGATCTCCTGCATCGCATCGCCCGATTTTACATGGGCAATATAAGCTCCTGCTGCCAGGTCGCTCATATCGATCGTAGTCATTGTTTCCGTACTGTTTTTAACAATCACTTTCTGTCCTAACATATTGTAGATCGTAACATTACTGATTGGCTCTGAGTAGCTAATCGTGATAATGTCCGCTACCGGGTTAGGATAGTATTTTAACGCCGCTTTGTCGAATGACGATGTATCTAAAGTTACCGTTACGGTTACCGCTAATGGAGCAGTACTCGTACATCCCCCTACGGTTTGCATCGCATAGTAGGTTGTTCCGCTTACCAATTGAGTTCCCACTGCCAATGCATTGGTTCCCGCCATAGCATCTGCCGAAGTAGGATACCAGATCACATTGGTTCCGGTTACTACAATACTGGCGATAGTAGCTTCAGCTGGTGTGTTTACCGCGATAACTTGCGTGGCTGCTCCTGTTGGCGCACCTACTACATTGATCGTAACCGCTACTGCTAATCGTGTACTTTCACATCCGCCAACAGTTTGTGTTACATAATAGGTACCTGTTGCCAAAGCAACTGTAGTCGCCAAAGCAGTACCGCCTGTTGATTGATCATACCACTGAATTCCGGTTCCCGTAGCAACAAGATTGGCTACTGTTGCACCGCTACAGAACGATTGCGCCACTGCTGTTGGTTGTGCTGTTACATTTACAATAACATCTACCTGTAATCGGGCACTTTCACATC
>NZ_JASLCE010000152.1 GCF_030146175.1 Flavobacterium sp. | reverse complement strand
ATAGCATTTGTTTATCGCTCAATTATTTTTACCTTATAAAATACATATTCATTTCCGGTTTCTTTATATTCTGTAACCAGCCCGAAATAGAGCGTAGTATCATCTGTCCAGAATTCTTTTTCTATATAACAAAGCCATTCTCCTGTTTTATCTTTAAAAAGTTTATTTAAGTCGACTATTTTTTGAAATTTACCGTTTTGCTTTTTCTGGATAAAATGTTCATAACATTCTTGTCCTTCATATATCTTGTTCAACCGGTATTTGCTGTTTGGGGATTCCGTTGCTAGCTCAGGATTACCGGCATCTTCCGTTTCCTGACCCGTTCCTAAATCAAAACTTACATCCGACATATGACCGCCTTCTAATAAAAGAATGTCATCGGTAGGAAAATAGGCGACGAAGGAGCAATAATTACACTCTCCATCGTTTTCAAGTATGGTGCCGTTTCTGAAATGGATCTTGTTGATATACAGTGTGCTGTCTCCTTTTTTGCGAAAATCAACAATTCCGGATAATTGTTTTTGCACGATAGTGAGATCCGTGATCTTTTCTATCGGTTTGCTTACTTTCTTATACTGCATAGCGGAATAGAACTGATTGCTACTTATTTGTTCGATCGCTATAGTTATAGCGTGTGGATCATGTTTAACAACAGTTTTCTCTTCTTCCGTGTTTAATTTGGTGATTGCTGTTGGTTGTTTGCTTTGTTTGCTTTGATTGTTTTTCTCCTTCTGATCACAAGAAACCAGACCGATTAGTAGTAGCAATACTAAAAATGAGCGTTTTATAAAAAATTTTCTTTTCATTTTTGGTAGAATATTCTTTGTTGCAGTTCTTATATTTTTGCTTAATTTGTGGGAATATACAACAAAATAAAGCAGTTGCGCCAATACGATCCTGTTTTATTTGGTAATCCGGGTAAGTCGATTTATTGACTAACATGGAAACAGGATTTAGTGTACTTACATTAGTATCATAGTAACACAATGTATATATTTGGTTTTAGATGTCATTCAATAAATAATAAGCCTGGATAATGAAGTTAAAAATACTATTTCCGTTTTTATGCTTAGTGACTAATTTTAGTTGTGGACAGCATAAACCATTGTTCGATAAAACGTTAAAAAAAGATAGTATCATTTCCGAATTTACACAACTATATAACCTGACAAATACGATTCATCCGGGACAGTTTATGTTTTGTTCGAAAAAAGAGTTTGACAAAACTTATTTGGACTTAAAGAATTCGATCAAAGGTGATCTTTCCATTGTAGATTATTACAAGCTCACAGCCACACTAATGGCAAAAATAAAGGATGGGCATACAACCGTTGACAGAGGACAAATTACGACATTGTTACAAGAAGAACCCGTTTTTCCATTCCGTATTTATCAGATTAAAAATAATTATTATTTTGATAATTCAATAAAGGAAAACAAGATTTATACCGGTTTGCAGATTCTTAAAATAAATGGAGAAACTATTGATGCAATAGTAAAGAATGTCGAAAAGTATATTCACCTTGAAGGTAGAAATGAAACAGGATTAAATACGAAATTTAAGAATTTTCCTTTTTATTATTTTATATACAACCAAAGCGAAAAATTTGAAGTTGAATTCATAGACAAGAATAACCAAAAGCAGACAGTAGTAGTAAAAGGAATTACTTTTGACAACTTCACAAAAAGTACTACCGAAAACATTCAACCGTTAACAACTGAAATTAGAAACGATAAAATTGCTGTTCTCAAGTTTTATTCCTTTGCAAATGGTTATAATGAAGCCGATAGAAAGGTCGCGGAAAATCAATTAGATGTTTTTTTTGCAAAGCTAGACAGTCTGAAAACTAAAAATCTAATTATTGATTTACGCGATAATAGCGGTGGAGCTGCGGAAATAGCCAATTATTTGTTTTCGTATCTAATAGATAAGCCCTATTACTATTTTGATTATGTGGGTGCCAAGTACAATAGTGTAAAAAACTGGAAGCATTATGCGCAATATCCTGAAAGTATTGAAGAAATAAATGTAGCGGAAACAACGCCAATAAACGGACTAAATTGCACCACAGCGACTGGTAGCGCTGATGATGATTGGTGGTTTAAAAAACAGCAAAATAAATCGAATTTTTACAAAGGACAAATTAGTGTTTTGATCAATGGTGGTTGTTTTTCCACGACGGGACATTTATTGGCCTTACTTCGGGAATATAAAATTGGAAAATTTTATGGCGAATATTCACAAGGAAGTAATTATAGTAATGCCGGTGGTCGGGCATTTGTTTTGCCTTATTCCAAAACACTGGTATGGATACCTACTTTTCAGTACAAAATGAAAACTCCAAATTTTAAAAATGACCCCAAAGGTATAAAACCTGACGTCGAAATACCGCTTCTGGCGGATGATTTAAAAACGGGCTTTGATAGACAAATGGATTTTATACTTAATACGCTTTCAAGAGCAAAATAGAAACGAAAAAAGCACACTAATAGTGTGCTTTTTCTGTCAATTTGTGACCCGGCTGGGATTCGAACCCAGGACCCCATCATTAAAAGTGATGTGCTCTACCAGCTGAG
>NZ_JASLCE010000047.1 GCF_030146175.1 Flavobacterium sp. | reverse complement strand
GGAAAGGAAGATGAGGAAATGTATATACTGCTATTGATGTCGGATATCGTCGAACGATCGAATGATTATGGAATGGTAGCCGATCTGAATGTAGATGTTTTAAAACTCAATAAAAAAAATAATAACAATTACTATTATGTTGCGGCCAGAAATAATTTGGGAATTGCCGATAAATCTATGTATAATTATAAGAAAGCGATTGAAAATTTTGAAAAAGCAGCCGATAGTACTGATGAACCGGAAGATCGCTGGATCATCAAAAATAATATCGGTTTGAGTTATACCTATTTGGGCGATTATGCCAAAGCTCGCCCGATATTCGAATCGATTATCCAAAAAACAACCGTTGACGCGACCAAAGCAAGAGCCTACGATAACCTGGGTTTTGCCTATTATAGAGCCGGAGATCCGAAAAGTCTGGATTATTATAAAAAAGGATATGAAATCCGATCCAATAATCCGATGTTGGCGAGTGATCGTATTGTGAGTGAGTTGCATCTTTCCGATTATTATAAAAACAGCAATCCGACATTGGCGATACAATATGCCACAACAGCCTACGATCGGGCGACCAAAATGCGACGCATCGACGACCGGTTAGAAGCTTTAAAACGATTAACGGTGCTGAGTTCCGGAATGGCTGTAAAACCGTATTCTATACAATTTCAGAGATTAAACGATAGTATTAGTCAGGTGCGCCAGTCTAAAAGGAACACTTTTGCGCAGACGAAATATGAATATAAAGCGACACAGGAAGAAAATTTACGACGAAAAGCCAGCGAAGCGCAAAAAACGGCACAATTGGCAAAAGCCGAAACCCAGAAACTTGGATTGGGAATTCTGATTCTGATTGGTGGTAGCGTTATCTTTTTTGTAATCCGCAGAATGCAACAGAAAAGTCGCGAAGAAAAACTGCTGGAGTCCTATAAAACGGAAACCCGTAT
Organism: Flavobacterium sp.; assembly: GCF_030146175.1. Taxonomy (GTDB): domain Bacteria; phylum Bacteroidota; class Bacteroidia; order Flavobacteriales; family Flavobacteriaceae; genus Flavobacterium. Next base: position 16,787 of record NZ_JASLCE010000047.1, on the reverse strand, counting down.
TGCCAAAAAAGTACACGACGAATTGGCTAATGATGTGTTTAATGCGATGACTTTTGCCGAAATAAAAGATCTTTCCAATACCGAAAACAAAGAAATTCTACTCGAATCCCTGGATAAAATCTATACCGGAAGCCGAAACATTTCCCGGGAAAACAGTACCATCGACACCGGATCTGACTATCCGGAACAATTAAAAGAGGTGATCAAAGGATACAAAAGCGAACGGGTAAATGTCATGTCCAGTGGTTTGGATCAGATTAACTGGGATGAGGTCGATCCGACTAAAAAAATTGTGGTTTATCGGGTTTTACAGGAATTATTGGTCAACATGAAAAAACACAGTAAAAGTTCGCTTGTGGTCGTTCGTTTCCAACTCGACGCGAATCGGATTCAGATTGATTATTCCGATAATGGCGTGGGAATCGATAAAAATAAACTCGCTTTAAAAAATGGATTGCAAAATGTGGAAACCCGTATCAAAAGCATTTCCGGAACCTATACTTTTGATTCTGTTCCCGGTAAGGGATTTAAAGTAAGTTTTTCATTTCTAAAGTAAATTATACGAAGTATGTTTAAAAAGATTTTAATTGCCGAAGATTTCGATTCCGTTAATTTAGGAGTAAAACAACTGTTGGAAGAGTTTGTAACGGAAGACAATATCCATCACGTAAAATATTGTGATGACGCTTTATTGAAAATTAAAAGAGCTAAAATGGATCAGGAGCCGTTCGATCTATTGATCAGCGACCTGTCGTTTGTCGAAGATAAATTCCGGGAAAACAAGCTCAATTCCGGTGAAGAATTAATTGAGGCCGTACGACGCGAACAGCCCGATATCAAAGTTATTGTGTATTCTGTCGAAACAAAACCGTATGTGATCCGGACATTATTAGAAGATCTCGATTGCAATGCCTATATCAACAAAAGCCGGGAGAGTATTCGCGAATTAAAACAGGCCATCCGATCGATTGCTACAAGCGATGAAAAGTTTGTCTCTCCGGAGTTAAAATATGGGAAAGCTGATTCCGAACTGGATGAAATCGACGAACAGGATATTCAGATTATTCGTCTGTTATCCAAAGGTTTTGATCAAGGCGAAATTGCCGACGATATGCATTATAGCCGGAGCAGTATCGAAAAAAGAATCAACCGCTTAAAGACATCCCTTAAAGCCAAAAATAACCCACATCTGGTTTCCATTTCCAAAGATCTGGGATTGATTTGATTGCAAGTTTTAACACCTCTTTTGAGGTGTTTTTTTTTGCCGCTTGTTGGCATTTACGTAAAACCGTAATGAAGTCCGTTACAGGCATCCTAGTTTTGGAGTGTGATATAAAAATAAAATAAACATTCAAAAAAAACAAATAGGATGGAATTAGTAAGCCAACTCAAATCATTAGCCGATAAAATCGATCAGATGAAAGACAAGATCGAAACGGAAGAGTCTACAAAGCATGCCTTTGTATTACCATTTATTAACCTTTTGGGGTACGATACATTTAATCCGATGGAAGTAGTGCCGGAGTTTACGGCCGATATAGGACTTAAAAAAGGGGAGAAAGTCGACTATGCCATTTTTCAGAATGAAGAACCGATCCTGATCGTGGAATGTAAAAACTGGAAAGAAAACCTGACGGTTCACAATTCGCAATTATTCCGCTATTTTCATGTATCCAAAACCAAGTTTGCGTTGTTAACGAATGGAATTCAGTATCAGTTTTTTACCGATTTGGACGAAAAGAATAAAATGGACGAGAAACCTTTTTTTGAGTTTGATATTACCAATCTGAAAGATGCTGTAATTCAAGAAATTAATAAGTTTCACAAGTCGAATTTCGATGTAGAAAAAATAACCGATAACGCTAGTGCTTTAAAATATACAAAGGAAATTAAAAAATTAATTGCCGAAGAGCTGCAAACTCCTTCTCATAAGTTTGTCCGTCAGTTTGCCGAGCGTATCTATTCTGGTCGTCTGACCGAACGTGTGATGGAAGAATTCCAGGAACTGGTGTATAAAGCTTTTAATCAGGTAATAAATGATCAAATTAACGATCGATTGAATGCCGCATTAAATAAAGAAGCGAAAAAACAACAAGTCGAAAATGTAGAAGCCGAGCCAATAAGCAAAGTGATTACTACCGATGAGGAAATGGATGGCTTCCGTATTGTAGTGGCCATTTTGAGACGAAAAGTAGGGGTGGACCGAATTGTTCCCCGAGATACAAAATCTTATTTCGGGATATTGTTGGATGATAACAACCGGAAACCGATTTGTAGGTTACATCTGAACGGTGGAAAAAAATATATCGGATTATTTGATGAAGCGAAAAACGAAACCCGTCATCCGATTGAATCCATCGATGCGATTTATCAGTTTGAAGAGGCCTTGTTGGAAAGTCTCAGCTTTTATGACAACGAATAGCCGTTGGCTGAAAATACTAAAAATCGGTTTGGAATAAACCGAAATTATAACCCATTAATACATTTAAAAAACGATGATCAAATATATTTTTTGGCTAAGTCTATTGCTGTGGAGTAGCAATGATTTGATAGCACAAACCAAACCGGGAAAACTCTTGGCTTCCTGTTGCGACACAGCCGGACGAGGCTGCAATGGATCCGATTATTGTACCGCCTGCACCAATTGTAGTGGTTGTAAATATTGCAAAAGTGGCGGAACCTGCGGTGTTTGCAGGGATAGAAGTACCGATGTAATCACCGTGAAACGAAAAGAAAAAAAGACCCCTTCCGGGACGAAAGTCAAAACAGTGACGATAACCAAAAAAGCTCAATTTTATAAGGATCAACTGCCATATATCACTGCCACATCTGTTTCCTTATACGAAGGTCCGGGGAAAAATTACAAAATAATCGAAACCGTTAAAAGAGGACAACGGGTGATTTTTATAGAGGCTAACGAACCGTGGTTCAAAGTAAAATCCGAAAAAACCGGAACGGTTGGTTATGTCCATCGCGATGTCTTACAATAAAAGCTATTATAAAGATATGGATACCACTACTACAATGTCACCCGCCTTAAAAAGTCATTTTCTCAGTTTATACCAGATCGCAATGTCTGACGCCGGCTTTTTGATGTCCGAATTGGAGGTGTTGTATCATTTGGCGGACGAAAAAGGATTTACAAAGCAAGATCTGGGAGCACTACTATTAAATCCCGTTACGTATGGAATAGCATTGCCGGAACGTTTGGAAACCCGTATCGAATACTTGTATGATCTAACCCGAATGATTTGGGCAAGTGGTAGAGTTACCAGTAAAGATCGGGAAGCGCTAAAAAAATACTGTATAAAGTTTGAATTCCTGGATGAGAATATCGAAGATCTGACCGATTATTTTATCGATTGCGTACAAAAAGGGGTTCAAAAAGAAGAAATTATAAACCAGTTAAATGCATAAATGATGAAGTCATTACAACAATTATTTCGTTTAAAAAATGATGAAGTGTCGGGGAAGTTACCGGATGAAACGCAAACCGGATCCCGGGAACTGGTACGTTTAACCCATTATCAGCGCGGATTTGGTGCTTCGGTAAAAGCGATGGGGAAACCGATCGTATTTAAAGCCTGTCTGCAAAATCTGTACAGGAGTTTTGAAGAGCAATGCCGCAAACAAAAAGTAGAACAGGAGTCCTTAAAACAGATTTACAGAGAAGATCAGGAGCGCAACCGTTCTGAACTTAAAAAGTGCGAAACCACCCTTGAAATTGCCGAAGCAAAAGAAAAAGAACTGAATGAAACCATAGAAAGAACCCGTAAAGATATGGTTGAGGTACGTCAGCATCCGGAAAAATACGGGATCGAAGGCGGAAAAGGTATCAAAGTGCAGTTTTATATGGGATTGGCTTTTTTGTTTCCAATTACGTTGTATCTGTTGGTATTCTATATTTCGGCCTGTTATTCGGCTTTTTTTAAAGAGTTTGATGATAATAGTCTTACGGCTGCCATTTTCGATGCCGATGCCTTAAAAAACGCTTTTCAGGCCAGTTGGCTGGAAGGAATTTTTATCATGACCATTCCCTTTGTGTTTATGGGATTGGGGTATCTGATTCATATGTTGTTAAAAGAAAAAGGAAAAATGAAATGGATCAAAATAGGACTGCTCGGTTTGGTGACGTTTTTATTTGATGTCATATTGGCTTATCAGATCGAAAAGAAGATCTACGATTTTAATAAAACGACGTCGTCGGAACCTTATACACTTAAGATTGCTTTATTTGAAGCCGAATTCTGGTTGATCATTTTTGCGGGCTTTATGGTGTATATTATTTGGGGTTTGGTTTTGGATAGCATGATGAAAGAATATGAAAGTCTCGATAAAGTCAAAACCTTTATTAAAGTCAAAAAAGAAGAATTGGTTAACCTTGAAGCCTTAAAGAATGCCAATACCGAAAAATTAAACGAAGGCAAACAGCAAGTCACCGCCATAAACGGAATCATTGCCGAATTGCAAACCAAAATCGATGGATTTATTATCCCGGTTAAGGAATATTTTTACCATCACCACAAATATAAAGAAGGATGGTTTCAGGCGGTATCGGCTGAAATTGCTTTACCACACCGGGAAAAAACACTTTTGCTGGAATTATGCGAAATCATTTCCAAAGAACATTTAAACGATATTGGATTGGGTGAGCCCGAACTGCAACCACAGATAGAGATTGAAACATAAACCTACTACATCATGAAACAAAAAATAATACTTTCGATTGTCCTGACGCTATCCTTATTTTCGATGTCCTGTATTGAAAATACACCCGATACTACCGAAAAAGAACACCCGGTTGTCAGTGAAACACCGGAAAGAACTAAGCCAACAGAAAATTATAATATCAGTATTTTTTTGGATTTGTCCGACCGGATCGACCCGATAAAGCACGCTAATAAAACAATGGACTATTATCAAAGGGATATTCGGTATATCAAGGCTATTTCCGAGGCTTTTACCGATCATGCCAGTAAAAGAAAAATAAATCAGGTTAACGATAAATTGCAGTTGTTTTTTGACCCGGAGCCTAAAAATACCAAAATCAATGCGATATCCGAAAAACTTAAAATCAAGCTGGATAGAAACAATATCTCCAAAGAAAAATTAAATGAAATACGAAAAATCTATGCAAACTATCCAATCCAGATTTACGAATTGGCGATAAAAGATAAAGCCTATGTCGGTTCGGATATTTGGGGGTTCTTTAAAAACAAGGTAGCCGATTATTGTATTGAGGAGAATAGCCGTAATATTTTGATCATTCTAACAGATGGTTATATTTTTAATAAAGGATCCGAATTAAAAAACGGAAACAGAACGAATTACCTGCTTTCGAAGACAATTCGCAACAATAAGCTGAATGATGCTATGTGGAAAGAAAAAATGGATGCCGGTAATTTCGGATTTATTAAGGCTGCAAACAATTTGTCGAATCTGGAAGTTTTGGTTTTAGGGATCAATCCGGATACAAAGAATACAAATGAAGAAGCAGTTATTATAGAATACTGGGAAAAATGGCTTAAAGAAATGAAAGTGAGTAACCCTAAAGTCAGAGGTGCCGAATTACCATCGAATATGGAAAAAATAATTAAAGATTTTATCGATCAGAAAAAATAATCGGATAAGAAGTGTTGTATTGATTTTTTAATTGAAAAATGATATGAGGTATAAAATCTTCTTTGTTATCCTGCTATTCACTTGTCTTGCTTCCGCTCAGGTAAAATTTTGCAGTTGGAATTTATCCGATTTCGGAAAACGAAAACAGCCGGCAACCATTGCTTTTATAGCGAATACCGTCAAGGAATATGATGTGGTAGCGATTCAGGAAGTCGTAGCGGGATTTGGCGGCGCACAGGCGGTTGCCCGATTGGCTACGGCACTCAATCGCACTGGCGACAAATGGGATTATGCGGTGAGCGCACCAACGACCGGATCGTCCTATAAAACCGAACGCTATGCGTTTCTTTGGAAAACAGCCCGTATCAGGAAAGTAAAAGCCGAATTGGATCCGGTTTTGCAACTCGAAATCGATCGGGAACCGTATTACGGCACATTTTCCTATAAAGGAAAGTTGTTTACGGTGGTCAATTTTCACGCGATTACCAAAAGCCAGCAACCCGAAACCGAAATCAAACATTTTAAAAAAATCCCATTGCGGTTGTCGGAGCATAATTTGGTATTTGCCGGTGACTTTAATTGTCCGGAATCCCATACCGTTTTTAATCCGTTAAAGGGAATGGGCTTTCAACCGGTGTTCCGGAATCAGAAAACCTCGCTTAGACAACGTTGCGTAGCACAGGATTGTCTGGCATCGGAATTTGATAATATTTTTTATAATTCTAAGAAGATTAGATTACTAAATAAAAAAGCGCATCTTTTTTATACGGAATTCGAAAGTCTGGCACTGGCCCGAAAAGTTTCCGATCATATTCCGATTGGTTGTACTTTTTTGTTATTGTGATTTGAAGCAAATTATCGGTAACGGATATTCAAATAAAAAACAAAACCCATGAAAACAAAATTACGCTATTATCTATTTTGTATACTTATTCTGGTGTCTTGTCGGGATAAAGAGCTTCTGTTAAACGAAGAAACGGAAACAATTCCCGCCGGACTGATGGCAACGCCTTCGAAAGTAGTCGCGATAAACGAACCCGATACAAGCCTTAACGGTGACTATTGTGCTACGGTATCGATTAATGATCCGGAAGCCAAAAATGCGTCCAAACACAATCTGACGATCAAAGTGGAAAAAGGATATCTAAAAGAAATCCGGAATGAAGATCATACGGTGATACAAGACTTTCAGGGTGTCTTTTTTAATGACGATAGGTTTACCGAGTTTCAGACAAACGGACTGGAATACCGGATTAGTATTCTGGCAACGCTGGAGGAATGTTATAGTGGTGAATTAAAAGGTTTTTCGGTGCGCTGTAACGGAATAACCCAAAAAGGGAAACAATGTAAAAACAGAACATTACACGCGAGTAAACTTTGTGTGCATCATCGGGAATAAATAAACGGATGATTGCAAAAGGACTTTTGAAGACTTTCAACGGACTTTTATTCTGTCTTTTTTATGCTTTTTGTAAAACGCTGTGTCGTGATTTTAAGAGTAGTTTTTTGTTAAGTATGTTTTTTGTCTTAAAAAAAATGAAGAAATATAACGAATCGTAGTTGTTTTGGGGTTACATTCAATAATCGTTAAAAAGATGCCTTTTTTAAGTCGGACAGCGGTTGCATTTTGTAAATTTGTTTTTAGGGGATGAAGTTTGTAACTTCATTATTGAGCAAATTACAATCGACGATTTTTATAATGCAAAAGAGTATAAAAGATCTTCGGATTTTACTGGACAAGAATTCGGAAGATAGCAGTTTTAATATTATTTCTTCAATCACGGACATCAAAGGAAATATCATCTATGCCAACCAGAAGTTCTGCGAAATTTCTAAATATGAGGAAACGGAATTACTGGGAAAAAACCATCGGATACTAAACTCCGGGCATCATCCGAAAACGTTTTTTAAAACCATGTGGAAGACTATCGGTAACGGTAATGTATGGGATGGTGAAATCCGAAACAAAGCAAAAGACGGAAGTTATTATTGGGTATATTCGATAATCTTTCCGGTTTTTGACGTCCATAATAAAATTACACAGTATTTTTCAATTCGCGTTCCGATTGATGAGAAAAAGAAACTGGACGAACAACGCGAAAAAAGAATCCGAAGACTGGAAAAAATTCTTTTTAAAATATCCCATGAAGTACGACAACCGGTTACGCAGATTTTAGGCGTGTCCGACCTGTTAAAAGAAACACAGTTAAATCAGGAGGAGTTGCGAATGCTGATTGAGGGAATGAAAGAATCGGCAGATCTGTTGAATTTATATACGCGCGAGCTAAATCAATATGTACATAAAATGAAAAATGAAGAGTACGAATTGTTGCTTGCAGCCAGCGAAAATCCGGATGGTAGTTATTTTACCAATTTGTAGTAAACGACGGGATAATTGATACACTTTTTAGGGTTCCTTATATAAAGAACGGAATAAAAAAATATATCTTTGTAAGGAAACCAACCTCCTCCCATCCGCATGACTTCCGAATATAACATACTGATAGCCGATGACCATAGTGTGGTAAGACAGGGCGTATCGTTGATCCTGAAATATTCGCTACCGAATATCATTATCAACCAGACCGATACCTTAAACGGGGTTTTGGAAAAAATGGTTGTAACTACTTTCGATCTGATTATTCTGGATATCAATTTACCCGGAGGCAATAATGTTTTGATGATCGAAAAAATCAGAGGAATCGATCCAAATGTGAAAATTCTGATGTTTTCGGCTTTTGAAGAAGACCTGTATGCGATGCGGTACCTCAATTCGGGAGCCAATGGTTATCTGAATAAATTAGGGAACGAAGAAGAAATCGTTGAAGCGGTTCGAAAAGTAATGACTACCGGAAAATATATCAGTGACAGTCTGAAAGACAAACTGATCAACGATCTGTTAAACAATGTTTCGCAAACCAATCCGCTCGAACGACTTTCCAACAGGGAGCTGGAAATTAGCCGATTGCTGGTGAACGGTTACGGGAATCTTGAAATTGCCAATCACCTCAATATCCAGATGTCGACGGTTAGTACTTATAAAGGCCGGATTTTTGAAAAACTGGATATCAAAAATGTCGTTTCTCTGGCCGATCTCTTTAAACTTTACGAAGAAAATAGTTAAAAACTATTGCTTTAGATTTAAGGTAATTGTGGTTCCTTTTCCGACTTCACTTTCCAAAGTGATATCTCCATAAACCAGATGTAACAACTCTATAATAATATGGAAACCGATTCCTTTGGTAAACTGTTTCCGGTCGTTTTCGGATTTCATCTTCTGAGCCAGTGTCTGGTAATATTCCAACATTTCCGCATGCATACCACATCCGGTATCGGTAAGGATAATACGGATGGAATCACCGTCCTGAACCGCACTAAAACGAATCGTTCCGTCGACCGTATTCTTTATCGCATTATCCAGCAGATTGTGTAGAATGATCGTAAAAAGCTGTTTGTTGAGGTTGAGATAAATAGCGTCTGAAATATTGTTTTCCAATACGTTGCGTTTGGATTTTGCAATCGGATCGAAGAGTTTTATTTTTTCATTGATCAAATCACGAAGTACAAAAGCCTCATTTTGTAAATTGTCTTTATTCAGATAGATTTTAGAATATTCCAACAGGTTGTTTACAAAGTGGTACAATTCGAACGATGACGTATACATGGTTTTGATATTCTCCTGAAAATCGGGATTATCGCGATCCAGATTTTCATACAGATATTTCCCGGTTAAGGCCATGTATTTTAGCGGACTTTTAATGTCGTGGGTAATGGAGCCGATGAGTTTTTTATGCGAATGAATCTGTTCACTCAGATCCGTTTGTGTTCGTGTAAGTGCGGTAATCGTACTTTTTAATTCGGCAGTGCGGTGTGAAATCCGTTTTTCGAGTAACAGGTTTCGGTGGCGAATGTATTTGGTACGCTGACGGAATCCGTAATAAATCAATAAAGAAACCGTGAGTATTAGCAAACTTTTAAACCATGTTGTTTGCCAAAAAGCCGGAGGAACTATAATCGTGATCGTTTTATAATCGTATTGCGAATCGAATCCTCTTAATTTACGAGCGGTTAACGTATATTCACCCGGATATAAGGTGGTATAGGAAATGGTATGATTGTCGTTGGTTTTTGTCCAGTTCTGATGTACATCGTTTCCATCCAGACGGACTTCAATAGTGAGGTTTTCCGGGTTACCGTAAAACGGACTGTTAAAGGAAATGACCACACGACTAAAATCCCGGTTTATAACGAGTGTATCGTTAAAAGTAACCGAGCGATCGTCCACTTTAGCCTCGTTACTATAAATCGGATTGGTCGGTAGGATAGGAGTAACCTTTTTACTGTCGAAAAAAGTGAGCCCTTCAAAAGAGGGTAAGGCTATATAACCATTGGGAAGATTGGTAGCACACGGGAAGCAACCACCATTAAATTCATTGGTGCTAAAACCGGAACTTTTATTGTAATAATGATAATAAATGGTTTTTTGTTTTTTGTCGGCATAATCAAACAGACTTTGTCGGGAAATCTGAAACAATCCTTTGTTCGTGGGAATCCAGATAAAACCTTTTTGGTCTTCGACTACACAATGTGCCGAACGGATATACTTGTTTTTGTCGAAAGGGAAGTGAGTGGTTCCCTGTTGATTCCGGATCAGAAATAAACCATTATTATAGGAATATACCCAGATATTATTCCGATCGGAACAATGAATACCACGAATATACGATTCGCCTATAACGCTGTTTGGTGTGATGTATTTGGTTTCCGTATTCATATGGTACAATCCGGAAGGAGAGCCAATCAAAACTCCGGAATTCCCATCTTTGTAGATACTGTTCGGTGAAAAATTCAGATCGGCAATAGGAACGAGTTTGGGCGCTATCGCATTCGGATCGATTACATATAATTGTCCTTTTTTATACGTCTTACTGTCGGTGGTTCCAATCCAGATCCGGCCTTTTTCATCTTTATAAACCGCACTCATAAAATACTGAAGCGTCCAACGGTCGGAAGTGGTATAATTAGTGCTTTTTTTATAACGATACAGGTTACGGATGTCCAATGTCCAAATGTCACCGTTATTATCGATTACCGAAAAGAACTTTTCACCTTTTAATGGAGGTGTGAGATGTTTAATCGTTCCTCTATAGTCTATAATTTGTCCTTTTCCGGTCAATACGCGGGTCGAATCAAATAAAACATTAGAGTACGTCACCGGATCCTGTTCGTCGACATAACTTTTAAAATATTCCGGACGGATAATTAAAAAACCTTTGGTAAGGCTACCCAGGTAGAGGATGTTTAATTTGGTGTTGTAATAGAATGCATGTACTTTTTGCTTTTCAACATCAAAATTGGATAGGATCAATTTTTTATGCAAACCGTTTTGATCGGCTGTCAGATAATACAGTTTTTGATTGGCATACAAAAAGGCCTGATCAACGGCATTATTGATATAGATACTACCGTCTTCTTCAGTTTGTTGATCAATTCGTGTCGGAACCAGCTTTTGAGGGGTAACTTCAAAATACTGCTTTTTACTTTTCAGATAGAGTGTATTGTTCAGGACAAACAACTCCGAATCGAGCGACAGTTTATGCGGGTAACCGCTAATCCGTTTTTTAGTGCTCACCGAGAAATAGCTGATACTATCCGGGTAAAACTGAAATACTTTATCTTTGATCAGGACGTCATAACGGCGGTAATATTTAAAAAAAGAAGCCGATATTTTGATGTTATTACCAAACAAACGCCCGGTTTCATTTAACGCATGAATGTCTTTTCCGTCTTTGTAATAGAGTTTCGGATCGGTTTCAATTTTTAAAATCTGACCGAGATCATTACTCACATAATTGCCTTCTCCGCTGTATAATTTTTTAGCAAATTTCATCCGGTTGGATTTCAACCCTTTGATGTTTTCACTGTTGTAGACTTTAAATTGTTGTCCGTCAAAACGAACCAAACCGTCTTCGGTTACCAGCCAGATAAAACCAAGTTTATCCGGAACGATCGATTTAACACTGTTTTGTGGTAGCTCTCCATTGTCGGAAGTATACCATTTATAAGAGCGTTCCTGTTGCCCAAATGCTGGCATCGTGCAGATTATAAATAGTACTAAAAGACGTGAAAAAAGTGCCATAGGAACGGTTTTGACAATCTGATCCTGTTCGGGTTGTCGGAGAAGGTTCAATATTACAAAAAAATAAACAAGATTTACAGACTGTTTTTGTAGAAATAATTCTACATATCCGATAAAGAATCCGTACAAAGGAATTGTTTTGAACTATAGATATTTGTATTCCCCAAATTTTAGAATTGATAACTAGTGCTATGAGAATGTTGAAGTCAATCCTAAATACAAGATTATGTATATCAAAATATTGTTTGATAATGCCCGACTAAAAGGTGTTTTAAAGCTTATTTTAATACTGTCGATTGTGCACTTTGCATCTTTCTACTGGAATCAGCGTGTACCGTTCGGACTGCTTTACGGTCCGTTATTGCTCCTGATTGTTCGTAAAATGGAACCGGTTAAACTTTGGATACACACACTTCCTTTTTTTATTTTTAGCGGAGTGTATCTTGTTTTTAAAGTGGATGCTGTTGCGTTTGGCGGCTGGCAATTGTATTATACGATCTATCTGTTGGCGTTGGCTATTTCATTGTGTTCGTATGCCGTCGCAGTGACGGTTGCAAGCAAAAAAGAACATCCGGCTCCGGTTTTTGAAAAAGAATTTCTACAAGTATTAGCATACGGTTGTTATTTTGCCGCTTTATTAGTAGTCCTTCTGGCGCTCCGTGTTGGGTTTGGAATATTGGATTTTGGATTTGATCCGGTTTCGATGTTGTTTTTTCAACTGGGGCTTTTTAGTGTTCTGATTTTGATATTTCTGGTATTTTACGGGAAAAAAGAAAAGGGAATAAGAAAATCAAAAGGAAGTCAGGCGATATTGCCGGGTATCGATGTGTCTACCTCTTTGGCTTATATGGAAACCCTCGAAAAATGTGTCCGCGAAACCAATATTTACCGAAATCCGGATATTTCGCTTGAAATGCTTTCTACCGAAACAACAATCCCGAAACATCATTTATCGCAATTGCTAAACGGTTGTCTCGGGAAAAATTTCTACCAATATATAGCGGAATTGCGAATCGAATATGCTATTTCCTGTCTGAAAGAAGATTCCGGAATTAAGATCGAATCGTTGGCATATGATTGCGGATTTAATTCCAAAACGTCTTTTAACCGCTATTTTAAAGAGTATACCGGCTATTTACCGTCTTATTATAAAATAAAAGTACAACATTTATAAGCAGACGATATTATGCTCTTTATGTTACTAACACTGGTGTTTGGCTGTAACGCCCTTACACTATATGTAATTCTGAAAACTAAATCCGATAAATTATTTGATAAAGTTATCCGCTATGTGGTATGGATTTCTTTATTTCATTCGGCCTACGCCTTTTTGTCCCGCTATTATTTTGAAGAGTTGTCATTTATCGATCGCGCGGCACCGTTTGGATTGCTGTATGGTCCCATGTTGTTTTTCCTGTCGTTTTCGAATCACGAAAAATGGTTAAGTCGGAGCAACGTCATAAAACATGGAAGTCCGTTTTTGGTGGCAACGATTGGCTATGTGATTTTTTTGATTTTTCCGGAATGGCGCCGCGATTACGGATTGTATTATTTTGAAATACTCTATTCCGGTGTGGTGGTATCGATGGTTGGCTATGTTTTATATATTTTCTTAAACCATAAAAAGGCTATTTCTGACAACCACGTTAGAAAGTTGATCAACTCAGGAGCGACATGGTTACTGTTAATTGCCAGTTTGCTTGCCAGTATTATTGTTTCAAAAATACTCCGAAAAGAAGACATCGGTTCGTTGCTTCCGGGAATTATAATCTATGGAGCGATGTTGTTTGTTTCCTTTCTGATTTTTAAATATTCCATCAATAACCTGTTGGCACAAGCCGGAGTGAAAGAAGAATTGGAAGAAACGGTTCCGCTCTCGGCTCCGCGGCAATATCAAAAATCGGCACTCACAGTTGAAATATTAAGGGAATACGAACAAAAGCTCAACACGATGATGGAAACGGAACAGGTTTTTCTTGATACCGAACTTTCTTTGGAAAGCCTCTCCCGAAAAGTCAAAATTCCAAAACACCATCTGACGCAATTATTCAATACAAAAATCAACCAGACTTTTTATCAATACATCAATACCTACAGAATAAATCATTCCTGCAAATTACTTTTGGAAGAGCCGGAAACGAACCTGGAAGAAATTGCATTTAAAAGCGGATTTAATTCCAAAGTGACGTTCAACCGTTATTTTAAAAATCAGATGGGATGTACACCATCGGAATACCGATAACCCTAAAAAAATTAACGCAAAACAATAACCAAAAACCGGATCGAAAATCCGGTTTTTTTGCACCCGTATTTCTACGTGATTTTTTACGGTTTATTTATAACTAATTGTTAAGTAGTGTTTTATGAATTTTTATATGCGTTTCAATCGTGTGGGAAGTACGTCATGCCACACGATTGAAACGTTTTACCCTTTCGGTTTTTAGAATTTCGCACTTGCAAAATCTTACAAGAGAGTAAAATTAAAAACCAAAAAAATGAACGAAAATTACAGTTATAGCGACAAGAATTTGTCCTATCGACAGCGAAGTAGTTGTATTCAAATGTTGTTTTTCAACATGAAAAAATACTGCTTCTTGTTCTTTATTTTTATGATTACCGGTTTATGGAATGTAATGTTTGCCGATGGTAGTAAGGATTTTTATCCTTCGGGTGCCACCGGGAACCGTGCGTTTTTATACAGTAATCAGTATGAATCGGGAGGGACAACCATACGGTCCTGGCCTTTTAAAACATTGGGGACGCATTATGTGTATGCAAAAGTCGGCGAAACGATTGCTGCAGCTTCCAGTGCACAAGGCGTGGGCAATGGTAGAATCCGACTAACGGCACCGGATGGTACGGTTTATCTTTCGGCAAACAATGCCATTGGTAGAATCGCGAGCAGAGCCGAAGAGTTAGCCGGGCCTTTATACTCGGGACAGGCAACGGGAGCTAACCGCTACCAGCCTTATACTACCGTAGTAACAGCCGGAAACGAAGGAATCTGGAAAGTAGAATTTTTGCCGTCGGGATCGGAAACGAGTTCGTCTACACCAAGTGTAACGGACATTGCGGCCGATGCCAACTGGACACAGGGAACCAATACCGAACTGATTGCCGCCTGGGATGTATCGGTACGGAACAGTGCCAATTCGGCCTGGGTTAACGGAAGGGTATATACCAATATCCTAAACCTGCATATCTCAGGATCTTCCTTTTTGGCCAATAAGGCTTTCTACGGAAATATGTATGTCTTAACACGCGACGGTATTGCGTATCGTGTGAGTAACAATGGTTCGAATGGAGTAGGATTTACCTTCTTCGTAAACAATAAAGGCTTCCTGACCGCTTCGGGAAACCCTTCGTATAAAAGTTTGGATATTTCAGATCCGACCGATGCGCAATTCCGGATCCACGATCCGAGAAGCGCGGATTCCGGGTCGAATGTAACCCATAAAATTTTCTACTCAAAACCGGCGTTGGATTTACCAACAAGTGCCAGTATGAGTGGCGGAACCACAACCTGGTTAAAAAATTCGGTTTTAACGCCAACAGCGTCCAATATTACCTATACCGGAGTGGAAGGAACACCGGATTTATCGGGTAATAAAGGCGCGTATATCGGTTTTGATTCAAATCTGGCCGGTACCTACAAAATTGAGATTCTGGGAGGTTTTCCAACAAGAACAATCACAGGAAACTGTATCGTAGGAACCAATACCGTATTTTGGGACGGTAGAGACGGAAATGGAAACATCCTTCCGGCGGGAACGAATATCGGGGAAATTCGTGTACAATTATTTGGGGCAGAAGTACACTTTCCGTTTATCGATATGGAGATTAACCCGGGAGGAATTATTATAGAGCAGCTGGATAACAGCTACAATTTATTTACGCCAAACCGAGATCTGGTATATTGGGATGATAGCGATATCTCTGGAGGTATGGCAACACACAAGTCGAATCCTACGGCGTCCGGAAGCAATGGAATTTCCAGTAATACTAACGGTCATAAATGGGGCTTGTACACTTCCGGAAGTAGCGGAAGTGGAAATAGTGGAACCGGATCGTCGAGTTTCGGAAACGAAAAATCAATGGATACCTGGAGTTTTGTACCGGGAGCCGTTGTGGTAAAAAATCTGGACCTCGTAGTTGCTGCTGCCGATCTGGAAGTAGTGAGTATTGTACCGTCGACGACTACGGTTATTGCCGGACAGAATATGCATTATACGGTAACCGTATCCAATAACGGACCGAGTGCCGTAACCGGTGCCGGTTTTAACTTTATTGTACCGGCTGGTTTTACCATTAGCTCGGTAACCTATGTCAACAGCCAGGGAACGGTTGTCGTGGTAAACGGAACAATCGATCCGGTTACTGGCAACTATTCCGCGAATCTGAATATGACCAATGGCGGACAAGTGGTGTTTACCATCAATGGAACCGTTGGCGCATCTGCAGGCGGACAAGCCTTAACAGTGGAAGCCAGTATTATACGACCGGCAGACGTTACCGATCCGGATGCAACCAACCCGGGAACCAATCCACCTACGAATCCGCATTTGGAGTGTTTAAACGGTACGGCTGTGGAGAATTGTAATAATATTAAATACAATACCATTACGCCGACAGTTTCGGCCGACTTGGCCGTTACCAAAACGACTGTAACCATGACACCATCGGTAGGGGATCAGATTGTCTTTACTATTGTGGCGACAAATAACGGAGCCGGAAATGCTACCGGTGTTCAGGTTGTGGAACAGTTGCCAAGTGGTTATACATATGTATCTGCAACAACCACCGGAGGAACGTTTAATAACGTAACCGGATTATGGACGATTGGTAATATGACCAATGGACAGTCGTATACTTTGACGCTTACGGCTACAGTAAACGCAACCGGAACCTATACCAATAGTGCGGTTATTTCAGGTAATGAAAGTGATCCGAATTTAACAAACAATACATCCACAATTACACCAACACGTGCAATTAGTGTGATCAATGCAGAAAACGATTCGGCTAC
>NZ_JASLCE010000027.1 GCF_030146175.1 Flavobacterium sp. | reverse complement strand
CCTGCAGGTTATACATTTCAAAAATGGTTCCGAACAGGTTGATATAAAGCCCCAGAAATAGTATGGAACCTATAGAGGATTGTTTAAAGGAAAAATAATGAAATTTAAAGGTAACCGTCAAAAAGTATAAGGCAGCAAAAACAGCGAAAACATCTATTATACGCAAAAGCACTTTCCTTTCAGAAATTTCAAAATGTATTTTTTTGCCGCTCATGTAGGGGAATTTATTTCTACAAAAAACAAGTTTTTATATAATTAAAACAGTTTATACTTGTTTTTTTATAGAATTAATCTTCATTTATTAAACAAACATACAATAATATTACTAATACTCAAACAATAGCTTCCATTGCTTTTTGATTTCTTTCCAGTCAAAGCTTTCGACTTTACGATAGGCTTCTCCGATTTGTTTTTGAGCGTTATCCGGATTTTCAATCAACATCCGAATGGCCGCAACCATGGCTTCAACATCGCCATCGGC
Organism: Flavobacterium sp.; assembly: GCF_030146175.1. Lineage (GTDB taxonomy): Bacteria > Bacteroidota > Bacteroidia > Flavobacteriales > Flavobacteriaceae > Flavobacterium. The sequence continues at coordinate 45,363 of NZ_JASLCE010000027.1, read as the reverse complement.
AACCAATTGTGCCTCAACATCATTACGTAGCAAAAACGGAATTCCGCCAACATTTGTCGCGACTACCGGTAATCCCAAAGCCATCGCTTCCATCACGCTAACGGGCATATTGTCGAAATGAGATGTCGCCATAAAAATATCGTATCCGGCGGCCAATGTCGTCCATTCCGTTTTGGATAGTTGTCCGGTAAAGCGAACCGCTACCTTTTTTAAACCGGCATAGTCTTTCACCGCATCCAGACTTCCATCTTTATCAGGACCAACCATACATAAGGTTGTTTCCGGGTATATTTTTTGCAATGATGCCGCTACATCAACCGCCATTTTAGGGTTATAAATTGCGGCAAATGCCCGTACCCAAAGTAAATGCGGTTTGATTACATTCCGCTGTTTAAAGGTATACCGCTCCCGTTCGATCAGATTTGGAATTTGTATCAGACGTGGCACATTCTTTTGTCGGAACTGTTCGATCAGATAGGCCGACGGCGCTACGTTTTTATAGGCATGATCAAAAATCATCCGGCAGAAACGCGGGTTTTGTTGCAACCGCTTCGGAAGATCGCCACCATGCAGATACGGAATGTATTTTAATCGTAGTATTCTGCAAACCTGACTCACCAAAAAGGCATACCAGAAATTGAAAGTACTGTAGGTATCTATAATTACAAAATCGGCCGATCGTGCGTGTTTTAGAACCGTAAGCACCATATCGACAATTCGCAGTATTTTATTTTTTTGGGACGAAGCCGTAACCATCCGATACCCTTCTTTGGCAAATAAAACCGAAAGCGTATCGATTGTTGTAGGATTCTGACCATGACCGGCCAGTTTATTCCCGATGTAAAGGATCTTTTTCGTCATCGGGATATACTTTTAATAAGGTTAAGGCATAAATAAAAGCCGGTGCGGCGAGTCGCATGGCCGCATGGTTAATCGTGAACAGCCAAAAGGCTAAAAAACAAAACAAGAAGATATGATTCCGGTTTCCCAGACTCAACACTAACGGTACGATAAAGAGGATTAACAGGTTGATCACTCCTAAAATACCATGTTCTGCCAGCATTCGCGTAATTTCATTGTGCGTAGCCAGGTCAATTCCGGTTAATTCCTGTCGGTATTCTTTATTTTTTCCGACACCAATGCCTAAAAACGGATGATCAACAAACATTTGGATTTCCGTTTTAATCAACTCTTCCCTACCCGATAATTTACTTTCTTTTTCTCTTCCTAGAGCATCCTGATTGGCATACCGTTTATCAATAAGTCCGCTTGTCTGATAGGAACTATAAATCCAAACGCTAAGACTCGCCAGTATCGTAAAAATAAACACCACTAACATTTTACTTCGCCCTTCCTTGTTCAATTTAAAATACGTCATAATAACCAATAACAGGATCATGATGCATCCGGTTATCATACCGCCACGGGAAAAAGTAATAATACCGCGATAGGCTGTCATTAACGTCAACGCAATATTGATAATTTGTAATCTCCGGGTTGGTGAATTCAATAAAAACTGGCTAAAAAACACAAAGGTTCCAAAACCCAACATGGTTGATACCTGATTGGGACCAAAACCACCGGAAGTTTCAAAATTGGATTGCGTTCCGGTTACCACATCCCGTACACTGGGCGTATACAGAAACAGGTAGGTCACTACGGTAACTATGGGCATTGCAAAAGTCGTTAACAGGCTCCGCAATTCCCGAATGGTTATTTTTCTGTCAAAACAATAAATAGCCGCCATTCCGAGACAAACCGGTCCGGATATATTAAATGCGATGGCTTTTCGCATATTGGTTTCATACGACAGGGTTGCTGTGGAAACAATGATACCCGGCACCAAAAAAATAAGGAATAACCAGTAAGGCCACGCATTCCGGGAGAAACCGGTGTAAAACATTCCGATGAGCAGGAAGATCATGACGGAATATTTTCCGTATTCATTAAAAATCATACCGTTTGTCATTCGCAGGAATACTTCGATTCCAACGACATAGGCCGACAAATACAGTGCTTCGTTATTCTTATTTCTGGTTTTAAGCAAAATCACTAAACCGGAAACAAAAGTCAGCATGGTTAGTAGTACCGATAAAAACGGCACTACATAAATAACACCACCTATTACAATATGCAATAGTAATAAAGCGATATAGGTCGTTTGTTTTTTATTCCCCATTACTGATAAAATTCAGATAATCCTGTACTACGGATTCTTTTATATAATGTTGTTTGATGTCGTTTTGCAGTGCGGTTCCGATTTGTTTACGGTTTACCGGATCTGCAATCAGTTGCAACAATGCTTCGGTAAATGATCCGGCATCGCCTTCCGGTATTAAAATACCGTTTGCACCGCTAATCACCGTTGGAATTTCCCCTACGGCTGTCGCTACCACCGGAAGACCAAAATAGCCATATTCCAGTAACGAAACCGGCAGTCCTTCGGAAATGGAGGTTAATATCCCGATGTCGGACTGTCGGATCACAAAATCCACTTCTGCTACACTTCCGTATAGAAAAACAGTATGCTGTAATCCTAAAGCAAGAATCTGTTCCCGCAACTGCTCCGAATAGGCATCTTTAAAATCTTTCCCAACCAGATGAAATGTCCAGTCCGGATGTATGTTTTTTATATTTTTTGCAATTTCCAATACCAGCAAATGATTTTTCTGCGGTCTTAAATTTGCCAGACAGAGAATTCGTTTTCCATCTGCTCCTTGTAACGGTATTCCGGATTCGCTATGCACTACGGATACAAAATTAGGAAGGTATTTTACCTGTTTACAATGCAACTCCTTTTTGGACCAGTTTTTTAGTTTTTCGTTGACAGCGATGATTCGGTAAAAAAAGAACGATGCCCACTGTAACAACCTTTTATTTTTTCGTTCCGACACAAAATCGCTATAACCATAATGATCATGCCAAACAATTTTTAAAGAAGGTTGAATCATTTTTAGCAATACGGCAAAGAAAAAAGAACTACTATGCGCATGCATTATTGATACCTTATGCTCTTTTACAAACGTTCGCGTTCGCCACAAAGCTTTAAAATCCAAAGCGGATTTTCGGTTGGCAAACCAATAGGGAACATCGGATTGTAATTCCTTTTTTAAAGCTCCTTCTTTCCGGGTTGCGATTAGCCCTGAAAACGAAATTTCAGCCGACAAGGCATTGGCATAACTTACAGCCATTTTTTCGGCACCTCCGGTTTCGAGGCTGTCAATTAATTGAACGATTCGCATTGTTGGTAAATCCAATTTTTAAAATCGATATAATTCCATTTTAACGGTCCTTTGACATTCAATTTCCGTTCATTATTTTTTAAACGATTACCGTCGTAAACATAATAATATTTTCCATCAATCAACTGTACATCGATCTGATGCATGCCCGCGTTAAATTCTTTAATTGTTTCGCTTCTTTTAAGGAAAAACGGGTGCTCTCTTTTGGTAGTATACGTTCCGTTGGCAAAATTAAAACGGTATAACGATAGCCCAAAACCATAGCCTTCCGTTGAATTTTGAACCGGCAACAACAAGCCTTTTTTATCGGCAAAAAAACGGCCACCGGCTCTTGCTTCAGTTCCCATTAGTACTTTTTCCTTTTTGTGCGATTTCCATTTTCCAAAAAGCGAATCCGCTTCAAACAAATACATATTCAAATGATCATCGGAAGCAACTAAAACATTAAGACTATCCGACAGATAAATTGACGGATCTTTCAGCGCTCTGTTTTTAATCAGGGTATCGCAAACTTTCCAGCCGTAAGGGAATCGTTCTGCTTTATACAATAATACGTGTCCGGCACTTTTGGTTTCCGGCAACATATAAAATTCATTTTTATATTTAAAAACCTGAGGATAGGACAAATGAAATTTTTCGGTCAGTACCGCTCCTTTGTAATTGTAATTGACGCCATCGGTCGATGTTAGTAATGCAATATCTCCGTTAGGTTTTGTTTTTTTATGTTCCACAAAAAGATAAAAGGTATCTTTTTCTTTTATAAAAAACGGATCGGCCAGGAATGTTGTACTGTCTTCCTGTTTTTTTAGCTGTTCAAAAGTGTATAATTGATTTTTTTCAATCGGAATTTTATGTGGAAATACAGTTGACTCTCCAAATCCAACAGACCACGGGCCGCCTTCCGGTTGCATAAACGGTGTTCTGTTGTTAATTACAAGCAATAGCAGCACTATACTTATCATCCCGAATATAATGACTTTTTTTAGCATCACTGATTTTTTAGCATTTTTCCTATTTCATTTTCGAAATAGTCCAACGTAAATTGTCGGGACCATTCCATTCCCTGTCTGGCTTTTTCCCGGTAATCCGAATGGTTAACGATACATCGTTCTACAGATGCCTTATCAGCTGCAATAGACAGCGATAACAAGATACCTCTTTTTCCGTTATCCAACATCGACGGCACACAGGAAACTTTTGTCGCAACGGGTACGCATCCCCAGAACATGGCTTCGGCAACCACCTTAGGCCAGCCTTCACTTTGCGAAGGTAATATTAAAAAATGACTCTTCCGGTAGGCATTTTCGACGATTTCCGCTTCCCGGTTTCCGTGTAAAACGATCTGTTGTTGTAGTCCGTTTTCCCGAATATAATTTTCCAGATTTTCCCGTTCCGCACCTTCGCCAAACAAGTCCAGGCGAACATCATATCCCGATTGGAGCAACGCTTCCGTTAGTTGTACGGCATATAAAGGTCGTTTTCCTTTGGACAATGTTCCTACAAAAAGTATGTTTATTGTCGTATCGGGCGTTCGCAACAGCACTTCTTTTTTATCACTATCGCGATAGGTTGCCGTAAAAAAGGGAACAATATTCGAACTGGCATTTTCCCATTCGCCATATACCAGAACTTTCATATTCCGGGTGAGTGTCGTATTGCTCAAAATCCACTTTTGCAGGCGATAACTCCAGGGTTGTTTGCTTTTAGGATCCCAGTTTCCGGCATATTTTGCCGTTTTATTTTTCTTCGGAAATAAAATTTGTACCAGACAGGCGACCAGTCCCATATTTCCGGGACAACGCAAATGGATATGATCCGCATCCCGCATCGCAAGGTAGGTCGAGCGGATAATACGGGGTAAATGCGTTATCGTTTTTAGTATTTCCCTGGCCGATAAAAGTGAAAAAGCCGGAACCTCGCGAAATTCGATTTCCGAATGTTGATAGGGCAAATCGATCGCCGAAATAGCTCCATTCTGAACCGGAGCGACCAGTAAAACCGTATCGATATATTGAAACCAAAGGTTCATTTCCTTTACATAAGGCCCATAGGCATAATACCGGTTTTCCCGGATAATATGCGGTACATGTGTAATAAGGGCTAATTTCATATGCTAAAAGAATTGTCCGGATTGGACCTTTGGTTTGTTAAACAGCAGACTGATCCATCCGGTAAAACGTCCCAACGATTCGGTAAAGGCTGCCTTTCTATCGGATGTTGTAAAGATATTACTAATTCGGATCAAAAGTAGCAGACCGATGATTGCATGCCATTTGAATGCTGACTTCCAATCGGTTTGAGGATAGGCCACTTTCCAGACATACCAACCGTTTCGAACCACCATTCGACCATAGTTGTATTGATTCGGCCGGCCGGAAGCGTCGTGATGGTGTTCCAGTCGGGCGCTGGTAGTAACGTATAATTTTTCCATTTTCGAAACCCGAAGACAGAAATCGGCATCTTCATATAATCCGTAGCCTTCGAAATATTCTGAAAAACGGAAATTTTGAAAAATTTCTTTTTTAAAGGACGAAACACCACCCATGAGTTGTTCCACCGGATAAGTTTTTCCGGAAGGCGGTAAAAAACTAACACTTCGCCCGTGTGAAAACGTTGGTAAAAATCCGGGCGGTCGATCCGCATCCAGTCCCAGCTTTTTTCGCAACACAAAACGGCTACCGTCTTTACGTACCCATCCGTCGTATTCGAATTCATTTTTCGAAATCGTATATTCCGGCGTGATCGGCTTCCATTTTACTTCGTTGGTAATATAACCTCCTACGCCTTTGGCATCGGGATATTGTGTATACGTTTTAAGCAATGCTTCAAAATAGTCTTTTTCCAGAATGGTATCATCGTCTAAAAAACAGATCACATCACTATCGGTTGGAACAAGATTGATCCCAACATTGCGTTGTTTGGTAAGCCCTCTGTTTTCCGGGCTAACTTTATGATATTTTAAATTTTGAAAGGTATTTTCCTGTAAGATCTTTTCCGTTTCATCGTCTGGCGAACCATCGACAATAAGAATCGCATCGGGATAACAGGTTTGCTCCGCCACCGATTGCAACAATCGCAATACCGATTGCGCTCTTCTATAAGTACAGATGATCAATGTATTCTTCATGATCGTTCTTTTAAAACGTTTGCCCAATAGGTACTCCGGTTCCAGGCTTTGCGGAACTTTTTATAATAGCGTAGCGGATTTTTATCGGATTGGATTGTATAAAACTTGATACAAAGTGTAGTCTTGTATCCTAATAGTTGTTGTTCGGTATAATGCAACAGTCGGAACAACATCACCGTAGGCGATGGTTTGGGCTGAACCTCATCAATTTGCCATTCCAAAACGGGACGGGTTCTAAAACCGCCTACAGGTGCTTTCAGATGTAATATTTCGGGTTGTGGCAAATATAAGATATCATATCCTTTATTGCGGAGTTGCATTCCAAAATCGGTATCTTCTCCAAAACCATTTTCAAACCGCATGTCGAATTTCAGTCCTTGCAGGGCATCGCGATGTACAATACTACAACCTGAACCAAACGTTTCCCATTGTATGCGATTGGTATCTTTCGGGATATCGTCTTTCTGTCGACAACTTAGCGTAAATGCCTTCCCTCCTGTTTTACCTATTTCGCGGCTTGCTTGTTCTAAAAAATCCGACTGAAAACGAATATCGTCATCCGCCAGGAATACCCATTCACTTTGTACAAACGACAAAGCCATATTCCGCGCATTACAAGCTCCGGTTTGATGTATAAAACGGTGTATGATTTCAAAAGGCCATGATTCCTTTGCAAGGTAATCCAATTCGCTATTACTATCCGTCACCGGATTTTGTTCTATCAGGATTACGCTTTTCGGTTTTAGTGTCTGAGCCGATAAGTCCTGTAAAACATCATATAAAAACATTTTTCGACCGATCGTCGGAATGATAACATCAAACGCAAAAGGTGTTCTATCGGTTATTGGTTCTATGTCATTATTGAACAATACTCCGGAAAGTGTTCTTCGTTTATAAAATAACGCCATAATAAAAGGAAATAGCGTTACTTTTCGTTCGTATAGGAACAGGTTTAACAACAACATCAAAATCCAGCGACCGCGATAATGTTGTTTTGCAAATCGGAAAAGTAATTGATTCGATGCTTCCGGTCCGGTTTTAACTTTAGTATCCAGCTGTTTTCGGAGTAGTAAGGGTTCCGAGCAACATTCTAATCCGATAGCCATTCCCAGTTTGGCCAGGGAGCATAAAAAATAGGCAAAATTCCGGTCGGCCTTCAGACCATTTAATGCGTTTACCGTTTCGGCAAATATGCCCCCTACGGTGCTGTGCATTTGCCAGGTTGGAAATGTTACGTTGCGATTGGGATTGGCAAACAAACTCTCGTCCACATAACCAATGGCATCCGGTATAAAATTTCCGATACCGTAGGATAGCATTCTTTTTTTATGCGGGAAAAGCGCCGCGATTTTTTCGAGATGAAGTACCTCGCGATAATTGGTATCGCACCAAAGTAACAACCGATCCGGATAATCCGTTGCCAGACGTAGCAAACTACGGGCTATATTTCCGGAATCCGGAACCGCGATTGTGGTACCGCTTTCGAGGTCCATAACAGTCGTGACGGTATTTTGATGATGATACAATACGATCATGTTCCGATTATCTTTTGGTAAAATGCTATATTCTGTTCAACCGTTTTGGCAATATTAAATCTTTCGTGCGTTCTGACTTCGGCTTTTTTCTCCATATTTTCCCGTAATTCCGAATCGTTTAATAAACGTACAATACGGTCGGCATAGGTTTTATGATCCGTTGGATGTACCAGAAAACCGCTTTCTCCGTCTACAATCAGTTCGTTAGCCCAACCGATATTACTATTTACAACCGGTTTTCGCATGGCCATCGATTCAATTGTTACCATTCCCAAAGTTTCGGCAAAAGTAGGAAAAACACAGACTTGTGCTTTTTCGATATACGATCGTACTTTTTCGTACGGTATTTTGCCTTTGTATTCTATTTTGTTTTTTAGCGCATCGTCGAGACTATCCGCCAGTAATTCCCAAGTAGACGACGCCCCGGTTTTAATATCGGACGAATCGTTTCCGATCAGAATTAGACGCGCTTCCGGGTTTTGTTCGATCACGTGTTTCATGATTCCGGGCAATTCCAGTACGCCTTTCTTCCGGATAATCGTCCCGATATAGAGCAATAGTCCGTTTTCTTCCAGATGTGTTCCATTATCGCGGAATTGCTCCAGATTCAATCCATAATGAATCGTTACAATCTCTTTATTTCGGATATTAAAAATCTCTTTTGTTAGCGCACCGGCAAAGGTTGTCGGAGCGATATAGGCTTTTGCTTTTTGGATGCCCCATTTTTCAAAATAGAAATTTTTCCGTTTTTGCGGTCTGTTTTCCAGATGACAGAAATAGGCATCACTGCCGTGAAATCGGATGATCAACGGTGCTTTTAATTTCATAAAAGCCGTTATACCCGTCCAATCCGGTGCTTCGACCAGTGTAATTTTTTCGGAAACAATCAGATCGTTCAGATAGGATTCCAGGTATTTCCGATAAAAATACCAGGTTGCCCATTTGTATTTTCGTTTTTTGACCGAATAAATCGTGACGCCGTTTTCTTCAAAAACACAATCTTCCGCTTGTCCGTAGACCACTACCGATACCGTCACGCCTTTTTGTGCTAATGCTACGGCCAGATTTTTAATACTGGTTCCAATTCCGCCGCTGTTCAGTACCTTTTCGTGCGGGTATTCCGGTGTTAAAAAAGCAATGTGCATCATGACAACAGGGTATTAATCGCAGTCCATATATTTTTTGAGGCCATTTCGGGTGGAACCGCATTGATGATCCGGAACCATTCTTCGGCTTTTGTCGTATCGCTGTTTCCGTGAACGACCACTTCCCGAATCGCAGCGTCGATTGTATTTTTATTGTTCAACCAGATCACCGCTTCCGGATCGGGCATCGAACGGAAATGCACATAGTTGTAAATCTTTTTTACCGACCAGTCGGCTATTTTTTTATTTTCAACGTCATAATTGATATAGGCACACGGTTTGTGATGTGCGGCATAATCAAAAACCATCGACGATCCCAAGTTGATCACCATTTCGGTATGGGCGATCGTATTCATTTGCAAATCCAGATCCTCCGGAGTAGGTAAAATTGTATTCCACATACCGCCTTTTTTCTCCCATTTGGGATTTACCGGTACGATAAGGTGTTTGTATTTTTGTAGTACCGAATCAAAACGATCCGAAAAATCCACCGGACATCTGCGGAACAAAATTCCCAATGCTTGTCCTTCCCGATTGAGTGTTTCGATAGCCTCCGCTACATTTTCAAGGTATTCCGGATCATCGGGACAAGTGGTCACATCGTCTCCGGAATAACAGATATATTTTTTATTCGGATCCAATCCATTAGCTTGAAAAAAAGCATCCCTCGAAAGCAGTCGCTCTGTTTCAAAATGCGATTCGAACTGCGGTGTTCCCGTTACAAAAACGGATTCCGATTTAATATACGGATAATATTTTAAAAGTTCCGCTTTCATAAAATCACTCCAGACAAAATAATAGTCGGTTTCGACTACCATCGTGGCTTTGGGTAGGTTATCCCATGAAAAAATAAACGTTGCCGTGGGAATTCCCAGTTCCTGAGCGGCCAAAAGTGGCGCAATAGCCGTCATTGGCCTTTGATTGGTACAGAATACCATCGCGGGTTTTTCGGTTTCCAGCACTTTTTTGCATTCCCGGAAATAGGCCGTTTGTTTTTCGAGTTCGCGGATATTTTGTCGGATTTTCAGAATTCCGCTATCGGATGTATAGCGCCATGTCAACCATTGGGTTGCGATGCTTTTAAGCGCTGTTTTTATATTTTTATACGAATACGGGAATCGATAGGTATCGTACACCGCATCGTTACATTGTTTTTTATTCCGGTTTAATTCAATTTGTTTCCGGGCATTTTTATAGACTTCGGTACGTTTGTTACTTTTCGCTTCGCGGATTGTAATTTCCTGAAACCCTAAATCGGTTAGCTGAAAAGGGGTGTTATTCCAGAAAACCACGTCATAGCCTTGTTCGACTCCCAACTCGTGGAAACGGGAATAGGCAAAATTGCGAAGTCCAATTCCGTCCGGAAGCAGAATAAAAATTTTGTTTTTTGACATCTTTTTAAATATCCCTAAATTGTTTTTGGTGGTTTAATTGCCAAAGATTCGCTTCTTTAAGGGAACTGACAAATAATTCGGCGCTATTTCCGCTACCGTAATCACCGGTTATTTTTTGAACAGTATGCGTCCCGATAACTTTCAATGCTTCCTGAATAGCCGCTTTATCATAGTCGACATTCAATATATCACTATTTACCGAACGATTTTGCTGGCGACTGCCGATGTTAATGATCGGCAAACCGTAATACGGCGCCTCTCTGATTCCGGCACTACTGTTTCCGATAATAAAACGGGCATTTTTGAGCAAAGTCAGAAAGTATTCAAACCGCAAGGACGGAAAAACCCGAAAACGTTTGTTGTCTTTTAGCTTTTCGTAAGCCTTTACAATCGCAGAATTGCCCAGATCATTATTCGGATAAATGACCACATACGGGCGATCATCATCTAATAATGCCGCGACAAAATTATCGGCATAGTCTTGCATGTTTTGAAATTCGGTTGTCACCGGGTGGAACATGGCCACCGCATAATGATCAAAATCTATTTCGTAGTATTCTTTTACGGTTTGCAGGTCGGGAAGTGTATCCGAAAACATAATATCCAGATCCGGAGAACCGATAACCGACACAGACGCTTCCAGTTCGCCCATTTGTATCAGTCGTTTTTTGGCCGTATCATTCGACACAAAATGAACGTGACTCATCTTACTTGTCGCATGTCGGATCAATTCGTCTATCGTTCCGGAAATTTCACCACCTTCAATATGCGCTACCAGGATATTGTTGAGCGATCCCACAATAGCTCCTGCCAGTGCTTCCACCCTGTCGCCGTGAATGATAATCATATCCGGTTGGATCTCTTTACAGTAGGCCGACAATCCTTCGATCGTTTTGGCCAGTGTCAAATCCATCGTTGTTTCGTGGGTATGATTTTCAAACGCATGCAGATTTGTAAATCCACAACGCTCAATCTCAATCCACGTATAACCGTATTCCTGTTGCAGGTGCATGCCGGTCACAAAAAGATAGGGTGTAAAATCCGGTTGCTTTTCCAAAGCCTGGATCAGCGATTTGATTTTCCCGAAATCGGCACGGGTACCGGTTAGAAATACAATTTTTTTCATCCTGCGATTATACTATATCGTCCCAACTTAGCTGTTCGTCGTTAGCAATATCCCGTCCGGCGGTTTTACCCAATACGGATTCGAAATGTTCGGCCAGTATTTTTCCGGTTCCCGGGCGTTTTACCCAGGTGTTTTCTTTTGTAAAAACATCCCCTTTTTTGATATCCTGAATCGTACACAGGGTTGCAAATGCAAAATCGATCGTTACCTGTTCCTCTTTTGCCGGTTGTTTGGTTCCGCCTCTCATTAGTGCGATTTCAGCGGCATTCCGAATCAGATCGGCACAATTTTGCTCGTCCATACTGCATACAATATCCGGTCCGGTGCGTTCCATATGATCGGTAAAATGGCGTTCCAAAATGGACGCTCCCAAGGCTACGGCTCCAAGACAGGCATTGTTGTTTAATGTATGATCACTTAATCCGAAAACCTTATCCGGGAAGGCATTGTGCATTTCGGTCATCGCGCCAAAACGAACCAGATGGATTGGCGTAGGATATAAATTCGTAGTATGCAACAGTGCTACCGGCACCTTGTGTTTATCAAAAATAGCCACGGCTTTACGAATGCTTTCAATGGTATTCATCCCGGTACTTAAAATGACCGGTTTTCCAAAAGATGCGATATGTTCGAGTAACGGATAATTATTGCATTCACCCGAACCGATCTTATAGGCCGGAATATCGAATTTTCGCAATCGCTCGGCTGCCGCTCTTGAAAACGGTGTCGAAATAAAGAGCATTCCTTTGCTTTCCACATAATTTTTAAGCTCGAGTTCATCGGCTTCATTTAAAGCACAACGCTCCATAATTTCATAGATCGAAACATCGGCATTGCCGGGTATTACCTTTTTGGCGGCACCACTCATTTCATCGGCTACAATATGGGTTTGATGTTTCACCACTTCCACACCGGCGCGAAAAGCCGCATCGACCATTTCTTTGGCCGTTTGCAGGGAACCTTCGTGGTTAATTCCGATTTCGGCAATTACCAATGGCGGATAATCCGGGCCGATTTTTCTTCCGGCTATTTCAATATAGGGATTCATTTATTATGTGTTTTATGGTTGTGATACAGATAGGATGCATATTCAAAATCGGCTTCCGTATCGATATCCAGTTCGGCAAACGGATGTTCCACAATCCAGGGAATAGCCTGTTCGCTAATAATTTTTTGTTCTTCTAAAATAAGTTCGGATTTACTGATGTATAGCAATCCGTTTTCAAAATATAAAGGTTCCATATCCTGACTCCGTTGTCCGATTTCATAATTAAACGGAACGTATCTGGATTGGGTTATTTTTCCTAGTTTACGGATTATGGGAGTTACCGAAAACAAACTATCGGCTCCGGTCGTGCTATATTTTTCAAAGCTTTCCCGAAGTAATGCCTCCGGTCGTAACGGATTTGTCGCCTGTAATAAAACGACATTTTCCGGTTTTTCCGTTAGCGATTCCAGCACATGTTTTAAAGCGGTAACCGTTGGTTCCAAATCGCCCGAAAGCGAAGCCGGTCTGTCGATTACAATCGCTCCGTAATCCAGGGCTATTTTTTTGATTTCCGAATCATCGGTACTTACTACGATAGCATCAATTATATCCGCATTGGCTTTGGCATATTCGATAGAATGCGCGATAAGCGGTTTTCCTCCGAGTAGTTTTATATTTTTCCCGGGAAGTCGTTTCGATCCGCCGCGAGCCGGAATTACAGCTATCGTTTTCATTGGGACATTTTCTTTTGAGCAGATGCAATAATCGTATTCATTCCTGCATTCCAGTTTTCGGTGGTATACAACGCGGTATCAAAAGCATAAGATTGCTCGGGATTTTCTGCAAAATCCAACATTGCTTTTTCCCATTCGGAGACAAAATGCGGACTTTCGATTAGTTTTCCAAACTTTCCGTATTGTAATACTTCGGGAACGCCTCCTAAAGCGGATGCGATGCAATAATTACCGCAATGCAAAGCTTCGATAAGACTTAAGCCAAAACCTTCGTGACACAACGTTGAAAACAAATAACAATCGGCTGCCTGAAGGTATTTTGCCAATTCATCATTCGGAATTTTCCCGAAATAACGAACGCCTTCCATCGCTTCTTTGGGTTCGGTTCCGATAACCCACAATACACAATCGTTTCTTTTTTCGATTACGTTTTTCCAGGCATCCAAAACAATATGCAATCCTTTTTTAGGACGATCCTGTGCACACCAGACAAATATTTTTTTATTGATCACACCATATTCTTCTTTTAGAAGTTGTCTGGTGTCTGTTGCAATCGGGTGAAACTTTTTAGTGTCCACGCCATTATGAAGTACCGAAAAACGGGTTGGTAAAACGGTATAATAGTCTTTATGGGCTTTGTACGAATCGTGCGTTAACACTACCATCTCATCGATCCCTTCAAAAAACCAACGTCCGGCAAAATTTTCGTAGAAAGGCGGGAAGCCGTGATAACAGAATTGCAAATAACAATGCTGACGATAGCCACTTTCCGAAAGGAATTTTAGTAGCGGCTTTACAATTCCGTAATTATCGACAATCTGAATGATGTATTTCTGATCCGGTTGTAACAATTCTTCCAACGCATTCAGATATCCCACATAGCGGTTTTTCTTCCATTTCCGGATGATTTTTGCCTGTAAGGTGTTTTCAACCACTGCATATTTTACCGTATCGAATCTTTTTTCAGGAGGTTCGCAGATAATATAGTCGATCTGATGCTTACTTTCGAAGTAATTCTTATACAAGGTTGTCCAGCTCCCTATTTTCGGATAAGGCAGGGGCATTTGTGAAATAAGGATTACTTTGGGAAAGTTTGTTACCATTTGGTAAAAATATAAAAAATATGGCTTCTATTTTTTTATTTTAAACTCGATACCGCTAAGGTTTTCACGTATTCTGTAGGTATATGGCAAATGCGCATACTGGGTAACAATATGCCGCAACAACAGATCGTTACTCTCTTTTAACGTATAATAATCCGGTACCTTTTTTCCCAGTATTTTTTTGAGTTTGTATTTAAAACTGTTATACAACGGCTCTTCTTCGATACAAACACTAAGCGTTTCTCCGTCTTTCAATTGCGGCAGTTGACCGAATATCAAATGATCAATGGCACTTTTACGGTTTGTTATTTTTTGAACCGGAAGTTCCCGTAGGAAATTATAGTCTTTTTTATCCATCACGATTCCCCAGTTTTCGGAGTTAACCGTTGTGAATTGTCGTTGTTGATTGAACCGAAAATGTTCCTGGTTTAATTCGGCCACACCCGAAAGTTGCAATTCCTGTTTTAACAGAGCGCTTTCCGTTTGTCGGAAGTTGGGATGCCATTGGTGCAACATCCGTATTTTGTCGTCACAAAATCGAATCGGACAACCCAATTGTTTTAGGCGATTGTGAATATCGTTGTCTTCCGATCCCCAAAAATGAAAAAACTGATCGTACCCTCGAATCTGATGCAATTTTGCCGTAGGAAACAACGACATTCCTGCAGCTTCGCTACTACTACTAAATTTTAGTATATATTGATCAAATGATTTTTTATTAACGCTTTCCGCTTCCGATAGAAACCCTACCGGGAAATACATTCCTTCGTCCAATCGGGCATGCTGATTGGCAAATGCCATAAAATCCGGGGCGAAAATCATATCGATATCCGCCATAAAACAATAGTCGGTATCGGCTTTCCGGATGGCATAATTTAAGGCGATACTCCTACTCCAGGGCTGATCTGTTGTAAAAAGGTAATGGTATTCTACAAAAGCATATTGCTTAGTCAATTCCTGAACGGCACGTGCTGTTATCTGATCCGATCCATAATCGACCAAGACGACTTTAAATCGTATATCGGTCTGGATCTGTAAGGAATCCAGGGAACGTCGCACGCGTTCCAAGTCCCGGTTTCTATAGGGATAGATTACGGTTATCATGGGTATCAACAGTTATTATGTCTTTTTCGGTTTGTTTTTCTTCCTCAGTTAATTCTTTAAATACGATTGTACCACATTGGCCGGCAATCCTTTAAACTTGAAAAATAAGGGTATTATATTTTTATTAAACAGGAATCTGGAAAAAAGTTTTGTTTTGATCCAATATCCGATTTTTGTTGCATTGTTTGCTTTTAAAACGGGTTGTTTTATCGGGCTCACAGCGCTTTTTGTTAGGGTTTGCAATGTATCGGCCATCCAGGGTTCTGTTACATTTCCAAGATGGTAGGCAAAATTATCTTCTGTTGCCAATCGGTAATAACCGGATTTGACCACTGGAATATCCAATATGTCCCGCTCGCTGGTTCCTCCTAAACGATATTGAGTATGCTTGGGCAATTTATTTTTAAAAATTTCGCTGCGATAGGTGGCCAGATAATGTCCGGCGCCAATTACTGCTTTGGTATTTCCTTGCGTAAGCGTGAGGTATTTTTCCAGTTGGTAACGGTTGTAAAAATTTTCATTTCCCACGCTATGTCCAAACGCTTTTAATCCATCCGGGTTTTTCACGGCTGTAAATTGCAATTTTCGGGACCAGAAATAATCCCACAAAACATTAGCAGTATAGGTTTTATACGATCGCGAAGACGGCGTTGGACAAACCGCCCCGGCTTTAGGAAAATTTTCGAACACTGCATAGGTCGCCATCTGCCAGTCGGGCAAAAACATCACATCGGAATCCGCAATAGTGACCAAAGGAAAGTCATTACCGGACAAGCCTTTTAAAACGGCATTCATTTTTCCGATATTAGAGGTATGCAGCAATTCGTGAATTTTTTGGGCGGCCAATAATTCATTCAAATAAGTAACGATGGTTTCACAGCTACCATTATTAACAATCGTGATAAAGGTTTTGGAATGAACCGTTAGCAATAAGGAATCGATACAATATTTCAATATCGCAAAACTGTCTTTAAAATAACCGTCGAAAGATGGAATATAGACCGGTAAGATTACCTGATGGAAGTAATCGTCCGCTTGTTGTACTTGATCTTTATGTGGATTAAATCCTACCCGCATCGTATTTAAAATAAATTGCTTTTATCACTATAATATCCCAAAGAATATAGGGTATTGTTTATTTTGTCTAATTATTCTTTTTTATTTTTTGGCGTAAAACACCGATTCCTAAAAACGCCAGAAATCCTTTACCCCATATTTCCAAGGTCATTTTTTTCTTTATAACCGATTTGCTCGAATATGTAAACATCTCAAAAATTACTACATTTTTAAGTAATTTCAATGCATCAGTATAGTTATCTGCAATAAAAGCCATGTTGATCAATCCTCTATTGGTATTACATATTGCATCCGACAACCAGACTTTTGGCAGGTTATGGCGTTCTACGAATTCTTTTCGGCATAAATACGAATCTTTAAGCGCAAAAATATATTTGTCAATATTTTTGGGATGACTGGCACTTCCTTCGACGATCCGATATACGGTTGTCACTTCCTTTAAAAAGAAAATATCCGACAGGTATGCTGTTTCTAAAAGAATACGGGTATCGCCGATCACACCTTTTAACAGTGACGTCTGGTTGATTTCAATTGCTTTATCGAGAACTTTTTTCCGAAACAAGGTAGTTGGAAACTCAATAAATTTGTTTTTCAACATTACGGGAATAACATCCGCTTTACTGACTTCCTTTCCGGCCGGTTTATCCAGCAACTTTTCTATTTTTTGATCATAATGTTTTACATCCGTATAAACCAATCCTGTATTTGGGTTAGCTTCCAGAATACCGACTTGCTTTTGAAGTTTATCTTTGGTTATCCAATAATCATCTCCTTCACACATCGCCACATACTCGCCTTTACATTGTGCCATAGCAAACAGGAAATTAGGCATCATACCCAGGTTTTTGGAATGGGGAAAATAGTGTATTTTGTGTGCTTTCGGATGTGTTTTGATAATATCTTTTACAATTTCGTCGGTGGCATCCGGAGAACAATCGTTGGCGATAACTAATTCATAATCAAAATCACATTCCTGCATCAAGACGCCTTCTATCGCCTGACGTATGAACTTTTCGTGCCCATAAGTTATCATACATACACTAACTTTCATAACTCCTTGTTTGTTTTGTTTATGACAAATCCGTTTTAATTTTACGTAACGATTTTTTAATGATCAATATTTTTAAACGATTACTTTATTTAATTTTCGATCGCTTCATTGATGTCAATCTTGGCACTTTTTAAAAAATTATAGCCTTTATTGGAAATTGTGATGAGTATAAAACCGATATAGATCCGGATTTTATCTTGTAGCGGATAGGCTGTATTGAAAATATTTTTCAGTATTTGAATACCGTATCCTTTTATTGTTTTTCCGGAATTTATTTTGATCTGATAAAACGAACTCAACTGTCGGTATAATAAATATTGTTGGAGCGTATTTTGATTTTCTGTCGCCGTTGTTGCTACAATTTTAAATGCTTTTGTAAAAAATTTAAGTCGGGAAATATGCGACGAAAGTTCATTGGCTTTGTCCTGCGTTATACTTTGATGTCCTCTTCTGATTCCAAATAACACATCGTCCTTGTATACATATTTTAAATGATTGGCCAGCATTCTGAAATGGAAATCCGTTTCGTGACTATTGGCTAATTCTTCATCAAATAAAGCTTTGCCCTCCAATGTTATACGTCTCCATAACGGTGCCGCGGTAAAAAAATAATGATTTTTGGTGAGATAGGCCGTTAATACATCTTCCTTTGGTGTTCGGTTTGCTCTAAAAACGGTTTTAATGGGTGAACCTTCTGTAAAATCTTCCGCCAGACAGGCACAAAAATCCAACTCTTTATCTTCTTCCAATATGCGAACCTGTTTTTCCAGAAAATCGGAATACAGAATATCATCGCTATCGAACCACTTTATATAGGCACCTTTGCTTTTTTCAAAGCCATAATTCCGACACGCATTGGCGCCTTTCGTCCGGTTATCGGGTCTTTTATAATAGTAAAACCGACTATCCTTATTGCTATATGCCGACAGGATTTCTTCGGTATTATCTGTCGAGCCATCGTCTACGACAATACATTCCCAGTCCTGATAGGTTTGGGCAATCATACTGTCCAAAGTCGCTCCAATCAGATCAGCTCGGTTATAGGTTGGGATGATTACGGATACTAACGCTTTCATTTTTTAAAAATACTGATAAAAAAACGTCGGATAAATTTTAAAAACGATATTGGTGTAAAATTACGAACATAGTGCTTCCCTAACAGCAGCCATTCTTTGAAGACTAACTTTCGCTGGTCTTTTACCGCAACTTCATAGGTTAACAATAAATCCAATCGCTCCTTTTTAGAAAACAGGGCTAATTTTTTTAGGATAAAGTCTCCAAAAAATTGTTCTTTGGCTTTCTTTTTTAAAACGGTATTGTCTTGTCGGCCCGAAATATTCATTTCTGAAAATCGAATAAAGACAAAACTTTCATTAATGGTGTATATGCTTTTCTGTTCGGAGAAATCGATCCACGCGCGATCGTCACTGTACCATGCCAGTGGATAATCGTAAAAACCGTAGGTATCGTAAGCCTTTTTGGTAAAAATATATTCCGACAGCGAGCTTCTTGTAAGCGCTTTTGTTTTTTTAAAAAAAGATTCCGTTGCTTTTTCCCAAACAGGATGTAGAAAAGGATCGGAAATTCGGGCTGTTTCCTGAAAAATTATTTTTGAGGCAAACTTAACCACATTCGTTTTGTCCTTAAACTGTTCGTAATTGTAATACCAGGATGCTATGGTATTATCCGACAATACATCATCGTCACCTAAAATCATAATCCATTCCTCGTCGTTGATCAAATCGATACAACGATCCCATTGCCGAACCAGCGAATTGCCGCCTTTATTGGTTTCAAAGCGATGGTATTCGAACGGAAACTGACCGCTAAATCGTTCTAATAACCCCGATGGATCATCGGGACTGGCATCGTCTCCGATATATACCGTAAACCGTTTGTCGGTCTGATTGGCGAGTGAACGGAGTGTTTCTTCAAAAAACTGAATCTTGTAATATGGAATTACGATGGCCAGCATTATTTAAAGGCTTTTTTTAGAAACTTAAACGGCATTAATACCCTATGCCCCACTTTATAGGAATTTGAATTATAGATTTTTGCCATTTTTTGCTGGTATTCTATTTCCATAATGCTGCTTCCGTCGAAAACAGAAAGACCCTGTCGGTCAAATGATTCGTCTGAAGCAATGGCAACAAGATACAAAGCGGGTATATCCGTTTGTTGTACAGCCTTATAATCGCCGGTCATAATCACCGGTTGTTCCGGGCTTGCGATATCGGTAATCAGGGAATTCCCATTACAATAGCGTTGCGCCAACAATTGTTGCTTTGCAAAATATCCCGACAACAAGGTTTCGAATTCCTGCTGATAGAGTTCTTTAATATGGAACTCGTTTTTAAAATTCCGCTGATCGGAATAGTACAATTTATCCGGAGTGGAAATGATCACCATGCCACCCGGTTTTAAAACGCGTTTGATCTCGCACATCATTTCATCGTGCTGATCGTGATGTTCGATGGTTTCAAAACTGACCACCACATCCACACTTTGGTTTTCCAGCGGAATCGCACTGGTACTTCCCTGTTGGAAACGGATATTATTTTTGTGGTATTTGCGTGTTGCCGCTGCTACGGTCTTTTCGTCAATATCGACACCGTAAACAAATGCCGCATTCTCACTTAAAAGATTGGTTCCATATCCTTCGCCACTGGCAATATCGAGAACCGTTTTTCCGGTTACATACTGTTGTGCTATGGCATAACGATGCAAATGATCAATAGCATCTCTGTTATATATAAATGTTTCGAGGCGTTCGCCTGTCCATCCTTTTTTCATATTTTTTCCCATTTTAACAACGGACGTACCAATCCCGGGAATCGTCCTGAATAATTGCCACGAGCCGTATTATCGCCCATTTCATCAATGATATTAAACCCAACCACTTCCATTTCGTGAAACTCCACATGAAACGGACTATAGCGCATAATCGCAAAACTACAGGTGTAACCTCCTTCCGCCAGTAAATTGCCCGGAATTGTAATGGTTTTGGTATATATTCCTTTGGATACTGGTTCCAGAAGTGTATCGGATTTTGTGTCGTGTGAACTCAGAATATGAATCCCCTGGTTGTTAAATAAATTAAATCCGTGTGTGAATTGTTGTTCGTCTTTCAGTACTTCATACGTAAAACGAACCATTACCGGACTTGAGATCATATGATTTAACGCTGTTTCCTGATTCTGATTGAGGACTTCCGCTTTGTGCAGACGGAAAAATTCCGATCCGGGATGGTCTTTATCCCATTGTCTTGTCGCATTTTGCTGCGATTCTCTCAGGTATTCGTCAATACAGTCGTCTACATTACCTTCAAAAACCACCCTTCCGTGTTCCATGACAATACCTTTGGTGCAAAGACTTTTTACGGCCGCCATATTATGACTTACAAATAGTACGGTTCGTCCTTCGCCTTTGGCGATGTCCTGCATTTTTCCGATTGCTTTTTTCTGAAATTCCGCATCACCAACAGCCAATACTTCATCGACTACAAGGATTTCCGGTTCGAGGTGTGCCGCAACAGCAAATGCCAATCGAACGGTCATTCCGCTACTGTAGCGTTTTACCGGTGTATCGATATAGCGTTCACAACCGCTAAAAGCAATAATCTCATCTATTTTGGAGGTAATCTCATTTTTTGTCATTCCCAAAATGGAACCGTTCAGGTAGATGTTTTCCCTTCCGGTCATTTCCGGATGAAAACCCGTTCCTACTTCCAGTAACGACGCAATACGCCCGCGGGTTTTGATACTTCCGGTTGTAGGTGCCGTTACCCGGGATAAGATTTTTAACAGGGTGGATTTTCCAGCTCCGTTTTTCCCGATTATTCCCAGTACTTCTCCTCGCTCGACTTCGAAACTTATATCGTGTAAAGCCCAGACATAATCACTGTTTCCTTTTCTCGAACGATCGTTTACATCACCGATTTTTAAGTAAGGATCTTCTTTACCGCGCACTCTGTGCCACCATCTGTTTAAATCATGGCTTACGGTTCCCGTACCGACCGTTCCCAAACGATATTGTTTGGAAATATGTTCGGCCTTTAGAATTACATCTTTCACCGGATAGTATTGGTAGTTTTAATGTTAATAGTTTACAAACTTATCTATAATTTTAGACGGAGTCAAATTTAGCGAAATAAAGTCCTGAAACAATATTTTCTTTTGCTATAAGATTCCTTTTCTCTCACCCGATTGCAGTTTATTTTTGCATACTCAATTTGGCTATATTTGCAGTATGTTATCATTCTTTAAATCCAAAGCCCTTTTAAAGGAACTTATACCGCAGGACTACACCGATATTCATTCCCATCTTCTTTTTGGAATTGACGACGGTGCCCAAACTCAGGAGGATACGGCTTATTTATTAGACTCGTGCCGCGAATTCGGTTTCGCCCGAATGATAACGACACCGCATACCTGTAGTTCGGTTTGGGAAAATACCCGCGAAGGCATTGAAAACAAGCTTGATGAAGTACACGGGCTTTTACCGGAACTTTCCGGAGCTTTACAGCTTAAAGCGGCTTCGGAATATATGCTGGACGATACTTTTGTAAAATTATTTCAAAACGAAAAACTGTTAACCTTAAAAGACAACTACGTTCTGGTGGAAATGTCGTATATCAATCCGCCGATTCAGTTGTTTGATATTTTATTTGAGTTACAGGTAGCCGGATATCAGCCTGTACTGGCGCATCCGGAGCGTTATAATTTTTACCACAACAATTTCGACGCCTATAAAAAACTAAAAAAAGCCGGATGTCTGTTTCAGGCGAATTTACTTTCGGCTGTTGGCTATTATGGTGAACACGTTACCAAAACGGTTGAAAAACTATTTAAAAACGACATGATCGATTTTACCGGTTCCGACATACATCATAAAAGTCATATTGCTTCTTTTTCAAAAAAGATAAAGATTGATGAGTTATTGCTTGTCGCCGCGATGAAACGCAATACTCTTTTTAAATAAACTAAAAAAGTCCTTATAAATAAGGACTTTTTTTATAAACCGGATTGTTTTTTATCGGTTAAAAAGTTTTTGCCACCATGCTCTTTCATCTTCAAGATCGGCACCATAACCGTAGCCATAGCCGTATCCTTTGGTTACATCCGTATCGTTTAACAACAAACACATATTCGGTAATTTTTTCTCTCTGTAAATGGTTTGCGGTACACTTAGCATTCGCTTATCTAAATAATTCGCCCGAACCACATAGATAAAGACATCTGCCAGATGCGCAACCAGTAAGGTATCGGTTACCAAACTTACCGGAGCCGTATCGACCACGATATAGTCGTATTCTTTTTTTAATTGTTCAAAAAGTGCATTTACTTTTTTACTCATCAACAACTCAGCCGGATTCGGAGGAATCACTCCGGAAGGTAATACATAAAACTCTTCGAAGCCGTTGTGTTTAATGATATAATCATTGATATCATCGTCTTTGGACGACAGATAATTGGTTAAACCTTTGGATGGAATCTGGACATACTCATCCAGCCTTGGATTACGGATATCCAAACCAACCAACAATACTTTTTTACCCGACAAGGCTATTGTAGCAGCAATATTGGCTGTGATAAAGGTTTTCCCTTCTTTCGGGAACGTTGATGTCAGGAAAATAGTTTTTGCCTGTCCTTCCGGAACATGGTTTAACATAAATTCCAGATTTGTTTTAGCGATCCGCAATGCTTCCGCGGCACTACTTCGGCTAGTAGTTGTGATTAATTCATTAGCCGAAAGCGATTGTGGCACATCACCCAGGAATGGTGCTTTGATTTTTGCTTCTATATCCTGACGCGATTTTACTTTGGTATCCAACAAATCTCTCAGATAAACTATTCCAAAAGGAATAAGCAGTCCCATAAACAATGCCCCTAAATAAATCAGATTTTTTTTAGGCGAAACAGGGATATCCGAAGCTTTGCCCGCATCGATCACTTTGGCATTTGGTGCTGTTACCGCCAAAGAAATTGCCGTTTCTTCCCTTTTTTGTAACAGGTACAGGTATAATGATTCTTTGATTTGTTGTTGTCGTTGCAACACTCTGAATTCCCGTTCCTGTGTTGGAATTCGGGAAATGCGTCCGCCCAATAAACCTTCCTGACGATCCAGGTTGCGTTTTTTAATCGTCAATGTCGTCTGCATACGATTCAGGCTTTCATCTACGCTTATTTTTAAGGCTTCTATTTTCTCATCTAAAGCAATGATAATCGGGTTGTTTGGCGTAGAACTTTTAAGAATACGATTGCGTTCCAGTACCATTTTATTAAACTCATCAATGGATGTAGAGGCTGCGACGTTGGAAGCGAGATTACTTGGAACAAGATTACTTGGAATAAGATCTCCTTTTTTGCTATTTTTTAAAAAGTCCTTCATCGAAGCGACCACCTTCATCTGGGTTTCAGTTTCGATGACACTTTTTTCATACTGACTGGCACTTTCCAGGAACAAACCTGCTTCGGAAGTGATGTCCGTAATTTTATTTTGTTTTTTATAGCCTTCCACATTTTTCTCTACCCCGTCCAGTTCCTGAGTGATCAACTCTAAACGTTGCGAAATAAAACGCGAGGTATTTTCGGAAATAAAATTTTTATCGGCAATGGCATCTTCATTATATATTCTAACTAAAGCATTTAAAAAATCCTCCGCTCTTTCTTTTACAGGATCTATTAACGACAATTCGATAACACTGGTATTCTTACTTAGCGGATTTACCATCAATTTTAATTTAAAATTTTCGGTAACTTTCGACAAGGGCACTATTTTAACATGGACAACAAAAGGATCATTGCTATGGCTTTTACCTTCGGCATCTGTTAAGTTTTCTAATTTTTTGTTAACAATAAATGTTCCGTATTTGGTTTTTACTTCATTACCATAAGAATATTCACCTAATTTATTTTCTTTTTCATCATAGATCACAAAACGATTATTGCTTTTATTTTCTATTCTATAAGCAAAATTTTGCAAATAAAAATCTTTGCTTTTATTTGTAAACTCAATTTTAATTGGCGAATCTTTATATAAAAAAGAAGATTTAACTCTTCCTTCAGCTATATAGAATACGTTTAGATCTAATCTTTGTATAACGTTTTCTACTAATGTTCTGGATTTTAATACCTCTACTTCATTATCGACACTGCTCTTTGCCCCTGTCAACATTCCAATATCGGAAAAAGCAGCTAACTCAGAAGCGATTCCCCCTTTTTTATCATCTTTTACAAGTATCGTTGCAACTGCTTTGTAGCTAGGTGATGTATAATAACGCAAATACAAGAATGCCGTTACTAATGAAAGAAATATCCCCAGTACAAACCAATGCCAATGGATTAAGTATTTATCAATCTGTTCCCGAATAGAAAAGTTATTTTCGTTTTGCTCTTCAAAATTATTAAATTCCTGATTCATCTATATCTATCTTGTGGTTAAAGCAATTATGGTTATTAACAAAGAAATTGCTGAAATGGCTACGGTGATATTCGGTCCGATTACCGATGAATTTACTTTGGTTTTGTTAGGCTCTACATATACCACATCGTTTTGTTTGAGATAGTAAAACTGAGAATTGAAAAACTCAGGCTTTGTAAGATCGATACGTGTGGTTGTTACCTTACCTTCTGTTTCACGGATTATCAGAATATTGTTACGTTTTCCGTAAACGGTAAGATCACCAGCCAAACTCAATGCTTCCGGTAGTGTAATCCGTTCCGACTGTATCGGGTAGGTTCCTGGTCGGGTTACTTCTCCCTGAACCGTTACTTTGTAGTTTAATATCCGCATGTTAACCGTTGGATTTTTGATATAATCACTTAACAGTCCTTTTAATTTTGTCATGGCTTCACTACGGGTTAATCCACCAAATTTGATAGTTCCGATAACCGGGAAAGAAATTTCTCCATTGGAATCCACCAGATACGTTTGTAAACGAGGCTGGCTTGCGGCTGTTTCGATATTACCTTGCATGGTAACCGCATATAAGTTAAACGGTACCGCCACTTCCGGGTTTTCTGCCGAAACAACAATCATTAGCAAATCATCCGGTTGTAATTTCGGTTCGAATGTTGCAGAAGATCCTTCTCTCGAAAACTGATCGATATTTTGATAATAAACAATATCTTTTTTTTGCGCACAGGAAGACAGGATTAATAGAGCTCCCAGAGCCAAAAAACAGAAAAAGCGAGAAATTACCTCCATAAATAATAAATGTTGCGCAAAGATACGCTTTTGATTTTTAATTAATATCCAAGGTCGAGAACGACGAATTCATACTTCTGAATTCCGGCACGATTGTTTTCATCTGCATTACAATATCGGACATTTCGTTTCCTTCTTCTGTGATGTTGATCAAAAAATCTACCGCTTCAGAAATCACTTCAAAGGTATCGGAGACCTCAATTGCAATCATAATTTTTTCGTGATGCGTAGGCAGCGTTTTAGAAGAGTCGTTTAACAACTCTTCGTATAATTTTTCTCCCGGTCGCAATCCGACAAATTCGATCTTAATATCTTTATCGGGTTGTAATCCCGCCATACGAATCATTTTACGAGCGAGGTCGATAATTTTTACTGGTTTTCCCATATCAAAAATATAGATCTCACCGCCACTTCCCATAGCTCCGGCTTCCAATACCAACTGACAAGCTTCCGGGATTGTCATAAAATAGCGGATAATCTTCGGATGCGTAATCGTTATCGGACCACCATTTGCAATTTGCTGCTTAAATAAAGGGACAACCGAACCGTTAGATCCCAATACATTTCCAAAACGCGTGGTGATAAACTTAGTGTGTTTTACACCGTTGTCGTGCAAATGATAGTTTAGCGTCTGTACATATTTTTCTGCAATCCGCTTACTGGCTCCCATTACATTACTTGGATTTACGGCTTTATCGGTAGAGATCATTACGAACTTCGCAACTTTGTAAGCTACGGACAAATCGGCCAGATTACGGGTTCCCATTACATTGGTAAAAACCGCTTGTATCGGATGATCTTCCATCATCGGCACATGCTTATAGGCCGCCGCGTGGAATACAATATCCGGTTTGTATTTGGCGAAGATCGACTCGATTTCTTTTTTATTCCGTATATCGGCGACAAACGAATGCACGGTTGCCGTTGTTTTCTTTTTACTCAGCTCTAACGTTAGATGGTACAAGGGTGTTTCGGCCTGATCAATTAGTATCACTTTTTTAGGAGAGAAGGCAATTACCTGGTTTACGATTTCACCACCGATTGAACCGGCTGCTCCGGTAATCACCACCGTTTTTCCATTTATTTCCTTTTGAATAGCGGTGTTATCCAGTTTGATTGGCATTCGCTCCAGTAAGTCTTCAATCTGAATCGACTTTACTTTTTTGGAAATGTCCTTAACATCCGACCAGTCGGCTACTACCGGTACGGTATATACTTTAAATCCGTATTCCAAACACTCATCGATTAGTTCGATTTTTCGGTCTTCCTGTAAATCGTTCGAAGCCAGAATTAACGTATTGGCACCTAAGGAGCGTAGTAAAACCGGCACTTTTTTTCGGCTGGTATAAATCGGCATATCCAAAATCCTTTTTGTGGTATTGGATGCGTCATAATCTACAAACCCCAGTAATTTAAAACGTTGTGGTCGTTCGGTACGCAACGCATTGGCTAAGGCAGTAGCGTTAAAACCGGTACCATAGATCAGCGCTCTTTCGAGTTTTATTTTTTTGGATTCGGTAAGGTAATGCTCAAAAATCTGTTTTACCACAATGCGGTACAGAAATAATCCCATAAAGGAAATAATAATATTGAGCAGCAAACGGGTATTCAGAAACAGTTTATCACCAATGGCCTGTTCGAAGTAGACATTTATAAAAAACATCACCAAAAAGGTGGACGATTGAGCGAAAAACAAACGAATACCGTCGATAAACGTCGAATGTCGGATAATACCGGAATAGGTTCGGAATAACCAGAAAAAGAAAACGGTTACCGAAAGATATACACTAACGACATAGATAAATTTGTCTTTATCTAATGCCAGTCGGAACTGAATTCCCAAGCCGTCGAGCAAGAAATAACTGATCACAGAAGCGATCATCACGACGGAAATGTCTATAAATAAGACAATCCATCGGGGCAAATAGCGTAAACTTTGCAAAGAAAAATCTTCTCTAAAAGTTGATGAAGCCTGCTGTAAATTAGAGTACAGGCCTTGAAGCACACTATTTTTCAAGTTCAACAGTATTATTATTCATGAATTATTACTATAATTAAGGTGAATTAAAGTGCTTCCGAAAGTTTTAATTTAAAAAACATATCAAGAACTATTCCAATTCTTTCCATTTCAGCATCGGTCATATTCGAACCGGAAGGCAGACATAGTCCGTTTTTAAACAGCTCTTCTGCGGTAGTTCCTCCATAATAAGGAGCTTTTTCAAATACCGGTTGCAAATGCATTGGTTTCCAAAGTGGTCTGCTTTCGATATTGTTAGCATCCAGCATTAGTCGCAATTCCTCGGCAGCCGTTACACCAAAAATAACCGGATCGATATAAATTGCCGTTAACCAATGATTCGAAAAATAATCGGTTGTTGGCTCTTGTAATACGGTTATCCCTTCTATATTTTTAAAATAGTTTCTATAATATTGATTTACTTTTCTTCGCAACGCAACATGATCGTCCAGCACTTCCATTTGTCCTCTTCCGATTCCGGCACAAATATTACTCATCCGGTAATTATACCCGATAACACTATGCTGGTAATGTGGCGCTTCGTCTCTTGCCTGAGTCGATAAAAATATTGTTTTCTTTTTCAGTTCCGAATCTTTAACAACCAAGGCTCCACCACCTGATGTTGTAATGATTTTATTTCCGTTAAACGACAGAACCCCAAATTGACCAAAAGTACCGCAGGATTGTCCTTTATAGGTACTTCCCAACGCTTCGGCACTGTCTTCGATTACCGGGATATCATAGGCTGCTGCAATTCGGTTGATTTCGTCTACTTTATAAGGCATACCATACAAGTGTACCGCGATAATCGCTTTTGGCTTTTTTCCTAAAGCAATACGGTCTTTGATGGCATTTTCCAGTGCCACAGGACACATATTCCAAGTATCGGATTCACTGTCAATAAAAATCGGCGTGGCTCCCTGATAGGCAATTGGATTGGCCGATGCCGAAAATGTCATGGATTGACATAGTACCTCATCACCAGCTTGTACACCCAACATAATTAAGGATAAATGCAGCGCTGCTGTTCCTGAACTTAATGCCGCCACTTCGGCTATACCGCCCAGATACGATTGCAATGCATTTTCAAAACCGGTTACATTCGGTCCCAAAGGAGCGATCCAGTTACTTTCGAAAGCCTCATTAACATAATGTTGCTCCGTTCCTCCCATATGAGGTGAAGAAAGCCAAATCTTAGCAGAACTCATTTTTTTTCATATTTATTTAAAAAGAAGAACTAATCTTTATGCAAAAATAATTATTCTTTTGTCATTGTTAACATTATACTTATTTATATAGCATGGTAAACCCTGAATATTATATAAAAACCCTGTTAGTAAAATATTTATTTTTAACAAAAACGAAGCAATGTGTTAAATATCACCTTAAGATCCCCTGTAAAGCTGCGGTTATGATAATAATGTAAATTCATTTTTATTTTATCCGGAAAAATAACCTCATTGTTAAATTTCTCAGGATTGGGAATATTTTTTAATATTTCTTCTTCATTCGAGTACTTAATGCTCGCTTCTGAAGTTAACCCGGGTTTCAATTCTAAAATTTTACGTTCGTCACCGACCAACTTGTCGTAATAACCGGGAATATCGGGTCTTGGACCAACAAAACTCATTTGTCCGAACAGTATATTGAGTAACTGTGGTAACTCGTCCAATTTATATTTGCGAAAAAAAGCGGATATCATTGGAATAACAACTTCACTCTTAGTATCACTGACAGATACTAAACGCATGGTTCTGAATTTTAGTATCGTAAATAGCTTCCCATATTGTCCGATTCTTTTTTGGAGAAAAAGACCGTTTGACCGCGTTGCTATGACGGATATAATCCATACAATCAATAATACCCCAAAGAGCATACTGAAAAGGACTAATGCAAGACTAAAATCAAATACTCTTTTTAACATACGGGTACTATTATTAACTCCTGTAAAGTGGAAAAAAATTAGTCCGTACTACTTTACAGTTTTTAACTAACTCATCATATTTTTCTGGGTCAACGATAAATTGCCAAACCTTATAATTACATCTATAATCTGAAAAACCGGATTTGAATCTAAAAAGTGAGTCTTCATCACTTCCACCTACACCTCCTCCTAAATGTAAGAAATCAACACCCAGGTCATTGCCTAAAAGTCTAGCCTCATCAAGTATTAGTTTCATTGGTGTCTCTTTGATATAAGCCTCTGTTGTTCCTGCCAAATGATATTGCATAATTTTATCCGTAATGGTAAATATGGCTCCAGCGGTAATAATATTATCTTTTTTAGCCAACAGCAATTTATTTTCAAAGCAACTATTATTCAGAAAATCATAAAAATAATCTTTATCGAAGAAGTAGCTTTCCGATGCTTCCACTCTTCTCATTGTTTCTTGATAAATCGAAACAAATGTATCTACATCACTTTTATTTTGGGACTCAATTACCTGAAATCCTTTTCTTCTTAATTGATTCAACTCCGATTTATTAGATTTCCTATATTGTTTTCGTTGCTCATCCAATGACAATCGTAAGTCAATCGCAATCGTTTTATTAATATCCTTTACGATTCCAAAACCATCAAACAATTTTTCATTAGCGATTAGCGGATGTAATCTTGAAAAAGCTGTAATAATGTTATTTTCTTTAAAGAATACTAATAATTTATTTTGAAAACTTTGTATAATTTCATCAGGAATCTTATTAAAATCCATACTACTTATTGGTCCACAATATCCATATACTGATGTACAATCTTTATAAGGGGTTCCAACAATATCCCTGATTATTAATGGCAAAGCAATAAAATCATCATTAAAATATGCCACACATAATACAGGATGATTTTCTTTGGCCAAAAGGTGATATGATTGCGTATGATAGAAATCGTACTGTTTACTCTTCGAAACTATATTTTTCCATTCAAAATCTTCAATTTCAACTATGCTAAATTTAACCATTTGCAAAAAAATCTTTTATATAGTTTGTTATTAAAATCATATCATCCTGTCCATAACGATAATCTACATGAATGAATAACATCCTATTTTCTAATTGAGTATCAATATCGACAAACTGATTCGGCCATAGCGTTGCTGGAAAAATACTCTTAGACAATAAAAACTCCTTTAATTTTATTTTCGTCTTATCATTTTGACACTCAATAATCAATCCAAAAGCATCATCCAATTGTTTCATATTCACAATTATTTGATTTACATCTTCTAATCGCTTTACTGCTTCTTTTAAATTAGACGATTTTACGCTGAGAATCTCATCAATATCTAACTCGTATAATATTTGTTTTCCAGTTTCAGGAATTATTGTATTTGTATAATTTTCTTCAAATTTTTCTTCAGCGAGAGCAAACAATCTTCTGAATTCTTCTTTATCCCGCAAATTACCTTCTAAATACGCTCTCTTTAAAATCATAGCCTGCATTTTATTTAAGGCTATATCTTCACTTTTGTTATTATCTTCACCTACTGGCAATACATATCCTTTTGGCGAAAAACAAAAACCACCTACAGGAACCGGCAATTCCTTTCTTAATGACGCAAAACAGTAACTAGCAGTACTATTCTTAAATCCTAATATATTATGAGTTAAATCATCTATTAGCACTGCTCGTTTTAAATACTCGAGATTTACTTTTTTCAGTCCATAAAAATCAACATTCACAACAACATTTTGTTCATCATCGGATACCTCTACTTTTGTATTAACTGAATCTACAAAAGGGTTAAAGTTATAATAGACAACTTGTATCGGCAAGGTCCGGATGTATTCGACAACTTCATGGCAGTAGTAACTAGGAAAATATATTTTACGCCACTTTTCCTTTTCAATTCCGTCTTTCACCAAGTTATATAAAGCAACTCTTCCTGAAAAAAACAAGGAGAATTCTTTACTTAAAAAGACGGATTGATCTGGACTTTTCAAAAGAAATCTGTCTTCTTTACAATAATGAAAATCAGAGCCAAATTCTTTATTTAACATCTTCCCAGTACTTGTTTTTATTTATTAATTCAAAATAATCATCTCTGGTTATTCCAACAACTACCTGATCCCACCATTGATTTTTTCTAAAATAACACCTCTTCTTTACACCTTCAATCTTCCATCCACATTTATTTGTATAAACTCCAATGGATGCTTCATTATAAGAAATCATAGATCCATCCATTCTTTCCAATCCCAGTTCTTCAAAGGCAAATCTATTTATTGCCATTATAGTATCAACACCATATCCCTTTCCTCTCATATCTTTATCACCAAGCAACATTCCATGGAAGGCATTTCTGTCTTTCCAATTAATGTTGACCAAATTTGCCATACCTATTAAGCCCATCTCCTTTGTATCTATTGCAAAACGCTGATTTACACTTGATAGGTTAAGCGAGTCAAACCATTTTTCCTGATCCGATAAACCAGATGGGAAATGCCATCCGCCTAGCATATAATTTATTTCAGGATCATTTGACCATTTATGCAATAAATCTAAATCTGCTTTTTCTATAGCTCTTAAAGTAACTTTATTTCCTTTTATATTCATATTTATCTCTTTTTAAAATGGTTAGAACTTAAATTTTTACTTAGCCCAATATCATCCACTTCATCAACAGTTTGCCCGTTTACTATAGAATTTGACTTAAATAATATTGACTGTATCGTCATTAAAATAATCTTAACATCTAATGAAAAAGTAAGATTTTCCACATAATAAACATCATTTTTGAGTCGTTCACTAAATTTCATCTGGTTTCTCCCTTTAACCTGAGCCAAACCTGTAATTCCTGGTCTTACTAAATGTCTTTTCTTTTGAACTTCATTATACATTTCTAAATATTCCGGTAGCAAGGGTCTTGGTCCGATTAAGCTCATATCCCCTTTTAAAACGTTTATCAGCTGAGGAATTTCATCCAACGATGTTTTACGAACAAAGCTTCCAACTTTCGTTAAACGTTCGGAATCCGGCAATAAATTTCCATCCGTATCTTTCTTATCATTCATCGTCTTAAACTTGATGATTTTAAAAAGGCGTTCGTTTTTTCCGGGTCTGATCTGAAAGAAAAAAGGCTTTCCATCGTTTGCAATAAACAAAGCAATCATTACGATAATAAATATCGGACTCAGAATTAGCAGTCCAAAAAAAGCCACTATAAAATCGAAAAAATGTTTACAATAATTTTTATACATTATACTATCTTATTAAAAACCGCTATATACTTTTTAACTGCTATTTCCAATGAATAGTTATCTTTAGCAACTCCCAAAGCCCTGGTGGATTGCTTTAGAATCAGCGCATCATTTTGAGTATAGCTTACGAAATCACGAGCTACAAATTTGTCAATTTTTTCCGGAAGTACATAACCCATATTTTCAGATTCTATCTTATCTTTCTGCCATCCGGGATGATTAATCAATATCGGTTTTCCTGCCGCCAAAGTATCAAAAAATTTATTGGCTGAATTGGCCCACAATTCTTTTACTGGTATCACAAAAGAACTTCCCATATTACATTCATAATACAGTTGTGGTAACTCTTGTTTGGAAACCGGATCCAGTATAAAAACATTTTTATCTAAAACACCCTCATCTGAAGCAAGCTGTGTGATCATTTCTTTTTCAGCCCCAGCACCAATTAATACAAAAACAACAGTCGGATCTATTGCTATTACTTCTTTGGCTAATTTCACAACATAACCTATTCCATTCACACGACCGAAAGTCCCCGCATATAAAACCGTAAATCGGGGAATAAAACCTATTTTTTCTTTTAATAATGATTTGTCCTGATTGTAGTTGTTTTGAAAGCGTCTGATTTCAGATATGTTCTCTATAATTTCAATCGGTTTCATTTGAATTTGTGGATATCTATCGACAATAGATTTCTTCATATCAACCGATAGCGGAACTATAGCAGCTGCATTTTTATAAATTATTCTTTCCAGTTGGTACAATAATTTCTGCAAATAAATATTTTTGATTGCTCCTATTGCAATAACCGCTTCCGGCCAGACATCTCTTACTTCAAAAACAAATGGTGTTTTAGTTGTCCATTTTTTTATCAACGCAGGGATACCGATAGACAAAGGTGTAGAAGTAGCTAAAACCAAATCTGCTTTTATTGTTAACAACTTAAACGATGCAAACCAAAGAAACTGAAAGAAAACCAAAGCTCTTTTAAAATACGATAAGTGATTCCCATACGGCAAATAGATATAATGCACTATTAAGCCGTCTTTTTGGAACTTTACCCAGCGTTTCGCCTGATTATATTCCGGATCTGAAGTGGAGGTCACTATTTCGACTTCATATCCCTTTTCTGCAAATCCAGTAGCCAGATCATAGGAACGCGTCCCTCCATTTTCACTTGGAAATTTAAAATATTGATGTACGTATAAAATTTTCATGCTCTTTATCATTTCAATAGAAATTTCCGAATCCTTAAATAATTTGTTCCTAATAAATACTTAAACAGAATTAAGCTTTTCCATTTCACAATCTGTCTTAAACGCGTTACCGAAATAGTCTTCAATAAATCTTCGACTTCAGAAACTTTTGTATTGTTATAAATTGCGAATCTTCCTATGGTGCGGCAATTATCACTAATAAGCTCTATTTTATCGGTAGGCTGTGATATAAATATCGATTCAATTCCCTTGCTCGCAAGTATATTTCCCATTTCCTTAGAAAATGAACCGCCAGGAATCGATACATGTGTTGTTTTGATTTTTAACAGCTCATTTAATATTTTAATTGAAACGGACCACTCTTCTTCCAGTTCTACTAACGGCAATTTATTTAGCATACCCGGATGTGTATGCGAATGTGCCCCAATAAAATGTCCTTCTTCATGCAGCGAAATCACCTGATCTGATGTTAAAAACCCTTTCGTATTAATAAATGCGGTACTAATAAAAAAATATCCCTTAAAGCCATATTCTTTTAAAATCGGAGCTATTATTGAATAAAAAGAAGCTCCACCATCATCAAAGGTCAGCATTACATTTTCTTTTAAAATATTTCTATCAGTACAATATTGGGATATCCTTTGAATTTGTTTTGCAAATTCCTCTTTTGAAATTTTATATTTATTGGCTGGTGCTGTTTGAAAACCACTTTCATGAACGGAATGTTCATATACATCATGATACATTAAAGAAATCATTTTTCTCATCATTTACTAGTATTATACCCCTTCATTAACTCTTTTACCTTTAAGCAATGCTCCAATTTTTCTAACAGTATAAAAGGCTGATTTGGCAAATGCTTTGGCAGGAATAAGCCAGAACAGGTTCGACGCAATAATTTTTGGTTTCACGTAAGGCGTAGGACCGTACTTTTCTTTATACCGGCGCCCTCCTCCGAATTCCATATATTTCACCCCTTTATCCTTCAACATTTCTATTGCACTCCACATGATTAATTCATTAGGACAATAACTTTGTGCCGACTGGTAGCTTGCTCCTCCTGAAAAGAATCCATAATTACCCGCATAAGGAAAAAATGCTGACGCCAGACATTCTCCTTCAGGATTAACGGCATAAAGCGCCACCATATTTTCAGAAAAGGTATGCTGCAACATTGTCTTGGTTTGCTCCATAGAATGGGTAGGCGTTAAACCCTGTCTCTGAAAAACCTCTTTTAACTGTTTATAATATTCGTGAGCATATTCATTTACATCCGAAATTTCCTTTACTTCTACTCCCTTTTTTTTGGATTTATTAATGGAATAACGTACACTGCTGTAACTCGTATTTTTATAAAGTTCTTCCTTATCTTTTGTAAGATCCAGCACATAACCTTTCTGCAATTCAATAGTAAAATTACGATGCAGGCATTCTGCAACTTCCAATTGCCAATCAGAAACCTGAAAATAACGACAGTGCTTATTCTTAAACAACCATGCTATTAATTCTTCATAAATATCCAATCTTTGATTTACCGTTATCTCTTTTAACATCGACAAACCCTGATACGATGTTGACCAACCCTCAAAAGGCGATGCTACTATCGGAACGCCAAATTTCTTTATTTTATGTCCATAAAAATAGCCGATCTCTTTATCTTTTTCAGATACAGCAACAACAAACGGAGCCACCTTATAGAATTCCTTCAGAAAATTTGCCCAGTTTTTGGACTTAAATACAGTATGGTCATAGCATGAGGCCATTTTATCCCACAAAATATCGGGAGATGTAATAACTTCAAAAGTATATTTCATTATTTATTTGCTTTAAGTCGGTTATTATTAATGGATAAGGGTTTTTAAAATATATTGCATTTCAGCTAAAATTCTCGTTATATATAACTTGAAACTGTACTGCCTCCAGTGTGAAAAATAAACCTGTGAGTACTTTTTACACAAGCCTAAGCTCCCTAAAATACGGGGTATTTTTTTTTGTTTTTTTCTACTTGCCGATAATGGCCGTAAACCTCTCAAATAAATCGCTTTCTCGTCTGTCAATTTCATTTCATTGATTCTGCCGGATATTTCGAAACCAAATAAGGAATCTTCACCGATAGCAAAATGCGTATCAAATCTGGTTTTTCCAATTACAGATAACGGAATGAATTTCGCGCATACTGTTGATAGAAAACTCCTGTAATTTATGATATTATATTTTTTCCCCTGATTTTTTTTAAAACAACTGGAGAGATAATCATCACCGAGCTTTTCATCTGTATTTTCAACAAAGGTTTTGGCATTGGACACCACAATGACATCCGGTTGTGCCTTTTTTAAACATTCTTCTATAAAAGACGAACTTAATCTGTCGTCATCATCCAAAAAGGTAACATACGATGTAGCACTGTTTGCGACATAATCAAGCGCTATATTTCTTGCATTTGATACCCCGGGTACATTGGTATAGAATAGCTTGTAATTAAAATTATGCTTTTTCAGAGCTGCCGCTATAGTATCATAATAAGGTGCTCTTTCCCCATTTAACACAACCACAACCTCAAATACAGCCTTGCCGCAAGTCTGAACAGCAAGCGACTCGAAGCATTGGTAAATATAGTCTCCGGGTTTATAGGTCGGAATAATAACAGAAACTAGATGCATTAGCTAAAAATTTGCTCGTAATTATAATTAACAATTTTGTTAGTCGTCGTTTTTTTCAAATGATCGATAGCCTTAATGACCCCTTCCGATAAATCATTTACGGAATCTTTAGCAACAATGTATCCATTTACGCCATTGTTGATGACTTCAGAAAAATCCACACAATTGGTTGCTACAACCGGAATTCCATAATATAATGCTTCTAAAACAACATTTGGAAACCCCTCTTTCCGTGAAGACAGTACAAACAAATCGGCATTTTTATAATACGGATACGGATTCGATTGATGGCCTAATAAAAAAACATGATTTGTTAATTGATTATCTTGTATCAGCTGCAACAATTGGGTTTTATATCCCGTCTCATACCGCTCATCACCTAAAATATATAAACGGGTCGCTATATTGTACTTTACCACTTCTTTCATCGCATGGATCAAAAGGTCAAATCCTTTTACCGAATACAAGGCTCCCGCAGCTACTATGTTATAATTCCCGCTACTAAATTCACCCGGAAAATACCGATCTCCACTTTCGTCTAATAACGATTGATCAACAATATTTCTGATTACTTTTATTTTTGTCAACGGTACTTTATAGTGCCTGGCAACATCTATTTTCGAAAATTCGGTCTGAGCAATAATCAGATCAGCATGCTTAAGCGTAAACGAATTAATCAAACTTAGAATAGATGATTTCACTCCTTTATGAGGCGATTCTGACGGCGGTACAGCTATACGAACAATCAACCTGGATTTGAGTCGGGACATCATACGTATGATCTGCAACAAATACGCCACAACAATGGATGTGGTAAAAATATAATGCGGATTAATATGCTTTAACTCTTTAGACAGTAAGCGATATGCATTTTTAGCATGGCTTTTATTGTACTGAATATATGTAATATGTGGCTTTAAGGTTTGAGGTTTAGGCTCACTGCTGGTATTCACAAAAAAGACATCGTATTTTTCAATAGAAAGAGAATGCATAATATTGATTTGCATTCTTTCGGCACCGCCACCCTGAGTAGAAGCCGCAACAAAAACGACTCTCTTTTTTTCCATAATAAGATCCTTTCTTTATTTTAATTTAATTTCAGATTTCGAGTCAGACGATCCGTAATGACATCAATGATAATTTCAATGCTCCTTGATTTCATATTTCATAAAAGTTTCGAACAAGAAACATTAGTATCCCGAATAATCAGTATTCTTTCATTTATAAGCAACGGAAAAACACTAATACGCCTTAATTCGTTTTTGAGCCCAGACTAATATTATTGTACTCAGACCATTTCGCAAGTACATATAACTTCCAGATATTGTTTCCGTTAATCTCCGTCCCTTCCATATGATTATACAATTGTTTTCTGAATTTTTTCACATCCAGATTAGGCACTCCATTCAAAAAGGAATCATTCAAACAATTTAAAATTTCCTCTTTCAGGTCATTTTTAATCCAATCATCTAATGGTATAGAAAATCCTCTCTTGGGCTGATTAAAAACGGAACTAGGTATATATTCTTCCAATATATCTCTTAAAATCTTTTTTCTTAATTCTTTTTGATATCTAAAACTTACGGGTAACGTTCTGGCGAATTCAATTATCCTATAATCTAAAAAAGGACTTCTGACTTCTACGGCATAAGCCATACTCGCTCTATCCACCTTAACATTACTATCATTTTCTAACCAAAGTTTAATATTTAGATCCGCTGCTCTTTGCTTTTCATCAGATGCTAATTTTTTAAATATTGAGTAGTGTGTATTGATCCATGAATCGTTCTTTACTAAATTCAAACTATTCATTGAAACAAAAATCCTTACGATAAAATCGTCAATATTCTTAATTGAAAGCCACTCTTTAAATTTTGATTTTTTATTTATTATGAAAAGCCCCAGAAAACTTCTAATAAAGTAAGGAACTTTAAAAAAAACTGTAGCTTTTCGAATACTTTCAAAATAATTATATCCCAAAAAGCTTTCATCACCACCATCACCGGATAAAGCGACAGTGACTCCTTTTTTTGTAGTTAAATTCAACAACAACGAAGGCAAAGCGGAACTATCAGCAAAAGGTTCATCATAAACTTCTTGAAATTTCGGCAGTAATTTTAAGGCATCATTGGCATCACAAAATGTAGTTTTATGATTGGTGCCTAAAATTTTTGAAAACTCTTCTGCTATTTTACTTTCATCAAACTTCGGATCATTAAATCCAATAGTAAATGTATTTATCTTTTCAGTAGTTATTTTAGACGCAATAGCTGTAACCAATGCTGAATCTATTCCTCCAGAAAGAAACGTTCCTAAAGGAACATCTGAATCCAACCTTATTTTTACAGCATCGATTAATAATTTGTGTAATTCTTCTTTAGCCTTCTCATAGGAAATATCTTTAGCCGTAACGGATTCCAAATTCCAATATTCAGAAATATTCATCGATTGAGCCACTAAATCAATTTCAATACATTTCCCAGGACTTAACTTGAATACATTTTTCAAAATTGAATATGGAGAAGGTACATAACCACAATCTAAATAAATTGAAATCGCTTCTTCTGATACTTCACTCTCTGAATTCATTAGCGGTTTTAATTGGCTACAAATTTCAAAAAGACCATCTTTCCAATAATAATAAAATGGTTTTACACCAAGCCGGTCTCTTGCGCAAAAAACTTTTTCATTTTCAAAATCATAAATCGCGAATGCAAACATTCCATTAATCTTTTGTAAAATATCTTTACCCCATACTGCATATCCCTTTACTAAAACTTCTGTATCACCAGTTGTTTCAAAAGAGTGTCCCAGTGTTTCCAATTCATCTCTGATATCTTGAAAATTATATATTTCGCCATTAAAAACGATACTATATTTATCGTAAAAAAATGGTTGATTTGAACGAACATCCAAATCGACAATAGCCAATCGTAGATGACCTAAAGAAATATTCCCTTTTTTTGAGTACCCTAAATTATCAGGTCCTCTAAACTTTATTAAGTTAAGCTTGTCCAACACTTCTTCCTTTTCATAAGGAATGTTAGTTATATATATACCACACATTACTATTATTATTTTACACTATACTATAATCATAAAGACTACTTTAATAAATCATTACCTTAATTAAGTGCAATAAACTTATTCGCGACATTTCTTATATCATACTGATCTATATTATGTACTTCTAACTTTTTGCTATAATCTCCTTTCAGAAACCTATCAATATTATTTTCATCAATTGTAAAAGACGATACTGACATTATAGGTCTTTTTGCTAACGCATAATCAATTAACTTACTGGGAGACTGTACAGCGTTTCCATTTTCAAAATTTACCAAAAAATCAGCTTTAGCCAATTCTACTAATAATTCCTCTCTGGTTACATAATCTTTTATAATAAGTTTTTCTCCTAATTTACTTTTGTAAGGTTCCAATATATCCTTTGATTGTGTATAAATGATAAACTTAAAATTAATTGGCACTTTTGAAAGGTAATCCAGAAACATTCTAGGGTCTCTAACTCCCTGATAAAACACGCCCGAATAAATAAATGTAGGCACTTCATTATTAGGTTCTCTTGAATCTATACGCACTAAATCAAAATCAAAACCTTGTGGAATGACTTTAATTTTATCTCTAAAATCAGAATAATATGCTGATCTTCCTTCTTCTATCGGAATCGTAATATAATCTACATTCCGACAAAACCATTTTTCAATATATTTAAAATAAAAAGCTGGTGTTTCAATTGGATTTCCCATATAAGGATCTCCACAATCTGCCACCCAGAGCTTAGGAAACGTCATTCCCATTCGCGCTTTTGCTAATGCACATCCCCAATGAATAGGATGCGGATATGCGATAGATATCAACATGTCTGTCCCTTTTTCTTTTTTAAGAATTTTAGTCATCTTAAACATGAATTCAATATTTGGGAACTCCAGCCAACGTCCTAATAAACGTCTTAAAACTTTATTTAGAAAAGTATCTTTACTAGAATTATCGCTATTCAAAGTTGCAAAAGTCATTTTTTCAATGTTTTTAACTTTGACGTTATTTTTAGCTTCAAACACGGAATAATCATAATTCCCTAATACGCCATAGAGGGTCACATCATGTCCTTGTTTACCAAGCTCTTTAGCTAGTTCAGTCGCTCTATTAGCTCTAGGAGATTGAAATGGAAAAATAGCACTCGCAATAATTATAATTTTTTTATTTTTCATTTTTATTAAAACATTTTACATCAACTTTCATTTTAAATACACATAAACGAAGTCTATATTCACCACACAATCACCGAACCTAAAATCCTTCTAGAACAAGTATTCATAAACAATATAAAATGGACTTGAAATATAAAAATACACGCCCG
Organism: Flavobacterium sp.; assembly: GCF_030146175.1. GTDB lineage: Bacteria > Bacteroidota > Bacteroidia > Flavobacteriales > Flavobacteriaceae > Flavobacterium. The sequence continues at coordinate 4,061 of NZ_JASLCE010000027.1, read as the reverse complement.
TAACCTTTAAATACAAAATAAGTTGCTCATAAATATTGAAAAAGAATGCAATAGGAAAAAAGTAGAGTAAATATTTATACCTATTCTTTCCAAAATTGATTAGCCATATATAAGCTATTATCGGGTAAGACAATGTAAAGAATCTTCCTCCCAGAGACGGGATACTCATAGTAAAATTTGCAAAAGTTACTAATACTAATAGGAATTTATAAAGACTTTCCGTTTTCAAGTTTCCTTTAATTAATTTTTCATTTCGTATAAACAAATACACCAGTAAATTCATATAGGTATATGATATCGTTTTGAAAATCTTAGCTATCCAAAAAAAACCGGTTCCCTCAGCACTTAACTTCTCAATCGTTTCTGTACTGGTATAAGAATCTATTAATTTAGCAAGAAAAATTGGTAAAAAATCGGTACTATCTTTTGCCAATTGTAACGATACTGAAGAGAAAATAAAACTACAGAAAAATAAAACAATAAAAATTCTATAAAATCGGCTTAATATTAAATATAAAAAAACAACAAAAATAAATATCCAAAATGAACCGTGTATAAATGGAAGTAGTACCATCAATACTAAATAGTGGTATTTTTTATTTCTAAAAACCTGAAATACTATAAAAACCGCGACCCAAGCTGCTGTCCAAAATCGAACTCCATTGATATTAAAAATCTGGTTTGTTAAAAATATATAGGCTAGAATATAAGACGATAAATCATTTTTGAAATTCTCTTCTTCTGTTAAAAACCGAAACGTTTTTAAGGACAAAAAAGCAAAAACTATAGCAAAAACAGCAAACAAATAATGATAGTTATCTGTAAATCTAGAAACAAAAAAAGCTATCGTTTCATAATAATAATCTTTTCTTCCTTCGTCAAAACTTAAAAAATCTTTAAAACCCTCTATATACTCGAAATAACTTAGGTTTTGAAAAGACTCAAATTCTTCCCTATAAAAAAAACTATCTAAATCATACTCATTTCCGCTTCGCTTTTCTATAGTAAAACTAATACCAAAACAAATTGCTGTTAGGAAGAAAATAACATACGACGATTTGGTTTTTATATTTTTTAAAGAATATAAAAACCCGATAAAAGGACTAATTATAAAAAAAACAATTTTAACAAATCTATCTAAATTATTTTCTTTTACACTCCACGCTTTTTGCTTAGTATTCATTTAAACTATATTATTAGATCTAAACAATTTACACTTCCGCCAATCATCATTTTTATTTTTTCAAAGCTTGACAAATATTATAACCTTATCAGAACTATCAAAAAAAACTTTAAACCAGTGACTTACTGTAAATTTAAAAGACATTCAACTATCCTTTCTGCTGCCATTCCATCCCATTTCTCAGGAATTCCTCCTTTTTTCCACTTTCCATTTAGCAATTGTGATAATACCGGAAGTAAAGCTGATGGGTTAGTACCAACCAATTCATTAGTCCCAATAGTAATTGTTTCCGGTCGTTCTGTGTTATCTCTTAAAGTAATACATGGAATCCCCATCACGGTTGTTTCTTCAGTGATTCCTCCTGAATCAGTTATGACTGCCTTGGCATTTGCAACCAAATAATTGAATTCTAAATAACCCAAAGGGTCTATTATAAAAAGATTCTCAGCTTGTATTCCTAAATCACTGAAAATTTTGGCTGTTCTTGGATGTATTGGAAACAAAACTGGTAATCCATCAACATTATTAACAATAGTTAGTATCAGCTCTTTTAATTTTTCACCTTGATCTACATTGGCAGGGCGATGTAAAGTCATTACGAGATAATTATCTTTCTGCAACCCCAAAGTGGAAAAAACTGAGGGAGCTAAAAAGCGCGGTATATTTTCCAACAAAGTATCTATCATGACATTACCTACAAAAAAGATGGCTTCTTCAGAAACCCCCGATTTTCTCAAATTAGCATTAGCAATTTCCGATGTAGTAAAAAAATAATCTGTAATACTATCAGTAACCATCCGATTTATTTCTTCCGGCATGGTTAAATCAAAAGAACGAATACCTGCTTCAACATGAGCCACTTTTATATTTACTTTTTTAGCAACAATACTGCAGGCCATTGTTGATGTCACATCACCAACCACCAAAACCAAATCAACAGGATTCATTAACAATTCTTTTTCAAAAGCAATCATAATAGCTGCCGTTTGTTCTGCCTGACTACCTCCTCCGCATTCTAAATTAACATCCGGTTGCGGAATGTTAAGCTCTCTAAAAAAGGTAGCACTCATTTTTTCGTCAAAATGCTGCCCTGTATGCACTAATCGAAATGAGATATCTTTTCCCTTTTTTTGTGCATTCTGAATAGCATGTATTATAGGAGCAATTTTCATAAAATTAGGCCTTGCCCCTGCAATTAAGGTTATTTTCATTTTTTAAAGATTATTGTTATCAGATATACTATAGCAATCCTATTCATAAAACACATTTTAAATATAAATTTCAAAATTATTGTTTGTAATTTTAGGAGACAGATACAATTCTATAGTCCTTTTTAATCATATATATATTTTATCTAGCAATTTAATTATTCGTATTTTAAACAAAAGAAAAGCTAACCACTCAGAACATTTTCATTTTCTATTGCCCCACTAAATCCATCAACCATTTTTTTTAATTTTATTAAGTAATGGATATAAAAATTCTAAATAATTCAATTTCAAAAAACGCCCTGTCATTAAAACTAACGTCACATATAACAGTCCTGCCACAATAAGATTCATTAAACTATTTTCAATGGCTATCATCTTAAGACAAAAAGTCACAGCAAACATAACAAGACATGTGTGCAGTATTATTTTGAGCATCTGAAAAACAGGAAATAACTCGTATGCTTTGACGTTTAGTCTTTTGCTCACATATACTAAAGCAATTATCACTTTTACTATCGATAATGATACCGAAAAAATTGCAAGTGAAATTGGATTATTAAAAATGATCATGATTAAGTATCCACCAATCCAGGCTAAAATTGCAATAAAGGCATGTAATCCGGAATAGAATTTAGTAGCTCCTAATGACAACATTAATGGAAAGAAAATAATGATATTAAAAAAATTAAGTACCATATTAATTTTAAAATATCTTCCGGATTCAAAATAAACATCTGAGTACATCAAAACCATTACCTCCGTAGAAAAAAACATAAAAAAAACAACTATCGGATAGATAATCATTGCAGATTTGTTTAAAACGCTTTTCCAAGTAATTACTAATTCTTCAATACCTTTATTTTCATGTATAACCCTTGAAAAAACAGGCATTAAAACGACTGAAGTACTTGTAGTTATCATAGACACGAGAGGTAACTCGATAAAACCATTCGAAAATTCGGCAAAAACGTTTGCACCAAAAAAACGGCTAATATAAAATTCATCCGCAGCTTTAATAGCGATACCCCAAAAACTGGCAAAAACAAGAGGTATACTATATGCGAAAACCTCTTTAAGCTCCAATTTAGCTGCCTTCGATTCCACTCCTTTGAAAGGTATTCCTTTAAAGAAATAAGTCATCACAAATATTATCAATGAAGCGATTAACCATCCATAAATTGCGATAATATAATTTGCCTTAATCAAGATAACAGGAACAACTATAAAAATCAGCATCAATAATCTTGAAAGCGTATTATAAATTGCTAAAAACAAAGTTTTTTTATAGGTCGAAAAGATACCTTCAATACCTAATGTAGGCAATAATAACATGGGCATTGGCGAAAACACCTTCAATCCATACGCTAATTTTTCATTTTTTAAAACATCCGCAATGCAATCTGAAAATAAAAACAAAAAAACCGAAAATAACACTCCTGCCAGAAACAACACTTTACTTATCTTCCATACAATTGCCTTACCTTCATTTAAGTGATATCGGGGTAAAAAATAAGCATATACTCTTGGTAAGCCTGCAGAAAAAACAATTAATAAAGTATTATAAACGTATAGTATTTGTTTATAAGTCCCATATTCTGCTTTATCCAGATATCGTGATAGAATTGCTGCACTTACAATAGAAAGCCCTAAGGTGCTTAAACTACCTA
>NZ_JASLCE010000100.1 GCF_030146175.1 Flavobacterium sp. | reverse complement strand
CAATCTTACGCATGATAAAGATTTGCTCGTTTTCCAGTTTTCGGGAATCGTCACTGTCGGCAAGTTGCTCCAAACGGTTGTTGAATTTCACCATTTCAGCTTCTTTTTTCGATAAGCTTAACTTGTCAAACAAAGCGTCCAGTATTTTATTGAATTTTCCTTCGATATGACGACGGGCGTGTGGTACGCGTCCAAAACCTTTCCAGTTCTCGATATGCTGTTTAATGGCATCAAGATCGGCTTTGTGTTCGCCAGACAACTGGAAGTCTTTTAATTGCTCCAGATAGTCCTTTTTCTTTTCAAAGGCGTCGATTTCTTCCGAATTGGCTTCGTTGCGTTTGGCATGTAATCGATCGAAATAATGATTACAGGCGTCTTTAAAGTCTTTCCAGATGCTATCGGAATATTTACGCGGCACATGTCCGATCTTCTTCCATTCTTCCTGGATTTGCTTCATGATCGGTGTTGTGGCATTAAAATCTTCGTTGTCTTTTAAAGAATTGGCTTTTTCGACCAAAGCCAGTTTTTTATTCAGGTTATCCTGTTGGTCTTTTTTAATGTCTTTGTAAAACGAGTTCTTCTGAGCGTTAAAATTGCGAACAGCGTTCTTAAAAGCAGTCCAGGTGTCTTCGTTTACTTCCTGTGGTACTTTTCCGGTTTGGAAAAAAGCCGTTCGTAAAGCTTCTATTTTTTCAATCTGACCTTGCCATGCACTATGAGCGGTAATGGTTTCGTTGGAAACGGCTTCAATTTGTGCGATGATTTCCTTTTTCTTAGCCAGATTTTCTTCTTCTTTTTCTTTGGCTTTAGCAACAAGTGCTTCGCGTTTGTCGTGTAACTGACGCGTTAGCTCGCTAAATTTATTCCATAATTCCTCACGGTGTTCGCGGGATACGGGACCGATCTCTTCTTTCCAGATTTTGTGTAACGACTGTAATTCGCGGAACGCTTTGGTAACATCACTCTCGTTGACCAATTCTTCTACGCGGGCAATGATTTTTTGTTTTTGCTCCAGATTGTGTTTAAAATCCAAATCACGTGCTTCGCGATCCAAATGCAGATGATCGTAAAAACGCTCGATATGAAAATGGAAATTATTCCATACGTGGTTGTATTTGTCACGAGGGATAGGGCCGGCATTTTTCCAGCGCTCACGCAATTCATTTACGCTTTTTAGCGTATCCTGAATGCTTTCTCCCGGATTGTCGATCAGACTTTTCAGTTCTTCAATAATCGCCTGACGAACATCCAGATTGTGTTTCAGGTTGTTTTGAAGCTGTTTGAAGTGCTGATTTTTTAAGTCTTTATAGTGATTGTAAATAGAGTCGAATTTGTTTTTTAACGGATAGTGATAGTCAAAACCGGTCACATCGCCGTTATTTTCATGGCTGTACTCATCTCTTTTCTCATCGATAAAGTGATGGTATTTGTCCATAAAATCTTTTCTGATTTCCTCTACGTGGTTTCGGATGGATACCACCTTCTGATTGGCAACCAGTTTTTCAAGTTCGGCAACCAATTCCTCCATAGACATGGCTTCATAGTGAAGCATCGGGATATCATGACCTTCGGAAATGGCATCGTCTTCGCCTTCCTCGGCATTGGAATTCTCGATGGCTTCTATGGCAGATTGTTCTGCTGTTGGAACGGTTTCTTCGCCTTTAATTTGTTCCTGTCCGTCTGCCTCTGGCAGGTTATCATTCTTTTCTTCTAACATTGTTGAAATGCTTAAGTTTAACATTAATTGAGTGGAAAGATACTAAAAGCATACGGAAAAGGCAAAAGAAAAATGGGATAAAGTGCGTATTTTTTGCTATAAACCGATAATTGATGTCAGTTTTTTTGCACTTTTGGAATTGCTGTAACCAAAAGCAAAAAAATAAAGACGGTGTAAAAGCCGTCTTTATTTTTGTTTTTCTGTCCAGATGTCCCAGGCTTTTTCCGCCTGAAAAACGAGCATTTCGTAACCGTTTTTAATTTTGGCTCCTTGTGATCGCGCTCGTTTTAAAAATTCGGTTTCTTCGGGATTATAAACCAGATCAAACGCAATGTGTTTGTCGGTAAAAAGGGAGTAATCCAGTTCCGGACAATCCTGTATATTCGGAAATGTGCCTAGTGGCGTGGTGTTGATAATGATTTGATATTCGTTAAAAAGAGTATCGTTCAGTTCGCTATACGAATATTCACATTCGGTAGCATTCCGGGAAACGAAGTCGTATTCAATTTTTAATTTCTGAAGCGCATAGGCTACGGCTTTGCTGGCACCACCGGTACCGAGAATGAGGGCTTTCTGATGGTGTTTTTTAAGCATCGGTTTCAATGCTTTTTTAAAACCGTAAAAATCGGTGTTATAGCCTTTGGTTTCGCCTTTTTTGGTAATACGAATGGTGTTTACGGCGCCAATTACGGCTGCATTTTTAGAAAGTTTACCTAAAAACGGAATGATAGCTTCTTTATACGGAATGGTAACGTTCATTCCTTTTAGGTTTTTAGTTTCGGAAAGGATAGTAGGAAACGCTTCGATAGTATCGATATCAAAATTGACATAACTATGGTTGTTAAGTCCGAGGTTTTCGAATTTTTCGGTAAAATATTTTTTCGAAAATGAATAACTGATGTTTTTTCCGACTAAGCCGAACTTCCTTTTCTTAACTTTTTTCATAATAAAAAACGGTTAATTAAATGAATCAATTAACCGTAAAGATACTGGTAAAATATGGTATTTGGATGCGTCTTATTCGTTTAATTTCTGATACTTTTCAATCTGTGTTCGAATCGCTTTCTGATTCCAGATTACCGGGAATAATTCTTCCAATAGTGTATGATTGTTAAAGTTTAATCGCAATCCGTTGCTTAGGTGGACTTTGCCTTTTTCTTCGTCGTGAAGCATATAGTACAATCCGGCCAATCGGTATTCGATTTCGTATTCTTCCGGGAAAAACTCCGAAGCTTGTAATAAGGTTTGTACGGCACTGTCGAATTCACCTAAAAATTGTAATAAGTCAACCCAGAACAACCAGGTGTCTAATTGATAATCGCCAAACTCTACGGCTTTGCGGTAACCATATTCGGCTTCCTCAAAAAAGCTTAGTTGTTTGTTGATCGCGCCATAGCGTTTCCAATACAGTTTGTTTTCGTTGTCGATACCAATTGCTTTGTTAACATAGTACAAGGCTTTTTGGAAATTGCGCTGACGGATATAGAAATCGGTAATGGCAATCCAGGCTTTGTCCAACAACGGATCTTCGTGTACCGTTTTTAGATAAAATTGTAAGGCAACATCGGTTCTTCCAAGACGTTCGTGGCATTTTCCGATGCGTAAAAGTGCAAAAGACGTTGGATCGTCCAACTCCATAGTGATGTTGTAACAATCGATCGCTTCCTGGTATTTTTTTAGTTTTTCAAGTGCTTTTGCTTTTTCAAGATACGCACCTAAAAAACTTTCGTCAATCAGCGTAGCATAATCGAAAGCGCGAACCGCCTGTTCGTAGTTTTTTACCGTATAATACTGGCGACCTAACTGATGCCAGGCCACTTCGCTATATGGATTTCGGTCGATAAAACCGTTTAAGAAAAGAATCGCATCGTCGTTTTGATCCAGAAAATCGAAACAGTAGACTACGTTGTATAAAGCGGAATGATCTTCGGTATCGTTTTCGAGACACTTGATGAAATTTTCCTTGGCTAGTTCCAGATTGTCCATAAAAAGGTACTCCATGCCGATAAGCGAATATACGTCGGCATAATCGTCGGTATAGCGTAAAGCGATCTGTAAAAGTTCCACCGCTTTGTCGTGCTGATCTTTTTTGGAATAAATATTGGCTTTCTGGATATAAATTTCTTCGTTGGTTGGTTCGATAGCGTATAAATCATTTAATAATTTTTCGGCTATGTCCAGTTTGTCGTCAAAAACCAGAAGCTCCACCTGAACCAGTTTTAAACCGGTTGATTTTGGGTGCTGTTCCAGTCCAAGTTTTAGGGCTTTTTTGGCTAAATTAATTTTACCCGTATCGAGATAATGAAGAATGATATCTTCAAACTCTTCGGAGTCAAAGAAGAATACCTTGTTGGTTTTCAACATCGATTCGAACTTTGATAAGGATAAACTATTATCTTCTTCCTCGTGACTCAAATTCATACTCCAGTTGTTTAAAATTATCCTTATTAAAATTAGGAAAGGTTTGTTATTTTTTCAGAAATCGAAATGCTATGTTGTGAACAATTTAATTAACAATTTTAGTTTATTCACAAGGGGTTACATCTCGTTCATGACTTCATTCATAGCTTCAATAATGATGCCACATCCTTCTTCGATTTCTTCGTTGGAAAGCGTCAGGGGAGGCGTAATACGTATGGCACGGCCTTCAAACAGCAACCAGAACAAAATCAACCCTTTTTCCTGACATTTAAAAATGACTTTATTGGTAATTTCAGGACTTTCTGTCATGGGGGCGAGCATTAAACCTTCGCCGCGGATTTCAGTGATCAACGGATGTACCAGTAATTTACGGAATAATTTTTCTTTTTCCAACGCCTGTTGCATCAGATCCGTTTCAACTAATTCCTGTAAGGTCGCTAAACACGCTGCTGCGATCACTGGATGACCACCAAAAGTTGTAATGTGTCCTAGTTTAGGATCGTGGCTTAAAAGATCCATATGCTTTTCGTTGGCCGTAAAAGCACCAACCGGCATACCGCCACCCATTCCTTTACCCATAACCACAATATCTGGAACGACATCGTAATTCTGGAAACCGAATAATTTTCCGGTACGTCCGAAACCGGGCTGGATTTCGTCCAAAATCATCATGGCACCCACTTCGTCGCAACGTTGGCGTACTTTCGTAAGAAAGCCGTCAAACGGTTGTACAAAACCGGCACCACCCTGAATGGTTTCCAAAATGATTCCGGCGGTTTTGGATGTTATTTTTTGTAAGTCTTCTTCGTTGTTAAAAGTGATAAAATCCACGTCGGGAATCAAAGGGCGGAATACTTGTTTGCGCTCTTCAAAACCCATTACGCTCATCGATCCCATAGTATTGCCGTGATAGGCGTTAAAACAGGAAATCAGCTGACTTCTGCCGGTCACACGACGGGCTAATTTTAGTGCGCCTTCCGTGGCTTCCGTTCCGGAATTAACCAGGTAGGTCTTGTTTAGTTCGGCCGGCATATTTTCAGCCAGCAATTTACAAAGAAGAACAGATGGATCCTGGGCATATTCGCCATATACCATTACATGGGCGTATTTGTCCAGTTGATCTTTGATCGCATTGGTTACACGCGGATGTTGATGGCCTAGTGTACAAGCCGAAACTCCGGCAACAAAATCGAGGTATTTTTTTCCTGTAGTATCGTAAATATAAGAACCTTTGGCGTGCGAAACTTCCATGGCTAACGGGTGCGGGGAAGTTTGCGCCTGGTATTTATAGAAATCCTGAATCATTTTTTCTTGGTGTTTTTCGCTTTCGCTTTTTCTTTTTTGGGAGGTTTGCCGTATTCTAATGTCTCTTTCGTGGCCTCCATTGGTTTTTCATTTTCGAGATCTTTCGCAAGACTCTCTTTTAATATTTGTGCGTCCAAAGCGAGTTCTTCCGGAGGGAAAATGTCATCTTTGGATTTGATGCGTTCGTCGCCACGCCAGACAAAGCCACGCAGTTTTCGTGCGTTTTCCGGAAACTGATCCGGTGGATAACTGTCGCTTTTCGGGTCGACAAAGGCGGTCATGGTTTGAATTTTATTGTCTTCCAGTTCAAGATGGATCCGACTACTAACGCCTTTATCGATCATTTCCAGCTCGTTTTTGTCGTTATACATATAGTAGATCTTTTCGGTGTTTTTAACCAAATCGACAGTGGAAAGTTTATTGTCTTTGAATTTGCCAAATAAGTCCTGTCCTTTTACTTGATTAAAGCCGGTTCCTAATGTATCTTTCTGTACGATAAAAGCATTGTTGAGTACTTTTAAAGAATCCAGTTTTTCCGTTTTATTATTACCGATAAGATGAATGACGTCGCCGGTCATTTGGCTTTCGTTGTTCCAGAGTACCGGTTTTCCGATAAGCTGGGTTAATCCTTTTTTCTGATCGGAATGGATCGAATCACATTTCCCGCTCATATCGATTTTGTAGATACGGGCGTTGTTAAAACCACGGATAATCCGTTCGCCCTGTTTTCCGGTAACCAGTAGTTTTTTGGCATGGATATACACCGAATCGTTTTCGACCAGACTGGAAAGTAAGGCCTTTTTGGTGATAAACATGGAATCCTGTTTTTTATACACTTCGGCATAATGTCCCCGGACAATCATTTTGTTGATGGTGTCGGTGATTTTGACATTGTCTGTGGCGGAGGAAAAATCCCGCTTCCGGTCGTAAAATATCTTATCGCCCTTTATGAGCCTGTTATCGTATTTAATCGTGGAATTTTTGGTTAGTGTTGCCAGATCCTTTTTGGTGTCGTAAAATCCTCTTTCAGTATAAATGACATTGTCTTTACTCGTAATTGTAGACGGACCGAAAACATAGGCATGTCCCGAATTGTCGTAAAAATCCAGATGATTGGATTTGATCACACATTGCGGATTGGTTACGGTGACTGCGGTAAGGAACTGATACTTTTTTTCGTTCAGATAATAGCGCCCGGATTTACTTTTCAGGGTATTGTCTTTGTTGATAATGGTACCGTTGGAATTGTAGTAAGCCTGTTGGATATTCCGATCAAAATTTAACGTATCGGTGGTTAAGGTCGATTCGGGTGAACGCAAAACAACCTCGCCGGAGGCATAGGCAAACTTTTCATTACCATTGTATTCGGCATAACGGCTGTTCATGAAAATAGTATCGCCCTGGTTCATAATTACATTACCAAAGGCTTTGGCATAATTTTCTTTTTCGAAAAAGTACAGTTTATTACAGTTGATCAATACACCATCGTGTTCGATCTGAACATTACCGGTAAGAATGGAAGCACCCGGGATTTCATTTTGATTACTGTCGGTGAAATCCGTATGGATGATCTGGATTGTTTTTTTTTGTTGTGCCACTGCCGAAGTAGTACACCAAATAGTGAAACTTATAAGAAAAAGAAAGAATTGCTTCAAAGTCTGAAATTTTGTGCCAAATTTAAGTAAAATCTACGAACGGGATTTTTAATTAAGAATAATTTATTAAATAATTAAAATATGCGAAAAATAAAAAAACGCCTCCGTTTGGAAGCGTTTTTCAGATTATTTCAGAATCGTTTGTGTTCTGTCGGGACCAACCGAAATCACTTTGATTGGTACTTCCACTTCACTTTCGATAAATTCAATGTATTCTTTTAATTCGGCCGGAAGTTGTTCGTATGTTGTCATTCCGGTTAGGTCGGCTTTCCAGCCTTTTTTCGCCACATAAACCGGAGTTACGTTTTCCGGTTCGATGTTATACGGTAAATGGTTGATGGTTTCGCCGTTATAGTTGTAACCGGTACATACTTTTAGGGTATCAAAACCGGAAAGTACATCGCCTTTCATCATATACAATTGTGTAACACCATTAACCTGAATCGCATATTTCAGGGCTACCAAATCCAGCCATCCGCAACGGCGGGCTCTTCCGGTAACCGATCCAAATTCGTTTCCAACGCGTGCCATGGTTTGTCCGATTTCATCGTGAAGCTCGGTTGGGAATGGTCCGCTTCCTACACGGGTTGTATACGCTTTAAAAATACCGAAAACATCTTTTACTTTGTTCGGAGCGATACCCAAACCGGTACAAGCACCGGCAGCAGTAGTGTTGGAAGACGTTACAAACGGATAGGTTCCGAAATCGATGTCAAGAAGGGAACCCTGAGCACCTTCGGCAAGGATCGATTTTCCATCTTTCATCGCCTGATTCAGGAATGCTTCGCTGTCGATAAACGTAAGTGTTTTTAAAACCTCGATGGCAGCAAAAAACTCATCTTCCAGTTCTTTTAGGTTGTATTGCATGTCTACGTCATAAAACGAGATCATGGCTTCGTGTTTGTCGGCCAAAGTACGGTAACGTTCTTCGAAATCGGCAAGTTCGATATCACCTACACGTAAACCGTTTCTTCCGGTTTTGTCCATATAGGTCGGTCCGATTCCTTTAAGGGTAGATCCAATTTTGGCTTTCCCTTTTGAAGCTTCCGAAGCGGCATCCAATAAACGGTGTGTTGGTAAAATCAGATGTGCTTTTCTGGAAATAAGCAAACGGGATTTAATATCCATATTGAATTTTTCCAGGCCTTCCAATTCTTTCTGGAAAACCACCGGGTCGATCACGACACCGTTTCCGATGATATTAACGGAGTTTTTGTGGAAAATACCGGAAGGAATGGTTCGCAGTACGTGTTTGATTCCATCAAATTCTAAAGTGTGTCCGGCGTTTGGTCCGCCTTGAAAACGAGCAATAATGTCGTATTTTGAAGTGAGTACGTCAACGATTTTTCCTTTTCCTTCGTCTCCCCACTGTAATCCTAGTAGCAAATCTACGGTCATTCTGTTGTTGTTTGTTGTTTTGTGTTTAATATAGTTATTTGTCGTATGCGTAGTTGTTAATTCTCTTTGTGCTGTTTTTTCTGTCCGTACAGGTATAACGAGTGGTTGTGAATTTCGATATCGAAAATCTCCTCAATCGTTTTTTTAATGGTCTGTATTCTCGGATCACAAAATTCGATCACTTCGCCGGTATCGGTCATGATAATGTGATCGTGTTGTTTGTCAAAATAAGACTTTTCATAATGCGCCTGATTTTGTCCAAACTGATGTCTTCTAACCAAACCGCATTCCAATAATAATTCTATCGTGTTGTAAAGCGTTGCACGGCTCACACGATAGTTTTTGTTTTTCATTTTGATGTATAGGGATTCGATGTCGAAATGCTCGGCGCTATCATAAATTTCCTGAAGAATAGCATAACGTTCCGGTGTTTTACGGTGTCCTTTTTCTTCCAGATATTTAGTGAATACGCTTTTTACAATTTCTTGATTCTTATTATTTTCCATAGTAGGTTTGGTATGAAATACCCGCAAAGATAAGCTTTATTTTTTGGAGTGTAAAGTTTTAATCTGGTAATGTTCCGGAATCGGAAAATTTTAGTTTTTTATTAACGAAAAGTGAGAACTTCTTAAAAACAAATAAGTACTTAACGGGAATTAAGTACTTATTTGAAGTATAAATAAAAAGCTTTTTTAGTTTTTATGAACGCGGGTGACTTTGTCGATACCGTCAATTTTTTTGATGTTGTCGATCAGTTTTTTCAGGATGGTATTGTTTTGAACGACCACGGTTACCTGTCCGTTAAAAATTCCGGCTTCACCGCTAAGGGCGATGCTTTGAATGTTTACGTGCATCTGATTGGAAATAACCTTGGTTAGCTCGTTGGTTAAACCTAAGGTGTCCATTCCGGTAATTTTAAGGATGGCTTTAAATTCTTCCTGAGACGAATCGATCCATTTGGCCGGAATGATCCGGTAGGCATAATTTGACTGTAAACTAATGGCATTCGGACAGTCTTTACGGTGCACTTTAATCCCTTCGTTGATCGTGATAAACCCGAAAACATCATCACCCGGAATCGGATTACAGCAGCTGGACAGTTTGTAGTCCAGTTTTTCCTGTTCCTTGCCGAAAACGAGTAAGTCGTAATTTTTTATAATCTCATTACGGTGCAGCTGTTCCGGTGCGACATTAGGAGAACGTTTGATCTTGTTTTTAAAGAAGTTGATCAAGGTATTGTTTTTCTGCGCGGCAAAATCTTTTAATTGCTGGTTGTCGATCAGACCGGCTCCGACACGGTAAAACAAATCCAGACTGGTTTGCAGCTTGAAATAGTTCACCAGTTCGTTAACGGTGGTCTCGTTAAGCGTAATTTTTAAATGTTTTAATTTACGCGTTAGCAACTCTTTACCATCTTCGGCGATTTTCTTGGTGCTTTCGTTAAGCACGCTTTTAATTTTATTGCGCGCACGCGATGTGGTTACGTAATCCAGCCAGCTTGCCGTAGGCTTTTGGTTTTGTGAGGTGATGATTTCAACCTGATCACCGCTATTCAGGACATGATTAAGCGGTACGAGTTTTCCGTTAACCCGTGTTCCGCGGGTATGCATTCCGATTTCGGAGTGAATACTAAAGGCAAAATCCAGTGAAGTGGCACCTTTTGGCAGCGATTTGATTTCGCCTTTTGGTGTAAACACATAGATTTCTTTGGAATACAGGTTTAATTTAAAGTCTTCTACAAAATCGACGGCATTGGTTTCTGCGTTTTCCAACGCTTCGCGCAATTGGTTTAACCATACGTCAAGACCATTTTCCTCAGTGGCACCTTGTTTGTATTTGTAGTGAGCGGCATATCCTTTTTCGGCAATTTCGTCCATACGTTCGCTGCGCACCTGAATTTCCACCCAACGTCCTTTTGGTCCCATAACGGTAATGTGCAGGGCTTCATAACCGGTTGATTTCGGCGATGAAATCCAGTCACGCAAACGGCTCGGACTCGGACGGTAATGATCGGTTACAATCGAATAGATTTTCCAGGCCAGAAATTTTTCTTCCTGAGGCTTGGATCTATAGATAATCCGCAGGGCGAATTTGTCGTAAACTTCATCAAAGGTCACTCCCTGAACCAACATTTTACGCCGGATGGAGTAGATGGATTTAGGACGTCCTTTCATCGTGTATTCGATGCCTTCTTCGTCCAGGGAATTTTTAAGAACATCGGAAATGGATTTAATGTAAGCTTCCTGTTCTTCTTTGGTCTCTTTCATTTTGCTTACAATATCTTGGTATACATCCGGTTCGGTGTATTTTAGTCCAAGATCTTCCAGTTGTGTTTTGATGTTGTACAACCCCAAACGATGCGCCAGCGGAGCATAAATATACAGGGTTTCCGAGGCGATTTTAGCCTGCTTATAATCAGCCATGCTTTCCATCGTCTGCATATTGTGTAAACGATCGGCAATTTTGATTAGAATTACGCGTACGTCGTCGTTTAATGTCAATAACATTTTGCGGAAATTCTCGGCTTGCATCGAGATTTCCTGATCGGTTTTTACCTTGGCTATTTTGGTTAACCCATCGACAATTTGCGCGATTTTAGGATTGAACATTTTTTCGATGTCTTCAATCGTGATATCGGTATCTTCGACCACATCGTGCATTAGTGCTGCGGCAATGGAAGTGGCGCCAAGTCCGATTTCGGAGGCGACAATTTTAGCCACGGCAATAGGATGGAAGATATAGGCTTCTCCGGATTTACGACGTTGATCTTTGTGTGCATCGACAGCAACATCAAAAGCTTTACGGATCAGTTTTTTATCTTCTTCGGTAAGGGTTTGGTAACTAATGCGAAGTAGTTCTTTGTATTCTCGCGCAATTGCTTTGTTTTCTTGTTCTAAATCAATCTCAGTCATAACAATTCATTCAATTCCTAAATTTAGTGTAAAGAAATAACTTTTGCAAGTACAGTGCCCCGAATAGCTGCTAAATAATGTTAAAATTTGAGCCATAAAAAAACGCTCTATAGAGCGTTTTGAGAATTTATTTGACCCGATTGAAATCCAGATCCTGAAAATCATAACTGAAATCCGTTAGTGGTGAAATGGCATCCATTTTAATATTCTGTAAGTTACCGTCATTATCATAGGTCAGGTACATAAAAGCATCGGCATTAAAATAGCGGTTAAACCATTTTACGGCGTAAATATTGTCTTTGTAGAAGAATATCTCTCCGGACAACTGCGGTGACCGTTTGGAAATAAAATGTAATTTTTTTCCTTTTGTTACAATGGATACTTCGCCAAGCCAGTTGTCTTTAAAAACACCGGTCAGTTTGTCGTAATTGTGTTTGAGCTTGCGATTCTTCAAATTCGATGCGACAGTTTCCCATACTTCGTTGGTTACTTTATCGGCTTCGGCTTCCCGTGATATTTTTTGATGACTGTATTTGGATACATAATCGGTATACGGGATATCCAGATAGCTGTCTTTTATGGTATTGGTAATGGCATTAAAAGCGGCACCCGACTGTTGGTTGGTAAAAACAATAATACCCAGTTCCAGTTCCGGAAGTAGGGTTACCTGTGTTACGATACCTTCCAGTCCGCCGGTATGCGAAACCTGTAGTTTTCCTTTAACATCGTTTAATTGCCATCCGAGACCGTAGGCTGTAAACAATGTATAATAAGGAGGCGTGGTACTGTTTGGTAAAATGGTTTGTGGAGTCCACATTTCGTCGTGTTGCTGTTCGCTAAACAACTGTTTTTCCTTGTTTGGACCATATTTTCCCTGTTGTAACTGCACTAAAGCCCATTTGCTCATGTCGTTAACGCTGGAGTAAATTCCTCCGGCAGCATCGAGAATGGTGCTTTTATACCGTTTGATAACCTGTAGCTTACCGTCTATCGGTACATGAGGAACGATGGTATTGGTGGTGTCTTTTAAGCGCGACCAGGTTCCCACGCTATTCTTCATTTCCAACGGTTTCATGATACGTTGTTCGATAAAGGCAGCCCAACTTTGCCCGCTCACTTTTTCGATCACCTCGCCGGCAATTACATAAAGCAGGTTGTCGTAATCGTATTTGGTTCGGAATCCGGAAACCGGTTTGAGATATTGAATGTTTTTTACAATATCCTTAGCGGTAAAATCATGACCGTCCGGCCAGATCATTAAATCGCCGGCACCAAGACCCAATCCGCTACGGTGTGTTAGTAAATCCAGAATGGTAAATTCGTTGGTAACATAGTCGTTATACATCCGGAATTCCGGGATGTATTTTTTTACCTTATCGTTCCAGTCGAGTTTGTGCTCGTCTACCAGTATGGCTAATGCGGCAGTGGTAAAAGCCTTACTATTGGATGCAATTCCGAATAATGTATTTTCGTCTACTTTTTCTTTTGTTTTGATCGATTTTACTCCATAACCTTTGGAATGGATCACTTTTCCGTTTTTAACAACGGCAACAGCAATTCCCGGAACGTCAAAAGTCGTCAGGGTTTTTTCTACCAGTTCGTCTATTTCGGGAGAACTGATTTGGGCATAAATTGAAAAACTGGACAAGAATAAAAAGAAAAACTTTTTCATAATCATGCAATAATTAATTTTGGTTATGTGAGACGTTGTCTTTTGGCTTCAAAGATTAGAATTGCAGCGGCAACGGAAACATTCATGGAATCGATCTCACCTTCCATAGGGATGATAATATTCTGTTTACTGGCGGTACGCCATGCTTCGGTAAGTCCGGTAGCCTCGGTACCGACTACAAGCGCGGTGGCACCGGTATAGTCTTGTGTATGATAGTGTGTTGAATCTTGTAATGTTGCGCAGTAAATAGCGATTTCCCGTGCTTTAAGATAAGCGATAACGTCTTCGGTCGATCCGGTTGCTATGGGTCTTGTAAAAAGACAGCCCACGCTGGAACGGATGATGTTCGGATTGTAAAGGTCGCTTTTGGGATTGGCAATAATAACGGCATCCAGATTGGCGGCATCGGCAGTTCGTAATAAAGCACCGATATTTCCCGGTTTTTCCGGAGCTTCTGCTACCAGAATAAGCGGATTTTTCCGAAGTTTTAAATCGGATAGCAACAAGGATTTCGATTCGGCAATGGCCAGAACACCTTCGGTGGTATCGCGATAGGCCAGTTTTTGGTAGACTTCTTTGCTGATTTCGATAATTTCAGTATCCGGTTCTGTTAGTTCATGAACTGCAGAAAGTGAAATTATTTCCGGAGAAAATAAAACAGTAATAAGTCGGTAGCCACCTTTTTGTGCCAGCATTATTTCTCGCTGACCTTCAATAAGGAAAGTGCCGGATTGTTTCCGGTTTTTGGCTTTGTCCTGTAACTGGAGCAACGATTTTATAAAAGGATTTTGGACACTACTGATCTGCTTCATTGGTATGCGGTGAAAAATGCGTTATTTTTTTAGGGTAAAAATAAACTTAAATTTATAAATATAACAAGGATAGCCGGAGGAATAACAGCTATCCTTGTTATTTTTATTTTTTAGAATAATCGATATCCTAAGATAAATGAAGTGGTATTGTATTTACTGTCGTATTTTGTTTCATTGTTAACAAGACTACGATTCGTTGCATAACGCAATTCAAAACTGAAACGCTCTAAGAAACGGAAACCGGCACCGATACCAAAATTATAAACAGGATCTACATTAACTTCAGTAGGTTGCGTGTAAACGGTGTAGACCAGTTTGGATCCCAAATCAATATTATAGCTAAAGATACCGTTGATAAATAAAGCGGATTTGTCGTTTAAGTGCATATAATAACGAACACCTACCGGAATGTCAAGTGATTTATAATCAAGTGAATGCGTGAAACCATCCTGAACGATTTCAGATTTGTAAGACTGGAAACTTGGTTCCAGAATCAGACTCCATTTATTTCCGTATAACGGTAAAATATACTCTAATTCGGCGCCAATTCGGAATGTCATTTTGTTACCAAAATCAACATACGGCTCGCCAAAGTTTTTAGAATTACTGTCAAAAGAAGCTGACGTAGTGTTTAAACCGATTCTCGCACTAAGGTGTAAAGCGCTTTTTCGAACAATCTCCTGTTTAAAAGTAGAAGCGGCTCCGGATGGATTTTTACATGTATTGTAGGCTTCAAAAATATCAATCAGGTCGTTGTCACGGTAGCGAAGTTTACGCAATATCTCACGAGTGATAGATTCGCACTTTAAGTTGGTTAGGATCTGATTTTTATAGTCTTCATTGGCTCTGATTTGAATATTTTCATCCAAATACGATTTGAAAATAAGCGGTTCGATTTCGGAACCATTATAAGAATAGAAGAATTTATACGAATTCTCGTCTTCAAATAGGTAAAGTGATGCATCACCTTCAACCAAAACTCTTAGGAATTGTCCTTCTTCATTGAAAATAGGTTCCGGAGATCGGCTTAAAGAAGCCATTTTTTCAGAGGAGCGATCCAGTTTGATCCAGGCGCTGATAAACTTAACTTTTTGATTGGTAAAACCAAATGCTTTAATATTGGACCAATTGGCCGTTTCTACTGTACCGTTTTCGTCTCGTTTGTATTCGATTTCTTTAGGATTGTTACGCCAGTCAAGATTTTTAATCCAACAAGTTATACGTTCATTACCGTTTTTAATAATATATCCTTCTTCAAATTTGATTTGTGCCTGCGTGGTAAGAGTAGTAATCAGTAATAAGGCAAATAGTAAAATTTTTTTCATTAATGTTTGTTTTGATGTTTGTTTTAAAGTATTCCTCTTGATTTAATTTCTAAATATTTATTGATAGTGTCGAGTGTTAAGTGTTCGGGTTGGGTTAATACGGAATAGATACCGTATTTTTTAAGTTCATTTACAATCAGGCGTTTTTCGAAGGCAAATTTTTCGGCAATAGTCTGGTCGTATACATCCTGTACGGTGGTTATTTTTTTATCGATCAGTTGGTTGAGTTCGGTGTTGTTAAAAAAGATCACAACCAGTAAATGGTTTTTGGCAATGCCTTTTAAATAGGGAAGCTGGCGGTAAAGTCCGTCGAGCGTCTCAAAATTGGTGTACAAAAGAATAAGACTTCGCTGGTTGATATTTTTTTTGATGTCCACATACAACCGACTAAAGTCACTTTCGAAAAAATCCGTTCGGATATTATAAAGGGCTTCCATGATGAGGTGCATTTGCGATTGACGTCGTTCGGCCACTACGCGGTTTTCAATTTTTTTAGAAAACGTCATCATCCCGGCTTTGTCCTGTTTTTTCAGGATTACATTCGACAACGCAAGCGAGGCATTAATCGAATAGTCTAACAAACTTAATCCGTTAAAAGGCATTTTCATCGTACGCCCTTTATCAATGATCATATAGATATTCTGCGATTTTTCGTCCTGATACTGGTTGACCATCAGCTGGTTTCTTTTGGCTGTGGCTTTCCAGTTTAGCGTACGAATATCGTCGCCCGGCACATATTCTTTGATTTGTTCAAATTCCATCGTATGACCGATCCGTCTTATTTTTTTTACCCCATATTGGAACAGGTTATTCGAAAAAGCCATCAGATCGTATTTACGCAACTGAATAAACGATGGATAGGTGGGAAGGGTTTGATTGTGATCAAAAGTGAATCGTCTGGAAACAAGACGTAATGGTGAGGCAACATAGACATTCAGATTGCCAAAGGAATATTCGCCCCGTTCGGTTGGACGGAGGAAATATTGGAAATCATCTTTCTCGTGTCGGTTTAATTTACGTCTGACATCAAAATTGCGTACCTGAAACTGGAACGGAATTTCATCGATAATCTTTAGCCAGATATCAAAAGAATACGCACTTTTCAGTTTGATCGTAACGGGATTCTCATCGCCATTGGACAATTTTTCCGGAAGTACACGCGAGGCTTTTATCCCTTGCTTTGCGGTGAAGAGCAACAGAATATCAATGCCTGTAAAAGCGAGTAACAACCAGAACAACAACCAGCTTACACGATACAGTTCTTCGAAAAAATAAGCCAGCACAAAGCTTGCTATAATCCCGAGGAGCGTATAGAAAAAGAAGTTGTTGAGGTATAATCGTTTAAAGAAATTCAAAGCTATAATGATAAAAAATGAACAGTAACGACCTATCTTGGAATCTCAACCGTATCGACGATTTGTTTGATAATTTCGGCACTGGTGATGCCTTCCATTTCGCGTTCCGGACTCACGACCACGCGGTGTTGTAATACCGGTATCGCCGCTTCCTTGATATCTTCCGGACTTACAAAATCACGACCGCGTAAGGCGGCAAATGCTTTTGAAGCATTTAAAATGGCAATCGAAGCCCTTGGAGAAGCGCCCAGATAGAGGAATGCATTTTCACGGGAATTCAGTACGATTTTAGCAATATATTCGATCAGATTCGGTTCAATACGGATTTGTTTGACCAGACTTTGGTATTTCAGGATATCGCTTTGCGCAATGATTTGCTGTACCGATTCCAGTTTGTTCCGGTCTTGCAAGGCATTTTCACGTTGAATAATCGCGATTTCCTCTTCCAGATTCGGATAGTTGATATTGATTTTAAAAAGGAAACGATCGAGTTGCGCTTCCGGTAAACGATAGGTACCTTCCTGTTCGATCGGGTTTTGAGTCGCGATTACCAGAAAAGGTGTGTCCAACACATAGGTTTTACCGTCTATGGTAATTTGGCGTTCTTCCATCACCTCAAAAAGTGCCGCCTGCGTTTTGGCTGGGGCGCGGTTGATCTCATCGATTAATATGAAATTGGAAAAAATAGGCCCTTTTTTAAATTCAAAAGCCGATTTGGATAAGTCGAAAACAGAGGTTCCCAGAATATCCGAAGGCATCAGGTCGGGTGTAAACTGAATCCGGTTAAACTGTAAGGCCAGTGTCTTTGAAAGAAGTTTGGCGGTAATGGTTTTGGCAACGCCGGGAACACCTTCCAATAATACGTGGCCGTTGGAAAGGATCGCCGCTAAAAGCTGATCAATCATTTTCTCCTGACCTACAATTACGGTAGCCAGTTCCTGTTTGATTCGGGTTACACTTTCTAAAAGTGCCGAAAGATCCAGTCGGGTTTCAAAATTTACATTTTCGGTTTGTGCTTCGATTGGGGTATTTTCAAAAGTATCCATATTACTTTAATTTTTCTATTGCTTTACTAATTTCAATGACATCGGCCTGAGTACTCACAAGCTCATTCCGGTGTTTTTGGATCAGGCGTACTACATTTTCGATCAGTACGGGATCTTTTCCGGTTTTCTGATGTAGCCTTTTAACAAAGGTTTCGTCCAGTTGGAACGTATCGATCAGGTATTCCGATCGTATTTTTTCGAGAAAATAAATGATCTTTTTTTCAATTATCAGATGATGACTACCTTCCTGAAGGTATAGATTTCCGATTGTTTTGGTAAAATCGACGGTCGTATTCGGTACTGGTTCTTTTATCGGAATGATCCGTTGACGGCGTTTGGCATTAAAAAACATAAATACCAGCATGCCGATCAGGAAAAGATACCAGGCCCATTTTAATGCCGGCTGACTCAGGATATAGCGCATCGGCGAACCGGAAATATTCTGATCGTTATAACTAAACGACTGCCAAAACAGTTCCCCTTTTGGGATATACGATAAAATCGCACTACAATATTCGGCATTTTTATCTTTTAACAATACATAATTTGAAAAAGCAGCCGGCTGCGTATGCAACAGAAAATAACCGGTACCATAAGGAACCCGGATAAAATTGGCGTGCTTAATGCTATCCGTTTGCTGATAGCCCAAAACATCGGTTGTAGTCGAATCGATCGACTGAAAACTCACATTTCCGCTACCTTTTCCAAAATTATAGTGTTGATTCTTAACGTTATTCGCGCTTAGTTTTTGTCGCATATTGTCCTGTAAAGACATATTTGTGATGCAATCAAATTTTAGGGAATCCATTAATTTTTTCGGAAACGACTGCATACTTAAAAAAGCCGTATTACCATGATCAACGAAATACAATAACTCGTCTGCCGATGTATCGTCGAGCGTATTATCGTCGGAAATCATCAGTATCGTTCCTTTAACGGCGTAGGTCGAATCGGAATAACGGTATTTCGGATCCAGAAATTCATAAACCGTAGTGCCGAAACGAGTTATTTTTTGGTTCGGAAAAAGGCCAGGGATTTCCTTATTAAATACATAAAGTCCAAACGGTATTTTATCCTGAATCGTATAACTTGGCGTCCAGTTAATAGGCTTTGGTCGGCCGGAATCAATAACAATAATTCCAACAATGATCAAAACCAGAAAAGCGATATATAGTTTTAAAGTCCGATTCATTTACAGGGAATTAAAAGTGTTTATAAACGCCTTTTCCGATTGATTAAAAGTCGTTTCGTTGAGTTCGAATTCGCCATACCAGCTATAGTCGTATATATACGAAAGGTAGGAAAAATCGTGTCGTAATTTCGGATTGCCGATTTCATACAGATAATCGGAATTGGTTTTTTCAATATCCCATTCGATAAGCGATTTGTCGGATAAACGTTTGAGCAACCACAGGTAATAATAACGAATCGCGAGTCGGTAATCGTTATTGTTTTTAGAATCCCGTATCGCTTTTTCGAAATTAATGGAATGTATGTCTTCGTCGATCGTATCGGAAGTCGTGATTTTCTTTTGTGATGATTTTCCGAAAATCCAGTTGCCTTCCTTATTCAGTATTGTTTTAACAATCATATAGACGACAAATAGTACGATCAATATGGCTATAACTTTTAGAACAATCTCAAGTGCTGTCGGATTGGCACCGTCTACTCCAAACGAAAAAATACGTCCCAGCCAATATTGCAACCAGGCTTTAAACGAACTCCAGGCACTGGTGTCGGGCGCTACGGTTTCGTATTGAAAATCCGTTCCGGAATAGTTTTCCTTAAAATTAGAATGGAAGGGTAACGGTTGAATAGCCGTTGTGTCCGACAATGTTTGTATCTGCCGGTTTTGCCGGGCAATAACAGTCGGATCCTCTAGTTCGTCCACTTGTGAATAAGTGGCAAACGAGGATAAAAACAGGATGATATAAAGGAGCAACTTATTCACTTTGTGTACCAATCAAATCAATGTCGCTTTTTGGAGTATTGTTTTCCAATTCTTCGCGGATGCTGTAATAGATCACTCCATTGTTGATCAGTAACAGATTTTGCATAAAGAAATTTAAGATTACCGACAGCACAAATGTCAATAACATCATAATAATAAAAAACGAAAACGGACTGGAAGATTCCGGATTAATAGTTCCCGGATCCTCAAGAGTGGTAAATACCGAAGCTACTCCGATAATATACGGAACCATTGAGATCGTCCCTACGATAGCCTGTACGATCAGGTACATAACAAAAGTAGAACCGATTATAGGCCAGAATTTGCTTTTCATCATCTGGAACGCTTTGCTTAGCGAAACAAAATAATCGTCGTCGGTTGAAATATAATTATAAAAACTCAGCGATAACCAGGAACCTGCCGCCGGAATCAGGATAAGTATCATCGGAATTCCGATCAGGATAAAAACCAAAGCGAACGACAACATAAAAGCCAGCGCGATTAACGGTATAGCAGTAAACATCGAAAGGATGAAAAAAAGAAGCACTTTTCCAATTTTAGATTTGACTACCTGAGTGATTTCTGCCGTGTCAAAATCTTTTTTTCGGGATAACAAATCGAGATAGACTACCGGATAGAGATAGCTGATCAGGCTGATAATTAGTAGCAAAAGAGCCGACAATCCGCCGAATCCCAAAAACAGCGAAAAGTTTTCTGCAATAAAACCGTCGAACTGATTCCCGGGCCCACCATTACTCAAACCGGAAAGCGTTCCTTCGTAAAATACTTTAAAAAGGAAAAAAACCAGAACCAGTAAAACCAGCACAAAACCACCGTTTACAATCAGGTAGTTTCGGAAATAATGTCTTCCGTATAATTTAAAAAAACTAAAAGTATCGCCGACTAATTCGTTGAAATTTCTTTTTTTATAAAGTTGAAACATGTTTTCGAGTTAATTTTTTATGGAGAATATAAGGATAAATCAGATAGTAAAAAGAAATAAGTGCCAGTGTACCGAGAATGATCAGAACATTTAGCGCTCGCGGCATATCAATCGAATATCGGGTGATAAAACCTTCGAGAAAACCAGCGGCAATGGTAAACGGCATCGTGCTTAAAAATATTTTAAGACTGTTTTTTAGTCCGGTCTTAAACGAAGTAAGCCTCGAAAATGTTTTTGGAAACAATATGCTGGCACCAAGGATAAAACCGGCAGCCGATTCGATTACAATGGCAAAAATTTCCATCGAACCGTGAATCCAGATCCCGCGTACACTTTCCCAAAATACCTTTTCCTGATAAAAAAAGTACTGGAACGATCCGAGCATAATCGAATTCTGAATCAGTACAAAAAAAGTACCGATTCCGGCAAAGATTCCATAGATATAGCAACGCATACCAACCATCAGGTTGTTAATTGTGATGCCGATAAAACTGCCCCAGTTGCTTCCGCTTTTATAAATCGCGACCGGATTGCCCTCCTTAATGTTTTCGAGTGTCATGTTCACATAACCGTCGCCTAAAATAAGCCGCACAAAAGTAGCGTCATTATGCGCCGAAAGTACGCCAATACCGGTACAGGCAAAGAATAAAATAAAGGCATAAAGCAGGTAACGACGGTATTCGTATACCAAAAGCGGGACTTCGGTTTTAAAAAAATGAACCAGCCTGTTGGTTTCTTCTCTTTTGGTTTTATAAACTTTCTGATAGGTTTGTGAAGCGAGATAATTAAGGTAAACTACCGTCTTACTTTTGGGATAGTAGGTCTGTGCATATGCCAAATCATTCATCAGATGGATATACAAACTCGCCAGATCATCAGGATTTTTCTTAGATTTACCGAAAATTGCTTGCTCAAATTCAAGCCATTTTTCTTTATTTTGTTTAATAAATGCAACTTCTCTCATACATTCGCAAAAAGCTAAAGTATAAAATATGTCAGAATTATCAATAGTAACAACGCAAAATGTTAATATAAGTTTTAAAACAGCCTCAGTTGGTACAAGAATTGTGTCCGAACTTTTGGATATGCTGGTAAAAATTGCCTATGTTGTGGTGGTAATCTACGTGTTTTTCTATTTGCTGAACATCCAAAAATTCTTTGAAGGCGCTGATCCGTGGACGTCGGGAGCGATTATGATGTTGTTTGGATTGCCGGTAATGTTGTATTCGCTATTGCAGGAAAGCCTGATGGAAGGACAAACGGTAGGGAAAAAGATAATGAAAATAAAGGTGATTAAAATTGACGGTTATCAGGCCGGTTTTGGCGATTACCTGATTCGCTGGATATTCCGGATCGTGGAATTTGGTATCGGAAGCGGCGTGATCGGAATGGTAGCAATTCTGGCGAGTAATAAAAGTCAGCGGTTGGGCGATATGGCCGCGGGAACTGCAGTGATTAGTCTAAAACGCAACATTAATATCGATCATACTATTCTTCAGGAAATAGACGAAGGGTATGTGCCAATTTATCCATTGGTGATTAAACTTTCGGATAATGATGTCCGGATTATCAAGGAAACATTCGAATCGGCATTACGTGTCGACGATTTCAAACTGATCTATCAGCTACGGGAAAAAATTGAATCGGTAACGGGCATTAAAAATCAGTCCGGGAATGACAGTGATTTTATCAGGACCGTTTTAAAAGATTACAACTACTATACACGCAATATGTAGCGTTAGAATTACTAAAAACAATACTATGTTTCATTTATTGGATATTTTGGGGACGATGGCCTTCGCATTGTCGGGTGCCTTGACGGCGATGAATAAAAAAATGGATCCGTTTGGCGTGTTTATTATTGCCTTTGTAACGGCTGTTGGTGGCGGTACCGTGCGCGATGTATTGATTGGCCGGACACCGGTTGGCTGGATGCAAAATCTCGATTATGTCTATATGATTACGATCGGTTATTTTCTGGCCTTGGTTTTTCGCAAAAGTCTCGATAAACTGCGAACCTCTTTGTTTTTGTTTGATACGGTAGGTTTGGGTGTTTTTACATTAATCGGTCTTGAAAAGGGAATCGCTATTCACCTGCATCCGATCATTTGTATCGCATTAGGTACCATGACAGCTTGTTTTGGCGGTGTTATCCGTGATATTTTATGTAACGATATACCGGTAATTTTCCGAAAAGAAATTTATGCGACCATCTGTATTATAGGTGGAATTGTCTTTTTTCTGCTGCGCAAATGGAACGTACAGGAAGATGTATTGTATTTGACAACATCGGTGGTGATCATCGTAATTCGTTTGATGGCCGTCAAGTTCGAATGGTACTTACCAACACTGGAACACCGGAATCCACCTAACGAGTAAGGTATACAAAACCGGTCAGATCGTTCGGATAATCCGGATCGTTTAGTTTTAAAATATAAAAATAAGTGCCTTCCGGAGCGAGTTCGTGACCCACACCGTCCTTTATAAGTCCGTTCCAGTCTTCTGTATACTGATCACCTCGCCATACCAGTTTGCCCCATCGGTTGTAAATGTAAATTTCGAAGTTTAGGAAAATGGTTCGCAATCCTTCAATAAAAAAGGTGTCATTAAGACCGTCTCCGTTGGCCGAAACAGCGTTATAAACCGTAGGTGGACAATTATAGGTCAGTAGCATAAACGACGTTACCTTATAGCAGTTCGCATCGCCAACACGTACAAACACTTCTTTTGGCGATTGCTCCGACAGATAATGATGACTATTATATATCGGGTTCGTATTCTGATTAGCATCTTCGGCTGTTTCGTGGAAACTTACGGTTTGCGAAGGATCGGTTTTAACCAACTCATCATAACCCGAAAAATCGTAGTAACCCGATCCGTAGCCTTTGTTGCAAACTTTTAAAGCCGGTAACGGATTGACTTGTGGCGATATGTTAAGGGTGGCTGTAGTGGAAGCTTCATTGTTGTTTTCATTGATCTCAACTACTGTATTATCCGGGTCTACTACAACTTTTAAGGTAAAAGGAGAAACAATTGCTTCCGGTAAAACGACTGTAACCGAACGGGTTTCGTGTCCGTCTATAGGAATCGTTGTCAATGTCTGATAGGTGCCGACAAGTGTCTCGTTGGCATATATTTTTATCCGAGTGCCCTGCGGTAATGGATGGGTGCTTTCCAGGTTATAAACGGTAAAATCGACGGAAATGGTTTTGGAATTACAATGAACACCGATGTTGTCGATACTGACGGAAGCATCGGGTAACTGACTGTTTAGTTTGGTTACAATAGCATTAATCATCACAAAATCCTGACCGGATGTCAATTGTATTGTGGCTGAGGTATCGCCAATGTCAATATGATTCTGAATATCGTAAACGTCCAGATCCATATTGTACAAGGTTGAGCTTCCGGTGATACTATTGGTACCATTAAAAGCATTGTTAGCCGGATTTAATGGCGGATTGCTTAGAATATTTCCATTAATGCGCAATGTTTCGTTAACCAGGATGTCTTTATCTCCTTCCCAGGCCAGAAAACCAATTTTAGCATTTTGATTGTCAATAACATTCAGACTCGAAAGGGTAATATTAACCACGTCCGGAACAGCCTGCATTCCGTCATATATATTTAGCTGATTTAAAGGTAAAGTCTCATTTTTGTAAACGATAATAATAGCCCAACCTGCAAAATTGGTTCTCCGGATAAAATGTTGCGCGATATAAGGCGAAACATCCAGATCGGAGACGGTGTATTGACCGTTCCCTATTTGTTGTACCAAGTCGGTAATGTCCTTAAAAGCGCTGAAATAGTCCAGGAGAATTCCGGTTGCATTGCGCTGATAACTAAAAGTTCGGTCGGGTCGAATAGGGATATTGTTGAGTTTAATATCGAAATCACCTGGTCCGGAACCTGCCCAATACAAATAGGCTTTTTCGATGGTATTACCGGATGCGAGATTTAATGTAGCCGATGAACTGGTGAAAATAGCGGGCACCACCTGAAAGGAATTTTCCTCCGGATTAAGCGTGTTTCCTATAAAAGTAAAATCATAACGTCCGTTAAACTGATTGTAAAGACTAATGTCCTGTGCTATTATCACGGGTGAAAATAGTACAGAAAACAAGAGTATAAGACCGCGTAATTTTCGATTCAAGGGCATTAATTTTAAAATTGACGGTTCTAAATTTAGTAATTATTTGAATGCCAAAAAACTAATGGATGCCAAAATGAATGAAATCAAAAACAAAAAATTGGCAAAAAAGTAGTAAATTTCCAAAGTTTATGCAGCTTGCGTGGAAAATTTTAAGATAAGAAAATATAGCGAAAAAGATTATAATTTATGGAATGATTTTGTAAATCAGTCCGAAAATGGTACATTTCTTTTCCTTCGTGATTTTATGGAATACCATAAAGATCGGTTTGAAGATGGCTCTTTAATGATCTTCGAAAAGGAAACGGTAGTGGCCTTATTACCGGCTAATCGAAAAGGGAATGAATTGCATTCGCATGGCGGACTAACCTATGGCGGATTACTCGTTCAGGAAAACCACGGACATGCTTATCTTGAAAGTCTGTTTACCGCATTATGCGATTATCTTAAAGCGGCATCGCTGGAACATTTGGTGTTCAAATCAAGACCCTCTTTTTATACGGCAGGTTCGAATCGCGAATGGCACAATTTCCTGATTCGAAATGGTGCTGCGCTTTATCGTAGCGATATAAGTATGGCGATCGATTATCAGCGACCGTTACAAATTGGAAAAAGCAAATTAAAACGGTACCGAAAACCGGAAAATGAACTGCTTGAAGTGGTACAGGAACAGGATTTTGGCCCTTTCTGGAATGAGGTTCTCGAACCGCGACTATCCGAAAAATATGAGGCTAAACCGGTGCATACATTAGATGAAATTACGCTTTTGCATCACAAATTTCCGGAAAATATTCAACAGTACTCGGTATATCGGGACGGTCGAATTGTAGCGGGAATTACGCTGTTTGTCGATACGTATGTGGTGAAATCACAATACGGCGCCACTACGGCAGAAGGCGAACAACTGCGCGCACTGGATTACCTTTTTATCACACTGATTTTAAAATTTAAAGCAGAAGGGAAATACTTTTTCGATATGGGAACCGTTAGTCAGAAGGAAGGGAAAACCTATAATCCCGGATTGTTAAAACAAAAGGAAGAGCTGGGATGCGCTATGTATACCCAGGATTTTTACAGTTTACCGTTATGAAAATACCTTTTTTAGATTTAAAAAAACTGAATAAACCGTATGAAACCCGGTTTCAGGAAAAGTTTAGTACTTTTCTGGACAGTGGCTGGTATATATTAGGAAACGAAGTTCGGACATTTGAAACCGGTTTTGCGGACTATTGTGGCGTAAAACACTGTATCGGTGTTGGCAACGGACTTGATGCTTTGATACTTATTTTTAAAGCCTATATTGAACTGGGAAAATTGCAAAAAGGCGATGCCGTACTCGTGCCGGCCAATACCTATATTGCAAGTATTCTGGCAATTTTACAGGCCGAATTGGTTCCGATTCTGGTCGAACCGGAGCTGGAAACCTACAATATTGATCCGACGGAAGCCGAAAAACTGCGAACCGAAACTACCAAAGCTATTTTGGCGGTGCATTTATACGGACAATTATCGGACATGGTGCCGATCCACAAATTGGCAGAAAAATACAATTTGCTGGTTATCGAAGATGCGGCTCAGGCACACGGAGCGGTTTTAAACGGACGAAAAGCCGGTAATTGGGGACATGCCGCGGGGTTTAGTTTTTATCCGGGTAAAAATCTGGGTGCTTTGGGCGATGCAGGAGCGATTACAACCAACGATTCCGAATTGGCAAAAATGCTATATTCCCTACGGAATTATGGATCGGAGATCAAATATGTAAATGATCATATAGGCTATAACAGCCGTTTGGACGAATTTCAGGCGGGTATATTAAATATCAAATTACCGGACGCCGATGTGGAAGCAACGGAAAGAAGGAGCATTGTAAAACGCTATCTGTCGGAAATTCAAAATCCGAAATTGGCATTGCCGTATTATGATTTTTCAGAAAACCATGTTTTTCATCTGTTTGTGATCCGTACCGAAAATAGGGAAGCACTGGCCGAATATTTAAAAGAAAAAGGAATCGGAACGTTAATTCATTATCCGGTTCCGCCGCATCAGCAAAAAGCATTGCCGCAATTTCACGGTTTGTCGTTTCCGATAACCGAAAAAATCCATCGGGAAGTGCTGAGTTTGCCGTTAAATTCGACTTTAACAACCGCAGAGGTCGATGCGATCATCCTCGCGTTAAACAACTATTAAGAGCGGAAAACCGTTTATGTCCGAAAGCCAATCTGCATATCGTCATATCTTAAAAGCGACTTCTATTTTTGGAGGCGTTCAGGTATTCAATATATTGGTTTCGGTAATCCGGTCAAAAATTATTGCCGTTCTGATTGGTCCGGCCGGAATGGGAATCGCAGGATTATTAAATGCAACACTTAATTTGATCAGCGGATTTACCAACCTCGGACTGGAGACCAGTGCGGTAAAAGAGATTTCTCAGGCAGGAACTGAAAACAATACTCCTAAAATAAGCCGGACAGTTAGTGTTTTGTCCCGGTTGATTTGGCTCACAGGAACGCTTGGGTTTGTGGTAACGTTATTGTTATCGCCCTGGTTGAGTTATCTGTCTTTTGGGAATTACGATTTTACCTGGGCTTTCGCCTGGACGGCCATCGTTTTGCTTTTTAAACAATTAACCAGCGGTAATATTGCGGTATTACAGGGACTTCGGAAGCATAAATATTTAGCGCAAGCCAACTTATATGGTAGTGGCGTAGGACTTGTGATCAGTGTTCCGTTGTATTATTACTGGAAGTTGGACGCAATTGTCCCTTCGATTCTATTGTCGGCAGTGATCAGCTTTGTGTTTTCAATGCTGTATTGTAAGAAACTGGCAATTCCTTCGGAGGCGGTAAAGAGCCGCGAAGCCTTACGCGAAGGGAAAGAGATGTTGAAATTGGGCTATGCCTTAAGTTTTATGGGCTTATTGGTTATAGCGGCGTCCTATATTGTCCAGATATTTATCAGTCATTCGGGTGATGTGGAAGAAGTAGGACTGTTTAAT